>JBDGPX010000042.1:0-55308 GCA_042219475.1 Halobacteriales archaeon
TCGAGACGGTGAATCCCCGGAACACGTCGAAGGCGTGCCACGCCTGCGGTGAACATGGCTACCGGCCACGACAGGCGACGTTCAGATGTTCGAACGACGACTGTTGGGTGGGTGAGTATCAAGCCGACGTGAACGGGGCGATAAACAATGCAGACAAGTATCACGACCGTAGTGGAGAGAGTCACGGCCGAAGCGAGCGGGTTTGCCGGCAGAAGGCCGGTGACGATGACTCGGCTACGGATGGGGCTTCGTTGACCGGGCCACAAGACAGCCACGCGGATGCTGAACCCCAGCAGGTGAGGCGTGGAACGGATGGGTCTTGAAACCAACAGGCCGCAGTGCTGGGCCTGAAATCCCGTGGTGGGATTCCTCCGTGTTTACGCGGAGGAGGAGGTCAACACATCCTCGATACCGTGATCGATGTAGGTCAATCGAGTGGGATAAACGGCGTAGGGGCGAAACCGAGAACTCACCACCAGGCAGATGTGAGAAAGCCTCACCGCCGACGAAAGATTCGTGACCGACGAACCCTCGGTGAACATATGAACGGCGTCGTCATCGGCGGGACAAGATCCGGCGTCGGCAAGACGATCGCGACGCTTGCGATCCTCCACGCCCTCGAAGGCGCCGGCTATGCGGTCCAACCCGCGAAAGCCGGGCCGGACTTCATCGATCCCAGCCACCACGAGCGCGTGGCCGGGCGCCCGTCCCGAACGCTCGACCGCTGGCTCGAGGGCGAGACCGGACTCCGGCGGAACTACTATCGCGGCGATGGCGACATCTGCATCGTCGAAGGCGTGATGGGGTTGTACGACGGCGACGGTTCCAGCACCGCCATGGTCGCCGAGTCGCTCGATCTCCCCGTGATCCTCGTCGTCGACGCGAAGGCGGGCATGGAGAGCATCGCCGCGACGGCACTTGGATTCCAGCGCTACAGCGACTACGCCGACAGCGAGGTCGAGGTCGCCGGGGTCATCGCCCAGCGTGCACACGGTGGCCGCCACGAGCAGGGGATCCGCGACGCGCTCCCGGACGAATTGACGTATTTCGGTCGGATTCCGCCACGCGATGCTCTCGAGATCCCCGACCGGCATCTCGGGCTGCACATGGGGGAAGAATCGCCCCTTGGGCCCGAAGCGCTCGATACGGCGGCCGAACACATCCAGACGGACGCGATCGTCGACATCGCCCGGGCGCCGCCACGACCCGATCCAGCATCGGTGCGGGCCGGGAGGGACAAACGGATCGCGATCGCACGGGATGAGGCGTTTCGGTTCTACTATCCGGCGACGATCGAGCGGCTCCGAGAGCGCGCTGACGTGGTCGCGTTCTCGCCGACGGCCGGGGACGCGCTCCCGGGCTGTGATGGCGTCTATCTGCCCGGCGGCTATCCGGAACTGCACGCCGAATCGCTGGCGAGCAGTCAAGCGATCCGGCAGCTCGGCGACGCGGCAGCCGATGGACGGCCGGTGCTCGGCGAGTGTGGCGGTCTGATGGCGCTCGCCGAGACGTTGACCACTACCGACGGCGACACCCACCGAATGGCCGGTATCCTCCCCGCGGATATCCGGATGCACGACCGCTATCAGGCGCTGGATCACGTCGAGCTCCATGCCAGGACGGGAACACTCACCGCCGGGGCAGGGCAGACGCTGCGGGGCCACGAGTTTCACTACTCCAGCGCCGATCCGGCGACGGACGCCCGGTTCGCGTTCGACGTCGAGCGCGGTGCCGGCATCGATGGGAGCCGGGACGGGCTCTTCGAGTACGAGACGCTGGGGACGTACTGTCACGTCCACCCCGCGAGCGGCGCCTTCGACACATTCATCGACGCACTATGACCGGAGCCGACGACGGGAGTAGTCTCGAACGCGACCCGCTGATCGGTTACGCGCGTTCTGCTCCTGACACCATCGACGGGAACGTCCGGGACCGGACGGGAGCTGAGGACCGATGACCCACACGATCCTCGTCGCCGGAACGGCGAGTCACGTTGGCAAGAGTACGATCGTCGCCGGCCTCTGCCGCCGGCTCGCCCGACAGGGAACGGCGGTCGCCCCGTTCAAGGCGCAGAACATGAGCAACAACGCACGGGCGGTGCTGACGCCGGACGGCGAATGGGGGGAGATCGGCGTCTCACAGTTCGTCCAAGCGCGGGCCGCGACCGTGACGCCGACGACCGACATGAACCCCGTGCTGTTGAAACCCCGCGGCGAGGGCGAGAGTCAACTCGTCATCGACGGCGAGGCGATCGGCCATTACGAGCCCGGAGCGTACTACCGGGACCACTGGGATCACGCCCAACAGGCAGCCCGTGACGCCTACGAACGGTTGGCGGCGAAGCAGGACGTGATCATCGCCGAGGGCGCGGGGAGCATCGCCGAGATCAACCTCCACGACCGCGATCTGGCGAACATCGAGACCGCCCGGTTCGCCGACGCATCGATCCTTCTCGTTGGCGACATCGAACGCGGTGGCGTCTTTGCCAGCCTCTATGGCACGCTCGAACTCATGCCGGCGGACCTCCGGGACCGCGTCGAAGGGATCCTTATCACCAAATTCCGGGGAGACGATGCACTCCTCGAGCCCGGGATCGAGGAGCTGGAGGCCCGGACGGACGTGCCGGTCCTCGATGTCATCCCGTACGACGATCCGGGATTGCCCGAGGAGGACAGCGTCGCCCTCCCCTCGACGGAGGAACGCACCGTCATCGGTACCGATGAGATGCCATCGGAGGCGGCGGTCACCATCGGTGTGCCCCGGCTTCCGCGGATTTCGAACTTCACGGACCTCGCACCGCTGGCCCGCGTCCCGGGTGTCCGCGTCGCATATGTCCCGCTCGATACGGGATTGGCCGATGTCGACGCCGTCGTCATTCCCGGGACGAAGAACACGGTCGATGATCTGTTGGTCCTGCAGGACGCCGGATTCGACGACATCCTCACCGACTTTGAAGGCCCGATCGTCGGCATCTGCGGTGGTTACCAGATGCTCGGCGAGCGGATCACGAACGCCGCGATCGAGGGGACGGGGGACGAGGACGTCATCGATGGGATCGGGCTACTCCCCGTCGAGACCCGCTTTACCCACCGAAAACAGGTCCAGCAGATGACAGTGGAGATCAGTGGGAGTGGTCCGATCGACGGCGCCCGGGGGATCGTCTCGGGTTACGAGATCCACATGGGTCGGACCACGCCGGCGACACCGGTTGCTCAACCGCTGGAGGAACAGAGCGTCGCCACGGAATCCGTCCTCGGGACCTATCTCCACGGTCTCTTCGAAAACGCGCCGGTTCGCGATGCGTTTCTCGACACGGTGTTCGAAACGGCCGACAAACAGCGTCCGGACAGGTCGGCGGATATACGGTCGCCGTATGCTGCGGCCGCCGATCAGGTCGGAGATATCGACCTCTCGGCGCTGTGCTGATGGGTATTCCGGCCCGAGCGTCACCGACCGAGGCCTGGAAGATCGACGGGATCCGGCGGTAGAAGCAAAAGTCATCGATCGATGTTCCACCGAGCGGGGCCATGGAAACGATCGATGGACACACACGACCCGTCGAGGACGGCCCGACAATCGACCGGATCAATCGGGCCGAAACGCGTCGACGACGGCGGCGGCCGACCGTTCCAACCCGAGTTGCTCCCGGAGGCGTTCGACTTCCGGATGGTCGAGGTTGACGTGCGGACAGAAGGCGCCACAGGTCTCCTCGGGACATTTGACCTCGACCAGCATGACGTCGTAGGGGCGCTCGACAGCCGTTCCCCCACACTGGGCACATTCGTATGTCGGCATCCGACTATCAGTATCAGGGGATGGCGGGCCAAATACCCTCGGATCGGGGCGATCGTATCCGGACAACCGAAACACCCATGCGCGAACCGGACCAGACCCAGATATGGTCTTGGGCATCGAAACGTGGCAACTCATGGCCGGGCTCAGTGTCGTGTTAGTCCTCTACGGCCTTGCCACCCAATTGCTGAACGCGCCGGCATCGATCGGCGGGCTGGTGGTGTTGTTGATCTTCGGCGGGCTGGGGATCGCCTTCGGCCAGTATATCGGCGAGCGGTTCGCCGGCGGGGATTGAATCCGAGAACGCTGGTCACAACAGGATTGATTCCGAGCCACACGGGATCGGCTGACAGCACTCATTACCCTGGTCCGCTCGGCCGGAACGGCGGAATCTCATCCGGTCAATGGTATGCGATCGGTCTACTGTAGTGCGATTGGAGAACAGGGAAATCATCGACTCGGTTCAGTTTCACTAAGGAGTGAGAACCTTCTTATCACAGTGACCGGTAATGGATGTACCGAATGGCCCAGACCGACGAACGGGAACTCGTCGATCGGTTCGAGCAGTTCTACCGGAACTACTACCGCGATGAGATCGGGGATCTCGCCCAACAGTATCCCACCGAACGCCGGTCGCTACATATCGACTGGCAGGACCTCTATCGCTTCGATCCGGACATCGCCGACGATTACCTCGCCCAGCCGGATCAGCTCCGGGAGTACGCCGAGGAGGCCCTCCGACTCTACGATCTCCCAGTCGACGTGAGCCTCGGGCAGGCCCATGTCCGCATCGAGAACCTCTCGGACACAACGGAGATCCGTGACATCCGCTCGCGGGACGTCAACACTCTCGTCGCCGTCCAGGGCATCGTCCGCAAGGCGACGGACGTCCGCCCGAAAGTCGAGGAGGCCGCCTTCGAATGCCAGCGCTGTGGAACGCTTACCTACATCCCCCAGACCGAGGGGGGGTTTCAGGAACCGCACGAGTGCCAGGGCTGTGAACGCCAGGGTCCCTTCGGCATCAACTACGACCAATCGACGTTCGTCGATGCCCAGAAACTCCGTGTCCAGGAGAGCCCCGAAGGGCTCCGTGGCGGCGAGACGCCCCAGAGCATCGACGTCAACATCGAGGACGACATCACCGGCGAGGTGACCCCCGGCGACCACGTCACGGTCACCGGTGCCCTCCGGATCGAACAGCAGGAGTCGGGCGGCCAGAAATCCCGCCTGTTCGACGTCTACATGGACGGCCACTCGCTGACGATCGAGGACGAAGAGTACGAGGACATGGACATCACCGAGGCCGACCGCCAGGCGATCGTCGAACTCTCGAACGCGCCCGATCTCTACGAGCAGATGGTCGACTCGATCGCCCCTTCGATCTACGGGTATGAGAAGATCAAACTCGCCATCGCCCTCCAACTGTTCTCGGGCGTGACGAAACACCTCCCCGACGAATCTAGAATTCGGGGCGATATGCATATGCTTCTGATCGGGGACCCTGGGACGGGGAAATGCGTCGGTGGCGATACGAGAGTGACACTCTCGGATGGACGTGAGATCCCCATCCGTAAATTAGTCGAAGAAAATCTCACCGATCCGAAACCAGTCGACGATGGAGTGTACGACGAGGTCGAGTTCACGGTCCCTTCGCTAGGCATCGACGGATCGATGGAGCATCAGCGAGCGACGAAAGTGTGGAAGCGAGAAGCACCGGATCGGATGTACTGCATTCGGACGGCGAGTGGACGGGAAGTCGAGGTGACGCCATCACACCCGCTGTTCGTCCAAGCCGACGGACAGTACAAACCGGTGACTGCTGATAACCTCACGACCGGCGACTTCGTCGCAGTACCGCGAACACGTCCGGTGACGGGTAAAGATACGATAGACATCGGCTATCGTGAGTCGAAAGCATCGAACGCTGTTCGTCTCGATCTTCCCGAGGAATGGACACCGTGGCTTGCCCGTCTCATCGGCTATATCATCGCTGCTGGAGACGTCGAGCACCGGGACGATAATGGTGGCTTTGTCTCGATTACGAACACCGATCAAGAGGTACTCGACGATGCAGCGGAAGCACTCGAACGACTCGGGGTTAATCACTTCGAACGCGGTCCACACAAGGGCAAGCAAGCCAGCGAGTTGATCTGCACAGCCGGCGAATTGGTGCGGTTCCTCGATAATCTCGAACTATCGATTCTGGACGGATCAGCCGAACAACGAGTGCCGGAAGCGGTGATGCAAGCAACGTCGTCGATCAAAGAGTCGTTCTTGAAAGCGTACGTCGAAGGAGAGGGACGCGTCTCGACGACGGAACGAGAGATTACGGTAACATCAGCGAGCCGTGAATTGATAGCGAATCTCCGGAGCCTTCTTTTGGCTTGCGGGATCGGATCACAGCTCGAAACGCGTTGGGATGACAGCTATCGCCTGCGAATCAGCGGCGCGAACTTCGTCAGATACGCCGAGACAATCGGCTTTATTACGGACCGGAAAACCGCTGCAACTCACGAGTCCGAGGGAACAGCGAAAAACACGACTATCGACGTGATCCCGGATATCGGCGACGAGTTACGCCGAATCAGGGAAACGCTCGAACTCGCACAATCCGACTGTAATATTCCACGAACGACCTATCAACACTACGAACGTGGCGATCGAAACCCGAGTCACCACCACCTCCGAATGATTGTTGAGGCGTTCGAGCAACGCCTTGTGTGGTTGCGTGAAACACGGAATCGTATTGAGAACGGAAACTGGGAGGATATTGAAACCATCAGACAAGAGTTGAATATTGCTCGGAAAACGCTCGCTGATGGGATGGATGTCACACAGTCCGCGATCGATTACTACGAACAAAAAAACGTGGTGCCGGATGGGGGACAGACCGCAGCTGCGAGACAAACAGTACGCGACCAGATCAAGCGATCGCTCAACGTCGCTGAGGACATCAGAGCACTCCGTGAACTCACCGATGACGACGTCAGCTGGGAGCGGATCGAATCGATCCGGACGGTGGATCCCGACTACGACTGGGTCTACGATCTCGAGGTTGAAAATACTCACAATTACCTCACCAACGGTATTCTGTCACATAACTCACAGCTCTTGCAGTATATCCGCAATATCGCTCCACGATCGGTGTACACCTCGGGGAAAGGATCATCGGCCGCCGGCCTTACGGCGAGTGCGGTTCGCGATGATTTCGGCGACGGTCAACAGTGGACACTAGAAGCAGGTGCCCTCGTCCTCGCAGACAAGGGGATCGCTGCTGTCGACGAGTTAGACAAGATGCGGTGTGTCACCGGCGATACGCTCGTCCGAATGGGTGATGGCCACAACAGACCAATCGAAACGGTAGCACGGCAGGCAGCAAACGAGGGAGAAATCGAGACGCTTGCCAACGGTCGAACGATTCGCGATGTCGATGCATCAGTATATACCATGACTGATGACGAACGGATCGTCCGCCGACCGATCACAGCAGTTCACGAGTATACCGCGCCGGAGAGATTGTATACCGTTTCGCTAGAGTCTGGCGATTCGATAACAACGACCAGCGATCACCCGTTTATTATCGCAGAGGAAGGGGAACAAACGGAGCGACCGGCATCGGAATTAACCGCTGGAGACGAAGTCTACGTGCCAACTCGGGAGGCGGGACTGGTCACGGACGGCGGTGCTAGCAACGATGCACCTGGAGCTTCGTCCATCCAATCTAAGGATACTCCGGAACGGACCAATCGAAAGGAGGTTGAGCAGGACGTCGAGCGATGTCGAGTAACCGACGTCAAAGAAGTTAGCGGCAAAGGGCGACAAGTGTATGATCTGACTGTCGAAGGCACCCACAATTTCATCGCCAACGGCATGGTCGTCCACAATTCCGAGGATCGGTCGGCCATGCACGAAGCACTCGAACAACAAAATATCAGCATAAGTAAGGCCGGAATCAACGCCACACTCAAATCCAGATGCTCGCTATTGGGCGCTGCGAACCCTAAATACGGCCGGTTCGACCAATACGAACCGATCGCCGAGCAGATCGATCTCGAGCCGGCATTGATCTCGCGGTTCGACCTGATCTTCACCGTCACCGACCAGCCCGACGAGGAGGAGGATCGGGCGTTGGCCGAACACATCCTCTCGACCAACTACGCCGGCGAGGTCGCCACCCAGCGGACGGAACTATCGACCCCGAACGTCAGCGAGGACGAACTCGAGGCGATCGGCGCGGACGCCGAGCCGGCGATCGGACCGGAGCTGTTCCGGAAGTACATCGCCTATGCCAAACGCAACTGCTTCCCGACGCTGACTGATGGGGCCAAGGCGGCGATCGAGGATTTCTACGTCGATCTCCGACTGCAGGGTACCGACGAGGACGCCCCGGTTCCGGTGACCGCACGGAAGCTCGAGGCGTTGATCCGGCTCGCGGAGGCCTCCGCACGCATCCGACTGTCGGACACCGTCGACGAGGCGGACGCCGAGCGTGCGATCGACATCGTCCGGTCGTGTCTGCAGGACATCGGCATCGATCCCGAGACCGGCCAGTTCGACGCCGACGTCATCGAGACGGGGACCTCGAAATCCCAGCGGGATCGGATCAAGAACCTCCTCGAGCTCATCCAGACCATCGAGGACGAGTACCAGGAGGGCGCGCCTATTGAGGAGGTCCTCTCACGGGCCGATGAGATCGGTATGGAGCAATCGAAGGCCGAACACGAGATCGAGAAACTCAAACGACAGGGCGAGGTGTACGAGCCCTCGACCGATCATCTCCGGACGACTTAGCGTCCGTTCTTGCGGGACATCAGTCGGCGGTGGACTGTTCGTGACTGTCAGTATCAGCGTCGGCGTCAGCGCGTTCAGCCACACCGGATGCATCCTCACCGTCGTCGTCCCGGAGCGCCACGTAGGTGGTTCGGAGCGTGACCGGTGTGACGTCGGCGACATCAGCGGCCGCTTGTTGAGTGAGTTCGACGCCCTGCTCGCGGGCCGCGAGGTAGAGACAGGCGGCGGCGATCCCACAGGGGTTGCGGCCGATCACGAGCCCGCGATCGGCGGCGGTCGCGACGTGCTCGCGGGCGGCTCGTTCGATCGCCGCCGGGAGGTCGAGCTCGCTCGCAAACCGGGCGAGATACTCGGCGGGATCGATCGGTCCCGTCGGCAGGCCTAATTCGCGGTTCATGGCGTCGTAGGCCGTCTTGAGTTCGTTTTCGGTCGCGTGGGCGACGGCGACGACTTCCCCGATCGTGCGTGGCAGATCGTCGACCCGGGAGACCGCATACACCACCGCGGCGGCGAACCCTTCGATCGAGCGGCCGCGAAGCAGATCAGCGTCCTGTGCGGATTCAAAGAGGACACAAGCCCGGTCACGGACCGCGTGGGGCAGTCCGAGCTCGGCGACCAACCGACGGATCTCGGTGAACCCATAGACGCGGTTGCGATCGGCCTTCGTCGAGATCCGTGCGCGGTTGTGTTGCCGCCGCATGCGGGCCAACTGTCGGCGCTTGCGGCCGGCCACCCGGCGGGATCCGCGGCCGATCTCCGTCGAGAGGCCGCGGTCGTGCCGAGATCGGGTCAGCGGCGCGCCCGTCCGCTCGCGGTCGAGCGCCTCGAAGGGTCGCCACTCGGGTCCACGATCGATCCGGTCTTCGGCGACGATCAGCCCACAGTCCTCACAGATCGTTTCCCCGCCATCGATACGGAGTCGACCGCCACACTCCGGACAACACGATCGGTCGTCGGTATCTGTTCCCGACATGGTTAAAATTACTCTCGTCGGGATCGAATATAACATCTCGGATCCGTGTAAACAACGGATCGATCCGTGGCAAGAGACGGAGAAGATCCGATGAAACCGCAGGACTACGCTGAGATGTAGTGAGATGATGTACCGGACGATGAGAACAGTAGCGGCCAGTCACTAATCGAGTGTATCAGCCACTTTCTCGATCGGATGCGGGGGTTTCGCGCCGACGTGATCGTGTAACTGAGAGCGACAGGACGCGCCGGGGGCAACCACCGTGCCCTCCGTGGCGTCAACCTGGTCGTAGAGGATCCGGGCGATAGCTTTGCTCATCGAGTAGTGCTCGGCCTCGTAGCCGAAGCTTCCGGCCATCCCACAACAGCCCGAATCGAGCGTCTCGACATCGAACCCAACCGATCGAAGAACTGCGGCGGCGTGGGTGGCCTTCTTGGTCGCCTTCTGGTGACAGTGACCGTGGTAAACCAGCGATTCCTCGGGGGCCGACGACTCAAGATCGATGTCCTGGAGGTCGAGATACTCCATGACGCCGTAGGTGTTCGCGGCGACCGTCCCGGTATCGTCGGTGGGCAGTAGATCCCGATAATCGGATTGGATCATCACGGCGTCGGAGGGTTCGACGACGACGACATCCCATCCGCCGCGTATCTTCGGCGCAAGCGTAGCGACGTTCGTCCGGGCCGTCTCGCGGGCCCGATCGAGAAACCCCTTCGAGTGGGCGGGCCGGCCGCTGTCGCCGAGATCGCCGGGGATCGCGACGTGACAGCCCGCGCGCTCAAGCACCGCGACCGCGGCCTTCCCCGCAGCGGGATTGTTGTAATTGGTATACGTATCCGGGAAGAGGAGCACGCGACGATCGGCGTCGGCCGCGGAGACGGTACTGCCACCGCGGTCAGCGAACCATTCCACCAGCGTCTCACGGTGAAAGGTGGGGAGCCGGCGGTCCGCGGCGATCCCGACGGTTCGTTCAAGTAGCCATCGGGCACCCGGAAGCCCCGGCAGCCAGTTCGAGAGGGGCGCGGTCGCACTGCCGATCGCCGAGAGGGCATCGATGCTGGCGAACAGCCGGTCCCGGAGCGTGGCCCCGTGACGGTTGTGATATTCGTGTTCGACTTCGGCCTTCAGTTTCGCCATGTCGACCTCGCTGGGACAGTCCCGGGCACAGCCCTTACAGCCCACGCAGAGATCGAGTACCTCATGCATGAATTCGACGTCGAACTGTTCCTCCTCGGGGAGATCGCCGCTCATTGCCTGCCGGAGCAGGTTCGCCCGGCCCCGCGTTGAGGTGATCTCTTCCTGGGACGCCCGGTAGGTCGGACACATCACCCCACCCAGGGTATGCTGATCGCCCCGACAGCCGCCACAGCCGTGACAGAGCTCGACCATCCCCTGGAAACCGTTGTCGTTGTCCCACTCAAGAGCGGGCTCGAAGCCGGCATCGAACTCGTAGTCGGGATCGAACCGGAGGTTCTCGGTCATATCGACGTCGCCACAGACCGTCCCCGGGTTGAGCAGCCAGTCGGGATCGACGGCGGTCTTCAGCTCCCGGAAGACTTCCCAGAGATGCTCGCCGTAGAGTTTCTTGTTCCACTGGGTTCGGGCGCGACCGTCGCCGTGTTCGCCCGATACCGAGCCGCCGTATTTCACGGCCAGATCGGTTGCCGCGTCGGCGATCGACTCCATCCGAACGACACCCTCCTCGGTCTTGGTATTGATAAGCGGCCGGACGTGGATGCAGCCGGGACCGGCGTGGGCATAGAATGACCCGAAGGTGTCGTGTTCCTCGAACACCGCCTGAAAATCCGCGATATACGCCGGGAGGTTCTCCGGCGGCACCGCGATATCCTCGATGAAGGCGATGTGTTTGGCGTCGGTCGTCCGCGAGAGCAGAATCGGCGTCGACGCTTTACGCATCTTCCAGAACTGCTCCTGTTCATCGGGATCGAACGCAGTCAGCCCGTCGAAGGCGATGTCGCCGACCCGATCGTCGAGCAGCGCCTCGACGTCCGCCCGCGCGGCGTCGGCGGAGTCAGCGTAGAATTCGACGAGGAGGAACACCTTCGTCCCCTCGGGAAGCGGCGCGAGGACGGGCTTGAACTCCTCTAAGTCGTGGGCGAGCTCGAGCAACGGCTCATCGAGCACCTCGACGGCGGCGGGATCGTGTGCGAGGATCGTCTCGACGTCCTCCATGGCTTCGACGAGCCCATGGTAGGTGAGCAAGCCGACGGCCTTCGCCTCTGGGAGGGGTTCTAGGGAGACGGTCGCCTCGGTGGCGATACCGAGCGTTCCCTCCGAACCGACCATGAGACGGGCGAGGTTGACCGTCCCCGTTTTGGCCTCCTCGACGAGTACATCGAGGTTATAGCCCGAAACATTGCGCTTGATCGAGGGGTAGGCAGCCTCGATCTCGTCGCGTTCGTCCTCGATGATCCGTAGGGCCTCGGCGTAGAGCCGTGCTTCAAGCGAGCCATCGGTATCGGCTCGTGCACGGAGTTCCTCGAGTGTCATTTTCCCCAATCGGGTGACCGTTCCGTCGGCGAGGACGACTTCGAGTTCCTCGATGTAGGCGTCGGTCTTGCCGTACAACAGCGAGTGCGCGCCGGTGGTGTTGTTCCCGATCGCGCCCCCGATCGCGCTCCGATCGGCCGTCGAGGGATCGGGGGCGAACTTCAGCCCATATTCCTCGAGTTGATGATTGAGGTCGCCGAGGATCGTCCCCGGCTGACAGATCGCTTCCCGGCCGTCGGGATCGATGTCCACGACGGTGTCCATATACCGGGTAAAATCGAGGACAACGGCCTCGTTGACCGTCTGGCCGGCCAGACTCGTCCCGCCGCCACGGGGAAGGACGGGTATTTCGTGATCGGCACAGTGGGCCATTACCGACGCGACATCCGCCGTCGATCGGGGGAAGACGACGCCGATCGGTGTCACCTCGTAGGCGGAGGCGTCGGTCGCATACAGCTGCCGGGAATATGAATCGAAGCGAACATCGCCCTCGATCCGGCTGTCGAGGGCTGCGAGGAGTTCGGGGCGCTCAACCGCGTCGATCTGGTAGTCGTAGTTGGCCCGCCCGTCAGCCGCGGGATCGCTCGGCGGCTGGCCGCTGGTTACCATTGTCCATGTGTTGGGCAATGGTCTCCTAAAGGTTGTTCAGTCGGCAGGGCTCGCCACAGCGGCCTATGACACTATGCGTCGAAATGCACGACCGGATCGATGATCGATATCGATCAGGCGACGCGGTAGTCGTCGATCGTCGCCCAATCGATCGTCAGTCCGAGGCCGGGATCGGTCGGGAGCGTGACCTGACCGTCGTTCGACGCCGGCGGGTCCTCAAAGAGGATCTCGGCTGCCTTGGTGCCGTGATCATGGAATTCCACGCGCCAGCCGTTGGGAACGCCCGCCTGGAGGTGCATGTTGAGGTGAGGATACGCCCCACCGTTGGCGATCTTGCGGTTGAACGACTGGGCGGTCAAGGCGACCTGCTGGCCGCCAGTGAATCCTCCGACGAAACAGACGTTGGGTTGGCTGACGTCGATAGCATCGCGGCTCATGAACTCCCGGTGGCGGATCGGATCCCCTTCGTTCTGTCCGGCGGCCGTCGGGATGGATGACCGACGGCGGAAATCAGCCAGGAGATCGAGGTCGTTGGCCTGGATCGGCTCCTCGAACCAGGTGATATCGTATTGCTCGACCCGGTTGGCGAGCTCGAGGGCCTGGTTGAGCGAATAGCTATGATTGGCGTCGATCATGAGCTCGACATCGTCGCCGACGGCCTCCCGAACCGCCTGGACGCGGGCGCCATCGGCTCGAAGATCGGGATCATCGCCGCCGACACGCAGCTTCAGGCGGGATTCCCCGTCGGCGACGAACTCCTCGGCGACGGTCACGACCTGCTCGTCGGTGTACTCGAGCAGCCCGAACGTGATGTACGTCTCGACGGTATCCTGAGCACCGCCAAGCAACCGCCAGATCGGCTCCTCGAAGCGCTTGCCATTGATATCCCAGAGTGCGATGTCGACCGCACTCACAGCGGTACACCAGACACCCGACTGATAGCGGGCATTGAGCGCTGCACGAAGCCGTTCCCGGATACGATGGGTATCTATCGACGACTCACCGACGAGTAGTGGGGCGACGTCCGTGTTGATAAATTCCATCGTCGTTCGTGGCCACAGCATCCCAGTAATACCGTAGCCGGTCGGCCCGCCATCCGTTTCGATCGTCGTAATGACGTACGTCGACTGGATCGGCTCGTCTTTGTAGGCCATGTCGACCGGGAGCTGATACAGTTCGGCATCGACCTGTGTGATCGTGACCATCGGCAGTAACTCGCTACTGCGCCAGTAGAGAGACGGCTGTATAATAGATGCTGATCGATCGGATGTCACCACAACCGATTTTCGCTGGGGAACGGGTCAAAGGATGACAAGGACGCGGTCAACTCGATCGAGAGATCGGGAATCAGAAGACAGCAAAAATCCGACTCGGCACCGAAACCGCTATTCCTATGGTTGCTACTGACACACACATGCGAGCGATACGGGCTGGGCTGGCGATCAGCGTCGCGGTGTTGTTGAGTACCGCTGGCTGTCTTGGATTCGTTAGCGGATCGGAACCACTTAATTTCACCGCAACGGCGGCAACAATCGAAGAATCGGCACTTCAGGGGACTGGGTTCGAGGAGCAGTCAGTCCAACCGATCACCCTCAATCGAACCATCGAGTTTCAGGGCGAACAACGGGAGCTGATCATCGAGAACCACGTCGCGAGCTATCAAAAAACGGCCGCCGGAAATGAGATCGGGATCGTGACCGTGGTCGCAACGCCGAAAGCGGAGGTGCTCGGTCAGGGTCTCAATCCGATCGGCCGAATGGATCGACAGGCCCTCCTCGAGCAAATGTTCAGTTTCGCCGGCGTCTCGAATACCGGGGATATGACCGAGATCGGAACGGAGCGGACGACAATACTCGGCGAAGAACGGGACGTTTCGGTCTTCGAGACGACCCGAGAACAAGCCGGCCAGCAGATTACCGTCCGGATCAGAATAGTCCGTTTCAGTCACAACGACGACTACGTAATCGCCCTGGGCATCTATCCGAAGCGAATGTCCGCTGAAAAACAGAACATCCAGCAGCTGTTCGCCGGTATCACCCACTGACACCGCCAGCCTTCGACTGCGTGAAAGGCAAAGCTCGTTCGAACCGATCGGCCGACGTGATGGTCATCATCTCTTTGTAGCCGGGGTTTGAATCCGCCGAGACAGAACCATGGCAGTGGACATCCCGGCGGTACTCAAACGTGGCTACGAAACGACACTCAGCCCTAATGGGGTTGTGTTCGTTGGGATCTTTTACGTACTCGCGTTACTCAGCGGCGTCGTCACAACGGGAGCGAACAGAGACGCGATGCCTCCGGATGGGATGGGCACCTCCGGAATGGGTGGTATGCCGTTCACCGGCGGCGGGATGCAGCCGTTCGCGCCCTCGCTCGGCCTCGCACCGCTCGTCGCGGCCGTGCTCTCGTTGGTGCTCACGATCGTCTCAATCGTGGTGACCATTGGAGCGCTTCGGATCTTCGTTGAGGATCCCTTAGGCAGCCTCCGGACGACGGTCTTCACCCGTAAGATCCTCTGGGCAGCGCTCAACACGATCGTCGGCGGGATCGTCTTCGGCATCGCCGTCGGAATCGGCCTGCTCCTCCTGATCGTGCCCGGGGTGTTCCTGTTGATCAGTCTGTTCTTCTGGAACGTCTTCGTCGTCGTCGAAGATACGAGCTTCATCGAAGGATTCCGTCGGAGTTGGGAGCTCACAGGGGGGAGTCGACTCTCGCTGTTCGGCCTTGGTGTCATCGTCGTGCTGATCGCGCTGTTCGTCAACATCGTGTTCAGTCTTCCAGGAGTGTTCCTCCCCGACATCGTTGGGTTTCTACTCGCCCAGTTCGGGTCGGCCGTGGTCAGTGTCTTCACCGTCGCTACCGCCGCTGCCGCCTACAACGGCCTCGATGGTGGGACGGCCAGTCGGCTGTGAGTTTGGACAGACAAATGCAGTCACGTTATCGCTTCGGCTGGCGCTGCTGACCTCCCGCTCGACCTCCGTCCGATCCCGGAGGTATGCTCGCATTATGTATCAATCTTCCTCGTCTGTGTCGCTAATGATCCGATTGGACTGGCCCATAAGAGAAGGGACCTCCGAGTACAGGTATGTCGTCTGCAGGGGATACAGCGATCTGGTGTGAGGGCGAAGACTGGTGTCCGATCACGGCGACGGGAACCCTACTCGGGCGAAAGTGGCATCCAGTCATCCTCCACCAGCTACTGGAACACGATCGACTGGGGTATAACGAATTGCTTGAAGGGATCGACGGGATCTCCAGTAAGGTACTGTCGGAGAGTCTCAAACATCTTGAGGAATACGACTTGATCGACCGAAGGATCGTTAGCGAACAGCCGTTCCGGGTTGAATACACGCTTACAACGGCCGGCGAGTCGACCGAACCGATCATTCAGGCCATGGCCGAGTGGGGCTCAACCCATCTCACCGATCCATCGGACGAGTGGTGACACCCGAAACTGGTCGCGTCGGTGCATCGGTCACCGATCACTGTTCGCGGAAGATCTTCCAGTCGGCATCCTCCTCATCGGACTCGACGATCGCTTCGATTTTCTCCCGACGAAGTTCATCGATGAGGACAGCTCCTTCTCGAACCCAAGCGAGAAACTGCCGGCGGAAGCTCCGACGGACGGTTTCCGGGTCGGCCGGTGTGTAGACGTAGACCTGTCCCCCCTGATCGAGCAATCGTCGTTGTTTATACAGGACATCCAGCTCGACAAGATCGTTGAGATGGCGTGAGATGACACTCCGATCGTATCCGATCTCCTCAGCGAGCTCCTTGACGGTTGTCTCGCCGGCTTCCATCACGCAGAGACACACCGTCAGTTCCGTCTCGGAGATATCGAAGACACTTCGTAATAGCTGCTTGAGCGTCGGGGAGTCGATCACTAGGTCGTCTTCGGAGACGGCCTGCATCGGTTCCTCACAACAGGTGATCTCCCGGCTCCCAAGTCCGATATTCCCGCATGTGGAACATTCGAAGACATTCATCGGATCGTCGACCGTGCTCATACTATACTGTTCGAAACGAGACATAAGAATGTTAACCGGTGCGGCCGGTGGAGCCGCGACGGAATGACGAATATCGCTGTGCATCCCCGATCTTAATGTGGTGGCAGTGGTGGCCGCGATCAATGGAGGCCGACGTCATCGCCGAATGGGTCGGAACTGAACTCGGTGCAACGATCAACAGCATCGAACCACTCAACGGCGGACTGGTGGGCAGGGTTCATCGCGTCGATCTCGTCTCTGGACAGACGGTGGTCGCGAAAACCGGCGAGACGCCGCTGTCGGTCGAAGGGCGGATGCTTGAATACCTCCATGATCGAACGGATCTTCCGGTGCCGACGGTCCACGCCGTGGACGAGACACTGCTGATATTGGCGTACGTGCCGGGATGTGTCGGGAGCGACGCGATTACGCCGACCGTCGAACGGGATATCGCTGACGGGCTCGCTGCCCTCCATAGCGTAACTGCCTCGAAGGCTGGCTTTCCGTTCGATACCCTCGCCGGTCCGGTCGAACAACCGAATCCATGGACGGCTTCGTGGGACGAATTCTTCCGGCAGTATCGGCTCGAACACGTCGCCGAGATCGCCCACACGGCGGATGCTCTCCCGGACACGATGTACGATCGGGTGCTGGCGCTGGCGACGGATCTCGATGAAATCCTCACCGATCCGCCAGCGTATTCGTTGCTTCACGGCGACGTGTGGTTTCAGAATCTGATCGTCAATCCCGATACCGAGACGGTGGCGGCGTATATCGATCCGGCCGTCTATTACGGCCATCCCGAAGTCGAACTCACCTATGTCCACTGGACAGAAACGGTTGCCGAGGCGTTCTATGACCGATACCGCGATCATCGATCGATCGAGAGCGGTTTCTTCGAGCAGCGGTATCCGGTGTATGCCCTCCAGAAACAGCTCGAACAGTACTGGTATTTCGAATCCGCAACGACCGAACAGATGGTCGATAAGTATCTCGATACGCTGGGATATTGATCGACTCACCCACGAACGTTGGCATACTCTGACGTCCGTGCCCCAATTACTCTGCTATGAGAACCGAGAGACGGTCGGGATGTCCTCGACGAACCCGGCCGAAATGAGAGTAGTAGTGTGATTCGAAGGAATTACACCAGTTGAGTAGCGATATCGTCGGCGATCGAATCGAGTTCGGCGTCGTCCAGATCCGGCCGATCGCCGGCGATCGCATGGACCGGTGCCCCGCCGTCGCCAGTGAACCGGGGGATAATATGGCCGTGGACGTGGGGGATCTCCTGGCCGGCTGCTTCTCCGTTGTTGAACGCGACATTGCTCCCGTCGGCATCGACGGCGGTCTCGACAGCCGGCGTGAGCCGGTGGAGCGTCGTTAACACCTCACATCCGATATCGGTCGGGAGATCGTTCAGTCGCTCGTAATGGGATTTCGGGATGACAAGTGTATGGCCCGGTGCGAGCGGGTTGGCATCGAGAAACGCCTGCACATTCTCATCCTCATAGACCGTCCGGCTGGGCAACTCGCCATCGACGATACGGCAGAACACACAGTCACCGCTCATACGCGAACCAACGGCGGCAGCGGCCAAAAACGCCCGGATCATCGGATGGGAGATCGGCACCGAAAGTGTGCGGATCAGTTTTTTTATCCCGTGGAGTGGTAGATCAGACCGATGTCGATCCAGTTCGCCGCCGACACCCAAACGACCGCGTTCTACAGCCCGCTCGAGGACTTCGAAGAGGTCGAAATCGACGTCGAGGTCCGGACGGACCCGCTCACGGGGCGATCGGCCCGTATCGTCCCCGAGAACTTCCTCATGCCCGATGACGAACCTGACATCACAGCCGTTGTCGAGGACGACGAGGGCTGTTTCTTTTGTCCCGGCATGGTCACGGAGGCGACGCCGGAATATCCCGACTGGGTCGGGATGGATCGCGGCGAACGCGGGGAAGCCGTCTCGTTTCCGAATCTTAATCCCTACGGCGCCCATTCAAATGTCGTCGTGCTCACCGAGGCACACTTCCAGCCACCGTCGGCGTTTACCGCAACACAGTTCGCCGACGGGTTGGAGGCGGCGCTCGAATTCATCCAGGCAGCGTTTGACCACGATCCCGACGCGGAATACGCCTCGATCAACATGAACTTCCTGCGGCCAGCCGGTTCGAGCATCATCCACCCGCACATGCAGACACTGGTCGACGACCGAGGGACCAACGAACAGCGCCGGCGGATCGATGCGGCGCGTCGGTATCATGACCGTGAGGGGTCGACGTATTGGGACGACCTCCGAGATGCCGAACAGGACGGCGACCGACACGTCGGATCGACCCACGGCGTCGAGTGGTTCGCCGCCTTCGCGCCGAAACATCACCGCCACATCATGGGCATCGCCGAACGCACGGCCGTCCCGGAACCGGACGCCGCCGTCGTCTCGGGGCTGGCTGAGGGGATCACCAACGTGCTGTCGTATTACGACGACCTCGGATTGAACAGCTTCAATATCGCCCTGCACCTGGTAGCCGACGATCCGGCTTGCCCGCCAGTCATCGACATCGTTGCCCGATCGGTCTTCGAAGAGTATTACTGGTCAGACTCGCCGTTTTTTGTGGCGCTTCACGACGAGGGTGTCGTCGATGTCGCTCCCGAATCGTACGCTAACGAGGTGAGTACACAGTTCTAAGTGATGGGCACCGTGATCACCCAAGCCGGTAGGTTCATTTGGCTCACACGATCAGTCCAGGCAATGGGAGCGATCGATTGGATCCTCAATGTCCCCCGACATCGTTATCGCTGACGACGACGATACCATCCGTGAACTCGTCGAGTTCAAGCTCGCGAACGCCGGGTACAGCGTTACATCCTTCGAAAACGGTCAGGACTGCTGGAACTATCTCACAGGTGTGGAACCACCGGATGGAATGGTATTGGACGTGATGATGCCGGGGATGACCGGGTTGCAAGTACTCGAACGGATCCGCGACGATCCGGAACTCACCGAGGTACCGGTGATCATCCTGACTTCCCGGGGGCGGGAAGAGCACGTCATCGAAGGGCTCGAAACCGGGGCGACCGAGTACATGACGAAACCGTTCAGCCCGAACGAACTCCTCGCCCGCGTCAACCGGCAGGTCGGGTAGGTCGGCATGGTTGTCCCGGCAGGATCGATTGAGATTGCACTCTGGGCCGGCGTGGTGATCATCGCGTTGTTGATCGCGGTTGGATTTATTACGCTTGCCGAGTCGATCGTCCGTCGGATCGACGACATCCGCCGGGAAAGGGTTCGATCGAGTGTTCGGTTCGGAATACTCGAACGGATGACGGTGGAAGGACCCGACTGGAAATCCTGGATCGATGAGCTCTCAGCCGTCGAACGGGATGTCGCGCGGAACCAACTCGATGAATACCTCCGGAATACCCGCGGAGCAGAGCGAAAGCGGTTGCAGGATCTCGGTCGGGCGTTGGACATTCCCGCGGAAGCCAAGCAAAGACTCGACAGTAACAAACGTCACAAACAACTGCAGGCACTGACGTGGCTCGCCCTACTTGAAGAGCCGGTCGAGATCGATCGACTCCGTTCGATCTGTTCGGCCGATAGCGGGCTCCGGGCTGCGGGAGCCCGGTTGCTGTATGCAACCAGCGATCCCGATGTCAGGACACACGGGACGGATCTACTCCTCGGTAACGGTGATGTGACCCTCTCGGTGTACGGCCTCGATACGCTCTATTTGTTACACCGGGACGATCCGACATCGCTGCTCGAACGGGGAAGGGTCGACCACCAGGAGTGGCGTCCCTCGCTCCTCATCCAAGTGCTGACCGTGCTCAGACACTGTGGCATCGCGGGGCGTGATGCCCCAATGGCCTGGATCGTTGAACTCACCGAGCACGACCTCCCATCGGTCCGTGCCGCCGCCGCATTGACACTCGCCCCGGAAGGGTGGCGCTCCGATCTGCGGACCACCGTCGATGCTGACGCGTTGACGACGGATCCGGACCCGACAGCCCGACGCGCGATCTATACGATGTTGGCCGAATGGGGCAATCAGACGGCCCGTGAAACCCTCGCCATGGCGGCACGTTCGGAGACCGATCAGCGGAGTCGGGTCCAGGCCCTCGAACAGCTTCGGGGGGATCCCGAGTTGGCAGCGCCAGCGGCAATCGGGATCGACGACCAGGATTACGAACGAGCCTGGCGGTGGGTCCGGGCGAACGCGAAGGTCCTCGATTCGTCATGAGCGCCCGAACGACGTTCCTCGAATTCCTCGAAGTCACCGGTATCTTCGTCCTTGGATACTACCTGCTCATCAACGGGAACTACCTATTCATCAACATCATGGGGCTGTTAGAACTCCGCGAGCAGGTCCGGGAATCGTCTTGGGAGCCCCTCTATGAGCCGTTCACAACCCCATTTTTACCCGGGATCGCGATCATCGTACCCGCCTACAACGAGGCCGGTGTCATCGTCGAGAGCGTGAAATCACTCCTAACGGTGAACTATCCCGATAAGGAGATCGTGGTCGTCAACGATGGATCGGACGACGGAACGCTCGATCGGCTTCGTGAATCCTATGCACTAGAGCCGGTCGATGCCGAAATCCCGTTCGATCTTCCCAGCGAGCGGGTGCGAGGCGTTTATCGATCGATCGATCACGACGATCTGCTCGTCGTCGATAAGGAAAACGGCGGCAAGAGCGACGCGCTCAACGCCGGGATCTGGCTGACCGACCAAGAACTGTTCGGTGCAATCGATGCTGACTCGATCATCGATCGGGATGGGCTCCTCGAAATCGTCCAACCCTTCCTTGAGTATCCACGGACGATGATGGCAGTCGGCGGGACAGTCCGGGTCGCTAATGAATGTGAGATCGAACACGGACAAGTCGTCGATGTCGATCTCGATCGGAAGCGGCTGGTAGCCCTCCAAGCGATGGAGTATCTCCGAGCATTTTACTCGGGACGTCTCGGACTAAGCCGCCTGAAAGCATTGATCCTGATTTCGGGAGCCTTCGGTGTGTTTCGCACCGAAGCAATCCGAGAGATCGGCGGCTATCGCGAGGATACGGTCACCGAGGACCTCGACCTGCTCGTTCGACTCCACCGACGCTTTATCGACGACAACCGGGATTATCGAATCGATTTCCTCCCACGTCCGGTGATCTGGACGGAAGTTCCCGAGACCAGACAGGTGTTGAGCCGACAACGCCGCCGCTGGTACCGGGGGATGGTCGAAACGCTGTGGACGAACCGCGATATGATCGGCAATCCACGCTACGGTCGGATCGGAACCTATGCACTCCCGTTTTTCCTGTTCGGGGAGATGTTGGGGCCACTCATCGAAGGATTCGGGTATCTGATCATTCCGTTGGCGGTGTATTTCGGCGCTATCGATTGGTCGTTTTTCGTGCTGTTTTTGCTCGTGACGACGGGGTTTGGCGTGTTCCTCTCGTGGTTCGGGCTCTTCAGCGAAGTTATGAGTTTTCGACGGTATGACCGACCCCGTGAAATCCTCCGATTGATGGTGGACGGCATCCTCGAGAACTTCGGGTATCGGCAGTGGAAAACCTTCGTCGCATGGCATGGTCTCATCGAGTATTTCCAAGGTGTCCAGTCCTGGGGAGTCATGGAACGGACTGGTTTCGGTGATGACGTTGCCGAGACGATCACCACGGCCGAGGACCGCACACCGGCCGTTGTCGAACTAGCAGCCAAAGCCGACGACACCGACCTCGAATCCGGATCCGATGCCGGAACCGGGGCGGCGTTTCACTATCCGATGGCCGATCGCAGGACAGCAGAACCACCGGCCGATAGCTCCACAGCGACATCCGGGTCGGACGGGTTCATCTGGCAGACCGATCTCGAATCCAACGATCCCGATACGGACTCACAAGACGTCGACAGGGAATAGCAGGCCGACCAGGAGTGAGATCCCAACTCCCGATTCGGAGGAGACAGCTGGTGCTGACCGAAAGGCATCGATCGCCCGAATAGCGGTCTGACTGTCGCGTTTGTCCAACCGATTATCCTTTTAGCGTCTAGTGAGACTGTGTCGATATGGACCGATTCGCCGAGGTCGACGACCAGTATTCGCCACACGCCCTCGAGGACGAGGTGGCGACGTACTGGGACGAGGTCGACGCCTACGAGAGGACCAAGGAGCACCGATCCGACGGCGAGCCGTATTTCTTCGTCGATGGTCCGCCCTACACCTCCGGGGCGGCCCACATGGGAACGACCTGGAACAAGACCCTCAAGGACGCCTATATCCGGTATCTCCGAATGCAGGGCTATGATGTGAAAGACCGGCCGGGCTATGACATGCACGGTCTGCCGATCGAGACGAAGGTCGAAGAACGGCTGGACTTCGAGAACAAAAAGGACATCGAGGAGTTCGGGATCGAGAACTTCATCGAAGAGTGCAAAGCCTTCGCCGAGGAACAACTCGACGGTCTGCAGGAAGACTTCAAATCCTTCGGCGTCTGGATGGACTGGGCCAACCCCTACAAGACGGTTACACCGGAGTACATGGAGGCAGCGTGGTGGGGCTTCAAGCAGGCCCACGAACGCGGCCTCGTCGAGCGCGGCAAACGTTCGATCAGCCAGTGTCCCCGGTGTGAGACCGCGATCGCGAAAAACGAGGTCGAATATCATCAGGTCGAAGATCCCTCGATCTACGTGAAGTTCCCCCTCAGCGATCGTGAGGGATCGCTCGTCATCTGGACGACCACCCCGTGGACGATCCCGGGCAACACCTTCGTCGCCGTCGACGAGGACCTGACCTACACCGCCGTTCGGGCCGAGAAGGGCGGCGAGTCGGAAGTCCTCTACCTCGAGGAAACCCTCATCGAGGACGTTCTCAAAAAGGGTCGGTACGAGGACTACAAGGTGATCGAGGACTACGAGGGGGCGGAGATGATCGGCTGGGAATACGACCATCCCCTTGCCGAGGAGGTGCCCGATCACGTCGAGTTCGACGGGAGCCATGAAGTCTACCACGCCGACTACGTCGAGGCCGATCGGACCGGATTGGTCCACTCCGCCCCAGGCCATGGTGAGGAAGACTTCCAACGCGGCACCGAACTCGATATGGAGATCTTCTGTCCGGTCGCGGCCGACGGCGTCTATACGGAGGCTGCCGGCGACTACGCCGGCCAATTCGTCCGGGATGCCAACGAGAACATTATCGCCGACCTCGAGGACAAGGGACTGATGCTGGCCAACGAGACCTACACTCACGACTACGGCCAGTGTTGGCGGTGTGACACCGATATCATCCAGATCGTCACCGATCAGTGGTTCATCACGATCACCGATGTCAAAGACGAACTCCTCGAAAACATCGAGGACTCCGAGTGGTATCCGCCGTGGGCCCGGGACAACCGCTTCCGGGATTTCGTCGAGGAAGCGCCCGACTGGAACGTCTCCCGCCAGCGCTACTGGGGGATTCCGATCCCGATCTGGACCCCGGAGAACGCCACACCCGATGAGGAAGCCGAGGACATGATCGTCATCGGCGACCGCGAGGAACTCGCCGAGCGGGTCGATCAGGACATCGATCCCGACGCGGTCGATCTCCACAAACCGACCGTCGATGATCTGACGATCACTGAAGACGGGACGACCTACACCCGTGTCCCGGACGTCTTCGACGTCTGGCTCGATTCCTCGGTCGCCTCCTGGGGAACACTCGACTTCCCCGAAACCGAGGCCACCTTCGAGGAGCTCTGGCCGGCCGACCTGATCATCGAAGCCCACGATCAGACGCGGGGATGGTTCTGGTCCCAACTCGGCATGGGCACCGCCGCGATGGATCAAATCCCCTATGAGCAGGTGCTCATGCACGGCCACGCTCTCGACGCCGACGGCCGAAAGATGTCGAAATCGCTCGGCAACATCGTCGCCCCCGAGGAGGCGATCGACCGCCATGGCCGGGATGTGATGCGGACATTCCTACTGTCGGCGACGCCACAGGGCGATGACATGCGGTTCTCCTGGGACGGAATGGAGGACATCCAACGGGAGCTGAACATCCTCTGGAACGTCTTCCGGTTCCCGCTGCCGTACATGCGGATGGACGGCTTCGAGCCCGAGGCCGTCTCACTGGCCGACTGCTCCCTCGAGCGCGAGGACGAATGGGTGCTCTCGCGCCTGCAGACGGTCATCGACGGGATGACCGCCGACTGGGAAGCCTTCGAGCAGCACAAAGCTCTCGATAGGCTGCTGGAGTTCGTTGTCGAGGACGTTTCGCGATACTACATCCAGACCGTCCGTGAGCGGATGTGGGAAGAAAAACAAAGCGAGTCAAAGACCGCCGCCTACGCGACGATCTACGAGGTGCTCCAGCAGGTGACGGCACTGCTCGCGCCGTACGCGCCCTTCCTCGCCGAGGAGATCTACCAGCAACTCACCGGCGATACCGGGTTCGACACCGTCCACATGCGTGACTGGCCCGAGCCCGACGGGCGGTTCCATGATCCCGAACTCGAAGCGACGATCGACACCGTCCGGGCAATCGAGGAGGCCGGCTCGAACGCTCGCCAACAGGCCGGCCGGAAGCTCCGATGGCCGGTCCGACGGGTGGTCGTCGACGCGGATGAGGAATCCGTCGTCGATGCCGTCGAGGCCCATCGGGAACTGCTGGCCGACCGCCTCAATGCCCGCGAGATCGAACTCGTCGAACCGGACGAGCGCTGGACTGAACTCCGCTACAGCGCCGAGGCTGACATGAGCGTGCTCGGCCCCGCCTTCGGCGATATGGCTGGCGAAGTCATGGAAGCCCTCAACGATGCCAGCGTCGAACGGAAGGACCTCGATACCCTCGCTGACACCGTCGGCGACGCTGTCGGCGAACCCATCGACCTGACCGACGAGATGGTCACGTTCGTCGAGGAGCTCCCCGACGAGATCACCGGCACCGACTTCGAAGGCGGGACAGTCTACGTCGATACGAGGCTGACCGACGAGATCGAATCCGAGGGCTATGCTCGTGAAGTCATCCGCCGCGTCCAGGAGATGCGCAAGGAACTCGATCTCGATATGGACGAATCGATCCGCCTCGAAATCGAAGTCTTCGACGAACGGGTCGGCCAACTCATCGCCGAGCACGAGGAGCTCATCAAAGAGGAAGTCCGGGCGGCCGAACTCACCGAGATCGAAGACGGCTACGAAGAGGAGTGGGACGTCGAGGACATCAAAATGCGGTTCGTGATCGATCCCCTCGCCGAGGCGACGGCCTGAGTCCGGCACACACCGGTCAGATCGGCGGTGTAAGACTATTTCTCCGCGACGATGAACGACCAAGAGACCTACAGCGCGTCGGCAATCGCCGGCGCGACCGATACCGAACTGACGGCCCGTTCGATCGTATCGGTGCCGTAGATGGCTTCGACGCCGGCACGGGCGAGCTTGATCCGGGCGTCGTTGACCAAGACCGGATGGACACAGCCGACGAACACCCGCGCGGCATCCTGATCGTTCAGGACGGCGATCGACTGACTCATTGTCGACCCGGTCGCGATGATATCGTCGACAATGACCACGTCACGACCGGCGACGGTCGCATCGTTGGGGGCGATCTCGATCTCTGAACCGGACAGACGGGTCTTCTCGAAATGATCGACGATGCCGTGGCCGTAGGCGGCCTGGACGCTCTCGGCGAGATCGATCGCCCCGGCATCCGGCGAAAGAAACACCGGATCGGTCAGCCCCGCCGGGAGCGGTTCGGCGAGGTGGGCGGCCGCATCGATCGGGTCGGCGGGTACGTCGAAGAACTCACAGACGGCCGTCTCGTGGGGTGTCACCGTCAGCACACGATCGGTACCAGTGCTGATGGCCCGAGCGACCGCACGAGCGGAGACCGGATAGCCGCTCTGTTCGGTACCATCAGGTGCGTAGGCGGCGTCCTGACGGCCGTATCCCAGGTATGGAATGACAGTAACGACGTTTTCGATACCCGCCTCGACGGCCGCGTCCTGGAGTTGAAGGAGTTCGATGTGTGCCTCAGCCGAGGTCGTCGAGGCGACGATAACGGCCCGCTCGGTGCCGTCGATGTCCGGGGCCGCCGCGAGCAGTTCACCATCCGGGAAGCGATCGTAGACGACCGAAGCGAGCGGGTCATCCAGCTCGGCGGCCAACGACGCGGCGAGTGATTGGGAGGCGGAGCCGCTGATGATCATATCCAAGCATCACCACGATGGATAAACCCGTTTTCGATTCCGCCCTCATTACGGGATCGCGATGCCGGTAACATCCAGTAGGCCGAGAGGATACGTCCGCCAGCCAGTCTCGCCGGGGAGTGCCAGCGTCCCATCGTTGGTGACGACACAGGACGTCTCGCCGTAGGCGATATCGGCGACGGGTGCATCGATCGGGATGTCGACGACGGTCCAGTCGCCGTCGGTGGTCGCGTACACCGTTTCTGCGGCCGCCGCATGAGCGTGGTCGCCATCTGATGATGCGGCCACGACTCTGAAATCACCCGCTAAGGTTTCGAGCCATCCGTTGCCCAGCGTGAACAATCCCTCGGCAGTCGCAGCACGCGGAACGCCCGTTGTCGAAATATCACGGACCCCCGTGAGCCCGACGTGTTGAAGGCCGTCGGCGATCCGATAGACACCTGCCTCCGTCGCCACGAGGTCGCCATCGATAGCAGTGACTGTCCCATCGACGGCGCCGATCGTCCGCCAGCCATCGTCGGTCTCAGCGTGGATGGTACCATCGGCATCGGCCACGCGGAGGCGATTTGACGCGAAACCGACAACGGTCGCGTCGGGGCCATCCAAGGCTGTAAACTCGACGCCATCAGTCGGCTCAGTGGTCGATTCGCCATCGGTATCCTTGTCTGCGGTCCAGTACAGAAGTTCCGTGTCTGTCGCCACCGCGACACACTGATCGCCCGCGGCGATATCGTTGGGCGTACACCGACGATCGATCCGGACTTCACCGACACGATCGTCCGCGATCCCGACGGTTGCGATGCCCAATCCAGCGGCAACGAACGCGACCGTGCGGCCGATTCGCTCGGCGAAGATTCGTTTTTCCTCGATGGCGCTCATATCGATCCTCCCGCGGGGAATGCTCGAAAGGGTTATGCCTGGACGCGAGGCGATAGCGCAATACCCATCCGAGCCGATGCCGGCTCCGGAACCACTTTGGCTTGGGCTGTCCAGCCTTTAGCCATGAAGGTCTTCGGCTCGAGCGGAACACGTGGTGTGGCGAACGAGGAGCTGACACCAGCGTTCGTCCTGCGTGTTGCAACGGCAGCGGGGTCGGTCTGGGATGCCGATCGTGTCGCGCTCGGCCGGGACACCCGAGTGACCGGTCCGATGCTCGGCGACGCCGCGGCAAGCGGGCTCCAGAGCGTGGGCGCGGACGTCGAACGGCTTGGGATCGTCCCCACGCCGGGCCTGCAGGCATACTGTGAGGCCGAAGCCATCCCGGGGATTATGATCACGGCCTCACATAACCCGGCAGAATATAACGGCATCAAGCTCGTCGGCGATGACGGCGTCGAACTCCCGGTCACGAAGCTCGAACGGGTCGAGGACGTGTTCTTAGCGGATTCCGTCGAGCCGATACAGTGGGATCAGGTGGGGACCTCACGATCCATCGATATAGGGCGTGATCGATATATCGACCAACTCAAGACGGCGCTCGATCGTGACGCGATCGCCGACGCCGGCCTGACGGTCGCACTCGATCCGGGACATGGCGCCGGCACGCTCACTAGCCCGCGGTTTCTTCGGGAGCTCGGCTGTGACGTCGTCACGGTTAACGCACAGGCGGATGGCCATTTTCCGGGACGGGATCCCGAACCGGTCGAGGCGAATCTCGCCGATCTGGGTCGACTGGTCCGGACCGCCGACGCCGACGTCGGGATCGCCCACGATGGCGATGCCGACCGTGCGATCTTCTTCGACGAGGAGGGTTCCTACATCGAGGGCGATGCGACGCTTGCGGCGCTGGCGGCGGCGGAGCTGTCGGCGAGAACCATCGCGGTGTCGGCGGTGAACGTCTCCCAGCGCCTCGTCGACATCGTCGAGTCGATCGGGGCAGATCTCGAGCTCACAGCCATCGGCTCGACCCGGATCATCACCCGGATCCGTGAACTCCAAGCCGATGGCGAGACGGTCGCAGTGGCCGGCGAGGGCAACGGTGGAATCATCTTCCCTGACTACCGGCTAGCCCGGGACGGTGCATACACCGCCGGGAAGTTCCTCGAACTGCTCACGGAACGATCAGCACGCGAGATCATCGAGGAGTACGACGGCTATCACAACGACCGCCGAAAGATCGAGTACGACACCGACGACGAACTGGCGACGCTTCAACAAGCGGCGGCCGACTACGCTGCCGACGCCGACGGCGACGTCACTACCATCGACGGCCACCGTATCGACTACGGCGACGCGTGGATCCTCGCTCGACCCAGCGGAACCGAGCCAGTCGTCCGGATCTACGCGGAGGCACGAACGCCAGAGCGGGCGGCTACACTCGCCGACGAAATAGAAACACAATTAGTACAAGCGATCGAGTGACGACAGCTTATCGTTCCGGATAGGTGTCGAGTGCGTCGGTGAGCCGTTCGTATTCCGCCCGGGCTGACTCGAGTTGGGCCTCGATCGTGCCGTCCTGCAGCCGGGCACGATCACGCTCCGAGAGTTCGCTCTTCGCCACCGCCGCCTCGCGTCGTCGTCGGTACTGCTCGGGAGCGAGCGCCCGCTCGCGGACTGTACGGAGTGTCGCGATCACGTCCTCGGGGGCGAATCGATCGACAAGCGGAATCAACTCCCGGCACCGAAAGCGCAACGTTTCGGCTGACGGCGGTGGCCACTGGATCTGGAGTGGTTCGGCATCCAGTCGTTGGAGATACGTCTGGTTGGTCGCGATATGGCGTTTGAGCGTTTGTGGCTGATCGACGTAGTGATCGAGTTTCGACCGGGAATAGTCGGCGTATTCGAGGAGGGTCGAGATCGGTTCGGTACCGACAGCCGCCGATTCAATGAACTCGACAAGGTCCGGGGGCGGTTGACGGTATTCGACAAGTGGATACTCCTCGGTTGCAGTGACGAAAGCGAGGACTGAACGGGCGCTGGCCTCGCGTTTGAAGGATGTAAACGCCGTCTGGACGGCCGTGTTGTACTCCTCGATCGGAGCCCGAAGCGCGTCGGTCTCGGCATCGAAATCGACGTCTGCGTGTTCGAGCAGCGCTTCGAGTTCGCCGATCTGATCGCGGAGTTCCCGCCGACGCCGTTCGACGGCGTGACGGGCATCGCGATACCGCTGGCGAGCCTGCTTACGAGTTTCGAGCCGGTCGACGATCTCGGCGGCCGGCTGGAGCTTCCGGCGTGCGTCGTCGAAATCGCTATGCGAGAGGCGACGCTGATCGAAGATCTCCGTGAGCACCTCGAAGGCATCCCGTCGAGGGAGATCCTCCGGTAATCGATCGACGAAATTGACGATCGTTTCCTGAAACTCGATGTAGGCCTCGAAGTTTCCCGATCCCGTCGCTTCGTTCTCGTATTCATCGAACAGCGCCAGCGCTTCCTGATAATACTCGGCGACCGTTTGCGCTTGGTCCTCGCCGATCTCCTCGACAGCGGCGACGGCTTGCTGATAGGATTCATCGGCCGCCCGGAGGTCGGCGATCAGATCCTCGGACATCGATCAGTCGTAGACAGTATCGGGATCGAACACCTGCTCGCCGACGGTCATACCATCGATGGTGCGATGGAAACAGGAACGGTATCCGGTGTGACAGGCGCCACCGGTCTGTTCGACTTCATAGAGGGCGGCATCGGCATCACAATCGACCCGGATCTCCGTGATCGATTGGGTGTGACCGCTGGTCGCCCCTTTCTCCCAGAGTTCCTCGCGACTGCGGGAGTAGTAGTGCGCCCGGCCGGTTTCGGCCGTCCGTTCGATCGCATCCCGGTTGGCGTAGGCGAGCATCAGTACCTCGCCGGTGTCGGCGGATTGGGCGACAACGGGGATCAGTCCGTCGTCGCCGAAATCGATCTCGACGCCGAAATCAGTCATGGCGGACGGAACGGGACTCCGCCCGATAGGCCTTTCGTCACCGTGCAGCCAACGGATCGGTGCCGGTGCTAGTGGACAAACCAACCCTCCGCCGAGTAACGACTATAACGACGCTGGACGACATTAACCAGGTGTATGGCGCAACAAAGTGATTCAACGACATATGACCGGAGCGAGAGCAAGCGGCTCCATGAGGCCGCGACATCGGTCTTCCCGGGTGGAGTGTCGCATAATATCCGGTATGCTGAACCCCACCCGATCTACGTCGCCGAGGCGTCGGGGGCGACGATCACCGATGTCGACGGCAATGAGTACGTCGATTATTGGATGAACCATCAGACGAGCGTACTCGGTCACGCCCATCCGGACGTCGTCGAGGCCGTTCAAGAGCAGGCTGCGAAGGGACTGCACTATGGGGCGCTCAACGAGACAGCCCTCGAACTCGGCGAAAAGGTCAAGTCATTCGTGCCTTCAGCCGAGCGAGTGCGGTTCTGTGCGTCGGGGACCGAGGCTACGATGTACGCCGTCCGACTCGCCAGGGCGTTTACCGGCCGGGATCACGTCCTCAAGGCAGAGGGCGGCTGGCACGGTGGTAACACCGACCTCTCGAAGGCGATCCATGCGCCGTTCGACGAACCGGTGACGACTGGACTGCCGCCGGGGGCTGAAGAACACATCCATGCCTTCCCGGTGAACGACCGCGAGGCGGTAACAACGCTGTTGGACGAACACGAGGTGGCGGCGATCATCATCGAGCCGATGTTGCTGGCCGGCGGTGGCGTCACCTGTGACGACGGATTCCTCGAATTCCTTCGCGAGGAGACCGCAAACCGTGATATCCTGTTGATCTTCGACGAAGTCGTAACGGGGTTTCGAGTCTCGCCAGGGAGTTATCAGGCGCGTGTCGACGTGATCCCCGATATGACCACCTTCGGGAAGTTCCTCGGTGGCGGCCTGCCGGTCGGTGGTCTGGGTGGCCGGGCCGACCTCTTCGAGAACGCCCGTCCGGACGTTGACGTTCCACCAGCGGACCGAGTGTTGGCCGGCGGCGGGACATTCACCAACAACCCCATGACCGCGACCGCTGGGGTGAGGAGTCTCGAAATCGTCGAGGACGAGCCAGTCTATGAGTACACCGAATCACGGGCTGAGCGAGTCCGTGACGGATTGGCGGATATCTTCGCCGATCACGGTATCGACGCCGTCGTCCTCGGGGAGAGCTCGCTGTTCTGTCCGCACTTCGAGCCGGAGGGCGATCTCGATACCGTCGGGGCCGTCGAGACCGGCACGAACCGTGAGGCACTCGTCGAGTTCCACACCCGGTTGCTCGATCACGGCCACTACCATCTCCCCGGTCACATGGGGAGCGTCTCCTACCAGACCACCGAAGAACAGCTCGATGATCTCCTCAAGGCGGCCGATACGGTCGCCGGTGCAATGACATCGGAGGGGATCCTATGACACTCACGGCAGTCCAGTACGGCATCGGACCGATCGGCGGACGGATCGTCGAAACCGCAGTCGACCGTGGCTTCGAGTTCGTCGGAGCGATCGATATCGACCCGGCGAAGGTCGGGGAAGATCTAGGGACCGTTGCAGGCCTCGACCGGGAGCTTGGCGTCACCGTCACCGATGACGCTGAGGATGCACTCGCAGCCGATCCCGATGTCGTCTTTCACTCGACGCTGTCATCGATCGAGGCGGTCGCCCCACAGCTCGAGGAAGCCATGGCAGCCGGAGCGGATGTCGTTTCGACGACCGAGGAGTTGGCCTATCCCTGGCGCGACAACCCAGCGGTGGCCGAGGAGATCGATGCAACGGCAAAGGATCATGGGACCACCTGTCTCGGCACGGGGATCAATCCGGGCTTTGCGATGGACACCCTTGCGGCCGTGCTCTCGACACCATGTCAATCGGTCGAAACGGTCCAGGTCGAGCGTGTCCAGGATGCCGGCGAGCGACGTAAACCCCTCCAGGAGAAGGTCGGCGCCGGCATGGCCGTCGATCGATGGCGCGATGAGATCGCCGCCGAGGCCGGCCACGTCGGGCTCCCCGAATCGATCGCGATGCTGGCGGGGGCTTTCGGCTGGGATCTCGACTCCGTCGAGGAGACGATCGAACCGGTCGTCGCGGATGAGCGGGCCGAAAGCGAACACTTCACCGTCGAACCGGGCGAAGCTGCGGGAATCCATCAGGTCGGTCGGGGCTTCGTTGACGGGGAGGCAGTGATCGAACTGGACCTCAAGATGTACCTCGGTGCCGGAGAGATGCTCGATGCCGTTCATCTCCGTGGCACACCCGATCTCGACGTCACCGTCGAGGGCGGGTTTCACGGCGATATCGCGACGCCTGCGGTCGTCTGTAACACAGTACCGGCGGTCCAGTCAGCCGATCCAGGATTGGCGACGATGATCGATCTGTCCACGCCGAGCTACAAACCGATCGAATGAGTCACCTACCGAACCATTATCGGAACCGAACCGATCGATGGCCATCGATCAGAGTCCACCGATCGCAGTGACCAGACTGTGGAGGAGGTCGCCATAGGCAAGCGTGACCAGCAGGCCGGTGAACAACGGCAGGAGAAACGGGATGCCGGGTGAAACCCAGACGACATCGGCCTCGACGAGGAGGTCGAGCGCTTGACGGAGTTGAGGAGCGGTCGTACCGTAGGCATTACCGTCGACCGAGGCGAGAAATCGCTCAGCACCCCAGGGGTCCGGATAGGCATCGTTCGCCTGAGGATTATCGGCCATTTTAGTAAACGCGATAGTTCCATTCCCAGTATCAGCGGTCGTTTTGACGGCACCGTCGGTCGGCGGATTGGGATCGGTTGGGAGCGTGGCCGGATCGCGCGCCTGTTCGGCGTGATCACGGAGAGTGGTAAGCGAGAGCCCCCGCCACCGGAGATACATCCGAAGCGCATCGAGATCGAGTCCCTGTCGCGTCATTCCGGTCGGCGTTTCGAGGAGCCGTCCGTGGGTCGTTGGCAGCTCCGTCCACGCCACCCGGCGACCGATGAACATCGGGAGGCCGATTTCCCCGGCAAGGAGATTGCGGACCGCGAGCGCGATTGGATAGGCAAAACCGAGAATCACCGCGTTGGTGAGCACGGATATCGAAAAGACCCCGAGAGGTGGAACCGACAGCGGGAAGACCAGCCCGGCGAGTTCGTAGGTCGGATAGACCGGAAACAACACCGCCAGCACCATCAACGCCTTCGCGTCGGCGCCGCCGAATCCACCGAACCACCAGAACGCATAGGCAACCGGAATCAGAAAGCCGATGCTGATCGCCGTACGGATCGCGAACGATCGAGTGATGTAGGCCGGCTCGTCCAGCACACGAACGATATCGAGCCCCAGCGCAACCAGCGCCACCACGACGAGCGGGATCCAGACACGGTTCGGAACCCGGCGGGTGTGGTGATCACGCCAAGCGGCCCAGCCGAGGATCGGGATCGCTACCAATCGCAACACGTCGGCGGATGTGGCCACGATCTCATGGGCGGAGCCGATGGCAATAGGTGTTGGGTCAGCCGTTCCCTCTTAAACGGATAAAACGACTAAATTGACGGCAATCCGTCCTTCAAAATCCGCCATTTGTTAAACGGGTGTTTTACTCTAATAACTAGATAACGCGGTTCTGGAGGTAGTCGAGGTGCTTCGCGTTATAGACGATGCGGACCTCCTCAGTCTCGGGGGTGCCGATACAGGTCAGGCGGACGTCCTTCTCTTCGACCTCCTCGTTTGAGAGGATCTGCTGCATGTCCATGTTGATCTCGCCTTCCCTGACGATGGCGGCACAGTTCGCACAGGCGCCAGCCCGACAGGAGAACGGCCAGTCGTACCCCTGGGCCTCGGCGGCCTCAAGAATATACTCCCCTTGATTGACTTCGAGTGTGCCGTAGTCCTGGTCATCGAGACCGGCATCGGCGGCCTTCTCGAAAAGGTCGTCGTCGTCCATTTCCCACCCATGATCGTCCAGCACTTCGTAGTTGAGGTATTCTACCGTGGGCATCGGCGGGATTTCGCGCGCCAACTTGTTAGACCTTGCTGTTCGCGCCAGCCGCCGAGACGTCGTTACAGGTCAATTCAACGGAATTCAGCGGGCAAAATGAGGACAATCGTGATTGGTATTCGATCGAGACCAAAGGAGTACAAAGAACAAACAGCGTCGACAACGCCGAGCGAACGGCTAAACTAATCCGTTCGCGATCGACGAAGGCAGTCGGTCTCTCAAGCGCCATCAGGAATAGAGTAGAGTAGAGTCTTACCGAAAAGCCGGGGCTTTAGACAGTAGATCGTCCAACCCTGACTAACGAATGGCAGCTTTCGACTCCTTCGACGTGATTCCTGCCGTCGATATGCAGGACGGCGAAGTCGTCCAACTTGTGCAGGGTAAACGCGGGACCGAAAAGCGGTATGGCGATCCCGTCGAAGCCGCCGACCGGTGGGTCGCCGCCGGTGCTAATACCCTCCATGTCATCGATCTCGATGGAGCCTTCGAGGGGGAGCGACAGAACGCTCCGGCGGTCGATCGAATCATCGAAGCCGTCGACATCGAAATCCAGCTCGGTGGCGGCATCCGGACTGCCGAGGACGCGATGGACCTGCTCGACCGCGGGATCGATCGCGTGATTCTGGGAACGGCGGCCGTCGAAACGCCCGAGATCGTCGGCGAGATCGCTGCCGTGCATCCGGATGGCGTGATGGTCAGCCTCGATGCAAAGGATGGTGAAGTGGTCGTCTCGGGCTGGCAGGAAGGAACCGGTCTGGACCCGGCGGCCGCCGCCCAGCGCTATGAGGAACTAGGAGCGGCGGCGATCCTGTTTACGAACGTCGACGTGGAGGGCCAACTTGCCGGCGTGCGGACTGAACCGGTCGCCCGGCTTGTCGAAGCGGTGGACATTCCAGTCGTCGCCAGCGGCGGGGTTGCGACCATCGATGACATCGTCGCACTCCGGGATGTCGGGGCAGCGGCGGTCGTCGTCGGGAGCGCGCTGTATGAGGGTCGATTCTCGCTCGCCGAGGCGATCGAAGCCGCGGTCAAATAGCTGAACCGCCCGACTCCGAATCGGCGTCCGGGCTGGGAGTCGACTCCGTCGTCTCAGTACCGCCGGAATGGAGGTGTGGTAGTCCGAGCAGGAACCCGCCTGTGAGGAGGAGTAACAACCCCAACGGGACTGTTTCGGCCAACAGCATCGGCCCCCCGATCACCATCATCAATAAACCCAGCACCACCCGTTTGTACATGGGTTATGCTGACGATTGGGTTGAGACAGCAAATAGCCCCGTCAGACAGCCGTCAGCCGCCGTGAGGACCACAGAGAACGGAACCACCTTGTAGGTGGGCCCGCTGGATACGCGCATGAGCGATCGGACGGCCGCCGTCACCCGCGAGACCGCCGAAACGACGGTTGAGTGTACGCTCGATATCGACGGCGACGGCGACGCGACGATCGATACTGGGATCGGCTTTTTCGATCACATGCTCGAAAGCTTCGCTAAACACGGGTTGTTCGATCTGACGATCCATGCCGACGGCGATCTGCATATCGACGACCACCACACTGTCGAGGACATCGGGATCGTCCTCGGGACGGCGTTCGCGGAGGCGCTCGGGGACAAACGGGGGATCGAGCGGTTCGCCGATCGGCGCCTACCCCTCGATGAGGCGATCGCTTCGGCAGTAATCGACCTCAGCGGCCGACCGCTCTATCGGTTCGACGGCGAGTTCTCCCAAGAGAACGTCGGGGAGTTGACCAGCACGATGGTCGGGCATTTCTTCCGGTCGCTGGCAATGAACGCCGGCGCAACGCTACATCTCGAAGTGACCGGGGAGAACGCCCACCATGAGATCGAGGCGCTGTTCAAGGCCGTCGCACGCACGCTTGACGATGCAACGCGGGTCGACGATCGGCGAAGCGATACGCCGAGCACCAAGGGACAACTCTGAGACGAGAACAGCAAGTGACGGCACCGCACGCTTGCATCCGATTGCCTCATGCGATCGTATTTGAAGTGGCAAGGAAGGCCAATACTCGGGGAATTATTGCCTGGATTATGAGATCAGCAAATTTTTTCAGATTTTCGCGATGATATGCCGTATGGAAGGGGACCATCCTGTTGACATACACCATGCCATTTCCTGTGCCCCTTCCATTCCAATGTATCCCGATCCGTGAACGCGAAGGAAACAACAGAGTGACATCCGCACCGTGATCGATAGATTCGGTAGCCACCGATCGATGGCGAAAAGTTATCCAACGATAGAGAGAATGGACCCATATGAGCGTCCCCCAACGATCGAGCGGTGAACGGCCAGCCACTCCCGCTACTCCTGTCTGATATGGTCAGTGAATTCGAATCGATCATGGAGAAATTCGAGGGGAGCCCAAGCCAGCAGGCGGTGATCCGGCTCCTCCTCGAACGGGGCTTTTCGGTAAACGACGACGGCCGGGTGGTCTCGGGACGGATCGAAATTCCGAACACCCAGATCGCCCGGGAAATCGGGGTCGATCGCCGGGTTGTCGATTCAACAACCGATGCGATTCTCAGCGACGAGGAACTCCGGCCGATCTTCCAGAACATCTCCTCGATCCCGAGCCTACGGGACCTCGCACCGGTGTTGGATCTGACGGTGCTCACCATCATTCCGACCAATGCCGATCAGCCCGGCATCGTCGCGGGTGTGACGACCGTCCTCGCCGACAATGGTATTTCGATCCGTCAGACCATCAGCGAGGATCCGGAATTCACCGACGACCCGGAACTGTACATCATCACCGACGATCCGATCCCGGGGGACGTGATCACCGAAATCATCGCGCTCGAGTACGTCCGCAAGGTCGAACTCGAGTGAACAATAGCGTTATAGAGATCTATCGGGCGGCGAAGGTAACGCTGTAGATGATGACCAGATAGCCGATGGTGGTGATCGAGAAGTTCACCGTCAACAGAAAGACCGCATCGTCGAAGCCGGAGACGAATCCCGAAAACGTCGTCGCCGCGGCGGCAGCGACGATGATCGAAAACCCGACCGACAGGTAGAGCATCGACCGTCGGTCCGTCCGGAAGTACGCCCGCACTGCGAGCCCCACCATCGTCAGACCGGTGATCACCAGCGCCGTGCTTGCGATGATATAGATCGCTTCAAGCGGTTGGATGGCCACGACTTGTCGACTTGCCGTTTGACAGGCACGTACTTAAACACCGTCGCACATCAAGGATCGATCAGGCTTTTGCGGGATGCCACCGGAGTGAGCGTGTGGGGATGTCATCGCCCGATACCCCGTATCGAACCGTCGACGACCGTGGTGTCACGGAATTCGAAATCCGTGGCTCGCGGTTTATCGGACACGCGGCGCCCGCTAGAACCGTCGGCGCGGCCGAGCAATTCATCGATGAGATCGCCTCGGAGTACGCCGATGCCTCCCATAACGTCCCGGCCTATCGAATACGGGCCGACCCGCTCCGGGAGTGGGCCAGCGACGACGGCGAGCCGACCGGTTCGGCGGGCAAACCCGCGTTGAACGTCCTCCAACAGCAGGACCTCGAAAACATCGTCGTCGTGGTGACCCGATACTTCGGGGGCACCGAACTCGGCGTCGGGGGGTTAGCACGCGCGTACAGTCGCGGGGTCAAAGACGCCATTGAGGCCGCCGGCGTCAGCGAACGCAAACCCCACGAACGGGCGATCATCACCGTCGAATACGATGATTCCGGAACTGTCCGTGGGATCCTCGAAAGCGAAGGGATCGAATTCGAGGCCAGCTATGAGACCGAAGTGACCTTCGAAGCCGTGGTCCCGATGACGAAAGCGAGCGATCTGTATGACCGCCTCCAAAGTGCCACGAGCGGACGGGCCCGAATCGATTGATCGACGCCGATTGGCGAGGCACAAGCGCTATTAGACCGACGACCATCGGCCACGGCCATGGCTATGAATCGGATTACCGCAACGGATTATCACGACATCGTCAAACCGAGCGATCCACAGCTGGCACCGAACGGGGAGACCGTCGCCTTCGTTAGGCAGGAACCCCGGTCGGAAACGGAATACGAACGCACGATCTATCGGACATCACTCGGCGGCGAGGACACCGAACGAATGACAGTCGCCGAGGGCACCGACAGCGAGCCGCGATACAGCCCATCTGGCGATCGTCTGGCGTTCGTCAGCACTCGCGGGGTAGATGATGATCGCCCACAGCTGTGGATCATGCCGACCGACGGCGGCGAGGCCCGTCAGGTCACGGACGTGATCGGCGGCGTGAGTCAGATCGCCTGGGCCCCCGATGGCGAGCGGCTCGTCTTCACCCAACGGAGTACACCCGAGGAACGAGAACAGGGAACCGACCGGGATCGGGAGACAATCGACGACGATGAAGAGACCACCGAACGGGAGGATCCTGATCCGCGGGTGATCGATCGACTGATCTATCGGGCCGAGGAGGAGTACTTCGATGGAACCCGGAGCCATGTCTACGTCGTCGACACCGAAACCGACGAAGTCAGTCGACTGACCGACGAGGAGTACGATTTTGTTGCCCCTGAGTGGGGCGATACGACGACACTATACTACGCGGTCAAGCGAACCGGCGAACCCGACGATAACATTCAATACGATGTCTGTGCCTACGATACCGAGACGGATACCGAACAGACGCTCTTCCAGACGACGAGCTGGGAACCGACGCTTGCGGCCACCGAGGACGGGCGAATCGCCTACACGTATACTCCCGAGGATCAAGCCTCGATGCGCCAAACCGAAATCGAAGTGTATGACCGGGACACCGAAACGACCGTGCGGGTGACCGACGGTCTCGATCGGACGGTCGGCCGTGATGGCGGTCCGGAGTGGGATCCCGCCGGCGACGAGCTGTACTTTCTGACACCGGACGAAGGGGGTGTCGTCCTCCGCCGTGTCGCCGGCGATGGCAGCGAGGATCCGGCGGTGGTGGTTGAGGACGGTCATCTGACCGGGATGTCGATTGGGACAGATGCCGTCGCACTCACGAAAAGCGAGTGGGACCATCCAGGGGATGTGTTCGTCACGACGCCTGGAGGGACCGAGACGAACCGACTCACCCGGATCAACCGCGAGTATCTGGATGATCGGCCGGTCCGTCAGCCCGAAGAAATCAGTTTCGAATCGCCGAACGGAACTGAACTCCAGGGATGGGTGTTGACGCCACCGGATTTCGATCCCGAGGAGACGTATCCTTTAGTAGTCGAGATCCACGGCGGGCCACACGCCATGTGGTCAACCAGCGGCACGATGTGGCATGAGTTCCAGCTGTTGGCCGCCCGTGGATACGTCGTCTTCTGGTCGAATCCGCGTGGCTCGACGGGATACGGCGAGGAGTTCGCGATGGCGATCGAGCGTGACTGGGGGGACGTGACCATGACCGACGTCATGGCCGGCGTCGAGACGGTAACCGACCAGCCGTACGTCGACGAGGACAACCTGTTCGTGACCGGGGGGAGTTTCGGTGGGTACATGGCCGGATGGATCGTTGGCCACACCGATCGCTTCGACGGCGCAGTCGCCCAGCGGGGCGTCTACGACCTGTCCTCGTTTTACGGCTCGACGGATGCATTCAAACTGATCGAATGGGATTACGACACCGTCCCGTGGGAGGAACCGACGCTACTCTGGGAGCAGTCACCGGTTGCCGCCGCCGATGCCGTGACGACCCCGACACTGATCGTCCACGCCGAGAACGACTTCCGAGTCCCGATCAATAACGGGGAGATGTTCTATCTGTTCTTGAAGAAAAACGGCGTCGACACCCGGTTCGTCCGGTATCCACGGGAAGGCCACGAGCTGTCACGGAGCGGTGAACCGGGTCACGTAATCGATCGGCTCGAACGGATCGCTCGCTGGTTCGACGGCTACTCCGACCATCACGACGTGCCGCGGGCGCTCGACCGAGGTGACAACGGACTCTCGGCCGCCGAGGACGGTCCAGCGGACGATACAGACAGAGAGTAGCACTACCGATCGCGCCGCTGGCGAAGGATCACTAACAGGATAAAGCAGTCAGGACATCCAGCCGATCGGATCGACTGCTGGGATGAGGAAACAGCCCCGGTCAGTCTCGGTCGACCGAGGCCGAATCAGTCGACGATGATCTCGGAATCCTCATCGAGCGTCTCCGGGCCGGCCTGCATCTCCGCTTCATACCGATCGATCCACTCGGCGAAACACTCCGGACAGAGCCGCTGTGAATCGATCTCGGCCCGGTCGACGGTTAAACGAACGGTCCGGGCAAGTGCGTCGGAAACGGATTCATCACAGGCATCACACGGATCTGCCATGCCGGGAGCTGGGGGCCGACGTGTCAAAATACTTGTCGACGATAAGAGAGGTGAGATCGTGAAGGCGATCAGGTCGTCCGGAATGCCCGGTCTCCGGCATCGCCCAATCCCGGCACGATAAATCCCTCCTCATTGAGGCGATCATCGATCGCGACCGTCAGTAGGTCGGCTGTCGGATACGCATCGCTAACGGTCGTGATCCCCTCCGGTGCACTCACGGCAGCAAGAACGAGCAATCGAGCTGGATCGGCCTGCTGGTCGGTGATCCGGTCGAGGACCGCACACATCGTGCTGCCGGTCGCAAGCATCGGATCGGCGACGATCACGGTGTCGTCGGACGTAATCTCCGGGAGCTTCACGTAGTCGACGCTGATCGGGAAGAGTCCCTCCTCATCGCGTCCGGCCTCCTCATCACGCCCGGCGCTAATAACGCCCTGTTTGGCTCGGGGGAATGCTTTGAGTAACCCCTCGACGAACGGCGTGGCAGCTCGGAGCACATTGATGATAACGACGTCATCGATACCGGTGAGCCGTTCGCCCGTCATCTCCGCAAGCGGCGTCTCGATGGCGACGTATTCGGTCTCCATGATCCCGTCGATGATCTCATAGCCACAGATGCGACCGAGCTTCACGAGACCTTTTCGGAAAGCAACCTGTTCGGTGTCGATATCGCGGATCTTCGAGAGGGTATCCTTCGCCATCGAGTGAGTGATCAATGACGCATCCCCGCGTGTTTCGATCGTCATATGCGACCATCCCACAGCCACGGCGTTGAAGATACTGGTCTCGGTCCAGTCGTCTGCTCCACCCGGAATTCAACGAATATCGAACAGTGATCTATTTCTCAAAAAATTGATAAAATACGTCCGAAATATCAGTTAAATCCTAAATTTTTTACAATATCTTTAATAGCTCAACACGAATCACACCCCGCTGGGGCGTGACAACACATGCCAGTACTCGGGATGCCGACGGACATGTTTCTCGTGTTCGTCGCGACACTGATCGCAGGTAGTATCGGGGCGATGCACTTCATCGTCGTCCACGTGATCATGGGCAAACCGGTCGACGAAGGAGTTCTGATAGCCACTCAAGAGCGAGGTGAGAGCGATGGTAGTTGATCAGTTAGGTGAGGGAGTTAATCCGTTTTACCTCGGGACATTCATCGTTTATCTGTTGATCGTGCTTGCCATCGGCGCATGGGGCTATCGACAGACAACGGACGTCAATGACTTCTGGGTCTACGGTAAAGACCTCGGGCCATGGCTGGCGACCTGGTCGTATGTCGCGAACTTCGTCTCGGCGGTCTCGGTGATCGGGTTTATCGGCGCCGTCTACGGCGGCGGTTACTCGATCCTGACCGGGATCATCCTCGGCCTGATGCTGGGCGTATCGGCGCTGTATTTCGTGGTGCACAAGGTCCGCGAGCTAGATAAGGTGACCTTCCCTGACATCATCAGAGAACTGACCGGCCGGGAAGTCGCTCGTCCGATCGCGGCGATTCCTCTGCTCGCGAACGCGTGGGTCTACCTGATCATGCAGCTGGTGGGCGCAAGCCTGCTGGTGACGACGATCACCGGCGTCCCCTACAAGTACATGATTTGGGTGATCGGCTTCGTCTTCATTGCCTACACCGTGATGGGAGGCCTCATCTCGGTCGCCTGGACGGATCTGATCCAGGGCACGGTGATGGTATCGACGGTATTCCTCGCGCTGATCTTCATCGTCATCGACCAGGGTGGCTTGACGGCGATCAACACCCAATTCACCCAACTTGAAGCCGCCAACACCATGCCGCTCGGTGACGGAGCGTACACTATTATCGGAATGCTCGGTTCACTAGTAGCGTTCTTCGGGACCATCTTCACCTCCCAGGGGACGATCATTCGAATCAACGCGACCAAGGACATCCGGACGGCGAAGATCCACCTCGCCTTCGGTGGGTTGATCCTTTCGGTGTTCTACATGGCACTGATCCTGCTGGGCGGTGGTGTCGACGTCGCGCTACACAACGCCGGATTAGCGAACTTCGAAAACGTCGACCAAGCGTTCCCCGTGTTCATCACTGAGTACCTGCCAACTGGGATCGGCGTCATCGTGATCCTGGCGGTGATGTCAGCGATCCTCTCGACCACCGATACGCGCCTACACTCGACGGGAGTGACGACCGCACGCGACATCTACGACTGGTACGCCGAGGATGCCTCGGACGAACAGCTCATGAAGGTCTCGCGGATCGCGACGATCTTCTGGGGGCTGACGGCGACGGCGATGGCGGTCGATCCGCCGGGAACGATCATTACGCTGTATACGTTCCGGGCGATCCTGCTGACTAGTGCCTTCCTAATCCCGATCTATCTCGGGTTGTACTGGCGCGGGGTTGCCGGCAACGCGGTTATCGCGTCGATCATCGTAGGGACAATCCTCGGCGTCGGCTGGGATCTCAGCGGTGGCTTCTTCGGCGTCCCGGCGACGTTTATGGGCGTCGGCGGCGCGATTCTCGCCCTAGTGATCGGCCACTACATCTGGTCGGAATCGGGCGGCTCACCGACGGCCACCGCAGCCGGCGAGTAACCACACACCCGACTTCACCCGTTCTTTTTCGATCAGATATGGCGAAGAGCCGCGGGCGTCTCGTCCGCTTGATTAACCGATAGCGGATACCGCCGTCTTGAGGCGGAGGTCGAGCGGTCGGCCGGATGGGCAGCCGCCGACAGTGGCCGGGCGGGATTTCGACGGTTAAGCGTTTGTTGTGGCCCGGTGTAGCATAGAGTGCTACGGAATCGGTGATATACCGGCCCCGAAGGAGGGGGATGGCGAGCCAACAGTGGTTCGCACGGCGATGACACGGATTCCGATGGGACCTGTTTGACCGGGCCACAGCCCGATACGGGAGAGCAAACGAGCGTTTCGCCGGGATATTCCCGGTTCCCCCCTGAGTGCGGGTTGGAACCTCGAACGCCACACCCGGCGGGAATTCCATGGTGGGATTCCACGTCCTTCAGGGCCTGGAGGAGGTCAATAACCGATAGGGATCGAATGCGAACCGGTGGACCGTCAGTCCAACAGCTCCCGGACGGCCCGCTTCAACACACGGAGTCCCGTGCCGGCCTGTGCGAGGTCGGTGTGTTCGTCGAACGTGTGAGCCTGATCGAGCGGACCAGGACCCCAGGTGACGGCTTCGATATCGGCGTCATTGACGAAGTTCCGGACATCGGTAGAGGCCTGGATGCCCCAGGGATCGCGTGAGATATCGGCGATGTCCTCGCTGTGGTCCCGGAGCGTCTCCGCCAGTTCGCTGTCGACAGGGATCTCGGCGGATTCGTAGGTGCGGGTACGCTCCCACTCGATTTCGATGTCGTGTTCGTCCTCGATGTCAGAGAGCAAAGCATCGATCTCGGCATCGATCTCCTCGGTCGATTCGGCCGGCAAGAACCGACGGTCGATCGTGATCGTTGCCCGTTCGGGAACGACGTTCTCCTTAGTGCCAGCTTCGAACATCGTGACCGTCGAGTACGCCTGCCCGACCAGCTCGTCCTCCCGCTGGCGGACCCTGGCATCATACTCGATCAGGGCATCCAGTACCGGTCGGGCGTTGAGGATGGCGTTCGAGCCCTGATCCGGCCGGCTCGCGTGGGATGGATCACCCTCGATCGTTATCTCGTACCACGCGAGGCCTTTCTCGCTGGTCGCGGTCCGCAGCTCTGTCGGCTCAAGGACGACACCGTAATCGCCGTCGTATCCCAGCTCCAGCAGGCGTTTGGTTCCCGGTTCGGCAGTTTCCTCGCCGATGGCGGCATGGACGACGATCGATCCGTCGATGTCGCCCGATTCCAGGGGCTCCTGCAATTCGGCCGCCGCCATCATCGCGACGGCGACACCACCTTTCATATCCGCACTACCTCGGCCATAGAGTTTACCATCCTCGATCGTACCACCGTATGGATCGTAGGCCCATTCGTCGCGGTCCCCGGCCGGAACGACATCGATGTGGCCATTCAGGACGACGGTCGGGTCGCCCGAACCGACTTGAGCGGCGACCTGTGGTCGGTCCTCGTAGGGATCGCCGATGAGTTCGGCATCGATCCCGCGATCGCTGAACCACTCCTGAATGTATTCGGCACACGGTGCTTCATTGCCCGGCGGGTTTTCGGTCTCGATCGAGACCAGATCGGCGAGCAACGATTCGAGCTCCTCGTGGCGTGGTACGGCTGCCATAGCCGAAGTGAGACCGACTCGGCGCAAAAAGCCATCGTCGTCGTGAAGAACCACGAGTGATTAACGGCTATCGGGCGGCCAGCACGGCGTATCAAGACAGGGACAACGGTGACCCAAGGATCTTGCCTATCCGGCCCCGAAACGGGCTATCGATGACAGACGAGCGCGAACAGTGGAACACCCTCTATGCCGGCGGGACGTTCGATCCGAGTACTGAACCGTCGGCACTGTTGACAGCATATATCGATACCCTCCCCAGAGGACGGGCGCTCGATATCGCCACCGGCAACGGCCGCAACGCCGTTTATCTGGCCGAACAGGGATTCGACGTCGATGCGATCGACATCGCCGATCAGGCGTTAGCACGAGCCCGGGATCTGGCGGCCGATCGAGGCGTCTCGGTCAACTGGATTCAGGCCGATATCAGCTCGTATCCGTTTCCGTCGGCGACATACGACGTCGTGATGGCCAGCCAGTACTACAAGCTCGATCGCATCACTGATTTCAAGGGGGCGCTCACGCCGGGTGGCTATCTGCTGTTTGAGCATCACCTCCGGTCGGCCGATCCCGTCGATATCGGGCCAGGGACCGAACACTATCGGTTCGGGGCGAATGAACTCCTCCGGAGCTGTCTCGATCTCACGGTGTTACACTACGAGGAGAAATCCTACGAGCGGGATGGGCGGACCGGCGCCAAGGCGATGCTGGTCGCGCGCAAATCGACCGGTGCTGCCCAATCGTATCCGCGGCGCAAAGACCGTAATGTCGAGTGATGCACGGAACGATCGAGGCCCGAATAAGCTTCCTTCAGGGTCAAACTTCGCCTTGTGTAAAATCCCGACATGGACCTTAGTCCCCAGGGGCGATCCAGTGATCGAATCACGGGACATCGAACATGAGTCAATGAAACACCACGTAGAGCACGATACTTGGAAATAATACGTCCATCATCGTAATAATCAAATATCTTTAAACGATAGGCGTTCCGAAACCGAAGTATGCAGGAGCCGGATACGCGAGCTGCCGATTTGGATGAAACCGATCTCGCACTATTGGAGTATATCGAATCCGATTTCGACGTCAACCTCGAGGAACTCTCCGAGGAGCTCGGCCTCTCGAAATCGGCCATCCACTATCGCATCAACAAGCTACGCGATGAAAACATCATCCAAGGAGTCTCGGCCGAACTCGATCCGCTCGCGTTCGGGTTGAACATGATGATGATCACGGAGGTGTCGGTAACACACGAGCGTGGATACGCCGAACAGATCGGCGAACAACTCGCGGCTGTCGACGGGGTGCAGCGGGTCTACTACACCATGGGCGATGTGGATTTCGTCGTGATCTCCCGTGTCCAAAACCGCGATCAGATGAACGAACTGCTCGATGTCATCGTCGGGATCGATGGCGTCAACGAGACATCGTCGCGATTCGTCATGCAAGAGATGAGTCCGCCCGGCGGCACCCTCTCGAATATGTCCGATCAGATGCGGGAAACCGTTCTCGACCACGAGTGAATCTGGACATTTCGGTGAGCGAGATCGATCGACAATTGTGGTATGTGAACATGTTTGATCGGAAAGAGGTTTATAAACGTCAGCCGTAATACAACCAAGAGAATGGAGATCGAAGAGAGCGTCTCGGGATTCAAAACAACCGGCGATTGGGGACGCATCGTCGAACACGGTGAGCGGATCACCCGGGCGCTTCGGGAAGCGGGTGTCGAGGGACAGGAATTCGAGGACTGGAACGACTGGCGACCGAAATCCCACGAAATCATCGGCGAGGACATCCGCAAGAAAACGGCCCAGTACGCAAGTGTCAGTGAAGGTGCCGGCGAAAAAGCTGGCGAGTCGCCAAACGACGACCTTCAGACCGCCAGCGATCGCCTCGCCGATTCGTACGAATCGCTCGAAGACAACGACACGGAATCGGCGGTCGAGCAGTGGCAGGATTCAGTCAGCTATGTCGCTCGAGCGGCGGATTCGGCCGGTCGGAAGGCACTGCGTTCGGTCGAAGATACTGTCTTCCGTCGAGTGATGACCCAGGTTGCTCCCTATTATTTCGACAACGGGCTTATCAGCGCGAATATCTCCCGGACCCGTGACAGCCAGGACCCTTTCAGATTCGAAGTCAATATCAATGACGATGAACTGAAAGAGGAAGTCCGCGAGCAGCTCGAACGGTTCAACGACGAGATCGATCGGTGGCACGTCGACACCGAAAAACAAACCGAGAACTTCGAGGCGGTCGAGGGTGTCGAAGCGCCCGACACCGACGACGATTCGAGCTCGACAACGACGTAGCCGGGACCGGCTTCGCTAGACCACGACAGTCCGGATCGATCGAGACCGATCCCGGCTCTCAATCCTCGACGATCGATTCACTTCCGGCCGATCGTGTCGAATCCGCTTCTTCAGAGTCCGGCGTTTGTTCATCGATCGATTCCTGTGATGACGACGCGGAGATTCGGGCTTCCATGATGCGCGTGTTATCGACCTGTTCGACCCGGATGGTGACGCCGTCGTAGACGATCTCCTCGCCTTCCTCGACGAGTCGACCGGCCCGGTTGAAAATGAACCCGGCGATGGTCTCGAATTCCTCGCCCTCGGGGAGCTCTAAGTCGAGGACCTCGTTGACTTCATCGATGTTGACCTCGCCGCGGACCAGAACCGTCTCATCATCGATGAATTCGATCGGTTCCGCCTCTTCGCCTTCGAGGATTTCACCGACGATCTCCTCGGTCATATCCTCCATGGTCACTAGTCCTTCGGTGGTACCGAACTCATCGATGACGACAACCATCTGCATGCGGTTTTCCCGCATCTCGGTCAACAGCTCGTCGACGTTTTTGGATTCGGGGACGTGAAGGGTCGGCTGGATCAGATCCTCGAGTTCGACATCTTCGGATTCGCCGTAGAACCGCTCGCGGATCAGATCTCGAATATTGACGATCCCGATGACGTTGTCGAGACTGCCCCGATAGACCGGCAGGCGCGTGTGTCCGCTCTGGATACACGTCTCGATAGCTTCCTCCAAGCTCTGGTCATGCGAGACTGCAACCATATCGAGCCGGGGGGTCATCACCTCCTTCGCGATCGTATTATTAAACCGGAAGATCCGTTGGAGCATCTCCCGTTCGTCCTCCTCGATCACACCCTCACGCTCGCCGGTCTCGATCATCCCCTGGATCTCATCGCGGGTGACGTAGGACGTCTCAATCGCCGATCGGCCGCCCGTGACTTTGTTGACGATCCGCGTGAGGTAATCGAAGGTGACGATCAGCGGCAACAGGAAATATTCGGAGATTTTGAGCGGTTTGGCGATCCGGAGCGCCCAGGATTCGGTGTTCTCGACGGCGTAAGACTTCGGTGCACTTTCACCGAAGAGCAAGACCAGGGCCGTGATCCCGAACGTGGCGATCGCGACCGCCTGTCCCTGGGTGACGTACAGGGCAAGCAGACCGGTTGCGACCGATGACATCGCGATATTGACGATGTTGTTCCCGACGAGGATCGTCACCAACAGCCGGTGGGGATCCTTCTTCAACGCCGCAACCGTTTCTGCCCCAGGACGACCGTCATCGACCATTTTATCGATGCGATGTTTCGCCAGCGAGAACATGGCGATCTCCGAGGAGGAGAAAAACGCCGACAACCCAAGCAGGATCACGATGAAGACAATGCCAACGGCGGTCACTAGCCCCGTCGAGATCGGAACGCCGAATACGGAGGCGAGCGGGTCAGCAACAGCACTCAGCAACATGGAGATTCCAGTAACCAAGCTTGCGTGGCCGGTGAAATAAGAATTGTCCATAGAATTCACTGCTTGCAACGACAACAAACGAACGCAATCACCCATAACGACGACCAGGCTACACTCAGGACTATTGATAGACGCGTCGAAATTCGGTACGTTCTCCCCAAGACGACGTACCACCGACAACCCCCGCCGCGCCGTTCACGGCGGGCGTAGGTGACGATCCCTGCCGCGAGCGAAGTGTTTAGGCGTCGTTCGGTCTAATAGACGAGTATGTCCGACACACCGGCCATCACCCTATACCGTCTGCAAGCGTGTCCATACTGTGAACGCGTCGTCCGCAAGCTCGAGGAGTACGACCTCGCCTACGAGTCGAAATTCGTCGAGGCGATGCACTCCGATCGCAACGTCGTCAAGCGGATCAGTGGCAAACGGACGGTTCCGGCGCTCGTTGATGAGAACACGGGCGTGACGATGTCCGAGAGCGGCAATATCGTCGAGTACTTAGAGAAGACCTACGGCCAGTCGGTCGAACCCCCCGAAGCCGAAGCCGAGGTCTGATTTCGATGGTCGATTTCGATGTGGTCACGCTCCCGGAGACAGATCACGTCGATGAGGGCGACCAGGCACCGGATTTCACACGACCGCTCGTCAACGAGGAATACTGGGAGGATGTAAGCCTCTCGGAGCTGACCGCGGCCGGACCGGTGTTGTTGGTCTTTCACCCGATGGACGGCGCGTTCCCGGCGACGTACATCTGGAACGAGATCAAAGACCGCGGATGGGACGGGAATGTCGAGGTCGTCGGCGTGGCGATCTCGACGCCGTACGATCACAAACGCTTCATCCGGGAGCGTGGAATCGAGGGATACCGCCTTTTTTCCGATCCGGCTAATGGCGTCGCCGCCGAATACGGGATCGTCAATGATCTCGACGGGATGGCCGGGATCACCGAGCCACGGCCGGCGGTCTATCTCATCGACGAAGATCGGACAGTCCAGTACGTCTGGGTTGCCGAGGAATGGCCCGACTTCCCGCCATACGATGCCATCGAGGCGGAACTCAGCCGAGTGTAATGGAGTCGAACTGATTCATCACTCGAACACGTATCCAATCGATGACTAGGACAATCGTCGACGCCGCCGCCGCGATCCGTGACGGGGAAGCCGTCATCTATCCGACCGAAACCGTCTACGGGTTAGGTGCTGATGCGCTCGATCCAGCGGCGATCGATCGGGTTTACGAGTTGAAAGGCCGTTCCCGTGATAACCCGCTCTCGGTTGCTGTCCCCGACATCCCGACGGCGTTAGAGTACGTGGCGGCAACCGAACGCGACCGCGCGTTCATGCAGGCGTTTCTCCCCGGACCCGTGACCGTCATCTGTGAGGCGACACCGGCGATTCCCCGCGAACTCACGGCCGGCCGTGATCGAGTCGGGATCCGCATTCCGGATCATGATCTGGCATTGGAGTTACTCGAGGAGGTCGCCCCGATCACTGCCACGAGTGCGAACCGAAGTGGAACTGGCAGCGTGACCCACCCATCGGATCTCGATGCCGAACTTCATGAGGCGGTTGCGGTCGTCATCGATGACGGCGAAACGCCCGGGACCGAAAGTACGGTCGTCGATCCCGGCCGGAACGAGATCCACCGACGGGGCGCGATGGCCGGTGCCGTCGACGCCTGGCTGCAGGATCAAGGCAGGGAATGATCGAACTGTCTGTTACAGCGGACCCACGTTGAGCGCTCGCTGGACGATGCCAGGTTCGATCACCGGGGAGAAATTATATCAGCGATATCGCGATGGCCTATGACATGCAAAGCGCACAGGTCGTCTTCGAAGTCGCCGATCCGGCGGCCGAACGATCGTTCCTCCGAACGTACCTGACCTCGGCGTGGGACCGCCTGTACGCCCACGAATCCTTCGATCGAGGCTGGTTCTGGCGGTTCGGAACGACCGCTCAACATGGATCGATCGAACTCGAAGGCGGAACAACGGTCGAGGATGGTGGGATCATCCTCGTGTTGAACGGCGATCCGACGCCCGAACCGGTAATCGAAGCAGAACGGCCCCGATGGAGCGAACTCAAAGCGACAGGGGCGATCGACGACTGGGCGGTGACGTGGTTTCATCCCGAATATGAAAATGCCCGCGAGAAGGCGATTCAGCAGTTCGGGGCGGTGGGCGGTGATCGAACCTACCGGTTGCGACCGCTGGCAGCCGAACTCACGTTACTCGTCATCGAGGAATTCGACGAGCGACTCCCGGCCGTCGGATCAGTATCCGACGACAATCCAGTTCCAGTCGGGTACTGGACGGTGATCCATTATCTGATGAAACAACAAGGGTATGACTGGTACGACGAGATCGAAGCGTGTCGGCAGGCCATCGAGAACCGAATCCGATCGTTAGCGTCGTTTCACGGTGACACCACCGCCGAAGAGGCGGTAACGTCGGTCATCGAGGAGCTCGAAGCCATCGAACTCGACGGTTAACACTGCCGTCGGATGGTGTATCGGAGTCACCGAGCCTGATCAGACGGCCCACGCATCGCGTTGTTTCGCAGTGGCTTCAGGCGGCGACTGTGAACACGGGAGACCATGATTCCCGGTAAGAATCAAAACGACACGTTCGTTTCGAGACCCTCAGTCGCCTCCTCGAGTCCGTCCTCTTGGATGTCCTCGGTCATCCGATCAGCGATTTCACGGTCGTGGAGGATAGCCTCGAATTCGTCCTGGAATCGTTCGCCAACCGTCCGGATCTCGTCTTGGACCTCAACGATATGGCGGTACCGTCTAACGGTCGATTCGCTGACATCGAGTTCGTCGGCGATCTCGCCGGTCGATCGATCGTCGGCGAGTAACTCACGGAGCGTATCGAGATCGAATGGGGCATCCAGATCACGATCGCGAAGTAAATGGAGATCGATTCGGGCCCGGATAACCGCCTTCGTACTGATATCGGTTTCGAGTTCGCGGGCGATGTCCGCATCGCTATGGCCGGCGTAGAACCCACGAACAATGGTCACGAGTGCATCGGTCGAAAGGGAGGTCCGGAAGGAATACCGCTCGCGCATCGTCTCAACGACCGACCGGAGGCGATCGTCGATCTCCTCGTCCGAGGCGAGCGATCCATGGGTCTCCTCTTGGGTTTCCGTCACCGTTTCCTCGTCGGCGACGTCAAGGAAGATATCCCGGAGTTCCTCGGTCTTTTCATCCATTGGGATAGCTTAGGATAGAGGTTGAGGGTCTATAAAAAACCGTCGGTGAGTATCGGCCCACAAAAGGCCAGCAGGAAAGGGGACAGAGAGTAACGATCGATTAATGCTAAGCGTTGGCTCAGGGACACAATGATTATTAGGCTGCCCGGGAACGGCAACAAAGAGGGATGGCAGTTTCAACGGGGAGTCGTGTACTCGATCGGATGTTAGACGGGGGATTTCCAGAACAACGATCAGTCTTAGTGACGGGTGGACCAGGAGTCGGCAAGAGTACCCTCGGGATGCAGTTCCTCCAAGAAGGGTTGAAAACCGATGAAGAGTGTCTGTATGTCAGCACCGAACAGACCACCGAAGAGATCAGATCGTCCTTCGAGAACTTCACGTTCGATTTCGAACACCAGAACCTGACGATCGGTTCGATCCACGCTCGGTCGGGCAAGACACTCGAAACAGGAGCCGAAGAGTTGACTCTTCAAACGTTGGAGGGGGACGAGATGCTTGGCGGCGGCTACTCCGCCCCTCTTGAATCTCAATACGTCGAGGAGTATCTCACCCGATTCGGCCCCTGTGATCGGATCGTCTTCGACAGCGTGTCCGGACTGAATCTCATCAGCGAAGATCCCTACGAATTCAGACGGACAGTATTGGATCTCATCCGGTTGTTCGCCGACGAATTTGAAGCGACAACGATATTCACGGCGGAAGGATTCAATCCCGACGGCGAGCCCGCAGGTGGCCCGAGCATCACGACATCGGATGTCCTGGAGTTTGCAACACACGGTGTGATCCGCATGTGGTGGGAGCGGATCCAGGGCAACCGGCGCCGCCAGCTTCAGATCCTCAAGATGCGGGGCATCGATCACGACACCCGTGAATACGAAGTCAGCATCGGCGACGAAGGGATCAATTTGACCCCACATATCCGGTCAGGGGGACAGATGTACGGCGATTTAGAGCTGATCCCGACCGGAATCAAAGGAATGGATCGACTCTGTGGCGGGCTTGTCAAAGGGAGCGGGGTATTGCTCGAACACGACGGCCGGGCCTTGGTTGACGGGCTAGTCGTCGGAATGGCTGTCAGCGCGTTCAAAAACGGGCTTGGGGTGTGGCTGGTGCCCTCACCATCGCTGACACCGAGCCGGGTCGAACGGATGCTTCCATCGGATGTTGGGACGGTCGAGGGGCTGTTAGAGAAAGACCGCCTGTTCGTATTAGATTCGTTCAGCATCTGGAACGAACACGCCGACAACCGAAACGTCTATTTAGCGAGCACGGGCGGTCCGTTCAAACGACTCCTAGGGAAGAGTAGCTTCATGTCGAAAACGTTTGTCAAACGCGTACTTAGAGAAATCAGCAACCGACGGGACGAAGCCGTACTCGCAACCGTGTATACCGAGGCATTTCTCAGATGGTTCGACGCTCCCGAAGTCCGTGAACTCTACTACTGGGCCCGTGAATCCGTCTCGTTCCCCAATGATATCGTCGTCTATATTCACAATCCCTCGACGATGGAAGAGAAACTCGCCGAGTTCTTTGTTTACGACGCCCAAGAGATGTTCCGGACCTGGAAGGAAGATAGCGGTATCCAGTATCTCCGGGCAGAAAAAACGCCAGAGGGTGATACTGGTGCGCTCGGTGTCGTCGACCATACAGAAGCGGAACCGTTCGTTCGGATCGATTAAGCGAAACGCCGATCTGATATTGGTATCAACACACATCGCTGCCGTCACGGGATCATTGGATGTTAGATGTCCAATCAGATCCAGCCGCGTGCCGAGAGGAAATACCGGAGGACGATTTCCATACCCTCACAGTAGTCCGCAATGACGAAATCATCGATTTCGTCGGATGCCTCTTTGAGTTCGTCGTATTGGTTCTGCCATTCTGAGAGGAAGAAATCCTCCACATCGGCGTCTTTAATCGCCGTGACAATTTCATCGTGCTTCGCCGAATCACGCGTTCGTTCGAGTTCCTTCAGGTCTTCAAGATCGATAATCCCTTCCTCAAGAGCATAGACGACGGGACCTGAGGAGAAGTCATACTCGGTGAGTTCACGTTCCCAGGTCGCGATCCAGTTGCCGATCCGTGCCATGAGTTGTGCGTGCCAAATCGCATCCCGTAGCGGGGCAAGGTCTTCGGTCTCCATCCCTGGAGAGTACATCAGATCGATATCGGCATACGAGAACATCATGACATTATGTGTATCGTGCTGGACGATCTCGCGATACGTCGAAATACCGGGATAGAGACTCATCAGGTAGGAATATTCGATCGCATCGAACGCCTGCTTGGTGTCGAATTGAAACAAGGGCATATATACATGAGAGTTCGGCGCCGCGTTGAGTCGTGTTTCAAGTGTCGACCAGACCCGCTGGGAGAACTCGAGATAATCTGTGCGGACACCCTCATGATCGAAATCGACCGACTGGCTGGGGTGAGGGATTTTCGTGATCTCTTCATACGTCGCCCGATCACGGTCCTTCTCCAAGACGTCATCAGCAAGGGTGATGAACATGGTGGCGATGGTCTTGACTTTTCGTACGTCGGAGACGTGTTCCTTCGGGACGAAATCGAGGGTAAACTCCGGCGTTAGCGAGTGAATCCACCGCCACAGGAACGGATCTCGACTGCCTTCGAGAGTATCGTAATCCTCCACTAATGCAGCCAGGTCTGCCGGGAGAGTATGCTCAGCGACCTCCTTCATCAGATCAGTCGCTTTCTCTGAATCGGCAAATTCGGCTATACTCTCCGCCTCCGCACCCATAGATCTGTTTTAATGGTAGATTGTCCGGTACATTTATACCTTGGTGTAGTTCGAAACAAAAGAACAATTCCCCAATCAATCCTCTGAAGAATCAGCATTTAGAGCTGATCTTTCTGCCAATTATATCATTTGAAGCTGATACGATCAGCATTTTAATCAGGTATTATTGAGTTCATCATTGTCTCTGTTCGGCAAAGAGACCAATACTCGGCGGATGAGCACCGACTCAAGCGTACCGGACGCGAGTTCGATAGCAGGTGCTGTCTGCACTGTTGGTGGAAACTGAGATATTCTCTGCCGTCCTCTGGAG
>JBDGPX010000150.1:0-23168 GCA_042219475.1 Halobacteriales archaeon
GTGGGGGCGATGGTGAAGGTGATGGAGAAGACGGGGGAGATACCGAAGCCGAAACCGAAACCGAAGGTAGTGACGGCGGCGGTGGCGGCACTACTGAAACTGAAGCGGAAACGGAAGCTCCGTCATCGGACAAGATCGGTGGTACGGTCGATGCAGGATGGCTCATCGACGAACTCGTCGAACTTGATCCACACTACGTCGATCTTGGCCACCAGATTATGGTCCACTCGAATGTCTTCAACGGAATAGTGAAACTTGATCCCAATAATAAAATCGTTGGTGATCTCGCTGCGGATTGGAGTATTCCGGACGATACGACGTATGTCTTCCAGCTCGAAGATGGCGTTACCTTCCACAACGGCGACACGCTTGATGCAGCCGCAGCGAAGGCATCGCTGAACCGGCTCAAATCACTCGATGATTCGCCGCACAACGCCAAGGCCGCAGTTATCGACAGCATGGACGCGTCAGGAACCGAGCTGACGGTTCATCTGTCAGAGCCGACGTCACCCTTCCTGACGTTTATGGTCCGGGGTCCAGGGCGTGCAGGTACCATTGTCAACGCGAAGGCGGCCGAGGAGATGGGCCGAGAGAAGTACACCCGGAATCCGATCGGTAGTGGTCCGTTCAAAGTCGGCGAACGGTCGACCGGTGAATCACTCACGCTGAACAAATTCGAGGATTACTGGGAAACCGATAGTAACGGGAACAGTTACCCATACCTCGATCAGATCAACATCCAACTCATCCCGGAAGCGAGCACGATTTGGTCGGCGATGCAGTCGGGCTCGATTCAGGTCTCCAGTACGATCGGCGGTGAATTCGCCAACCAAGCCAAACAGATGGGCCAATTCGAAGTCCGAGCCGCATCATCCGGTGACTGGGCGAACGTCGCGTTCCTCAGTAACGACCCGGCTGAAATGCCAGAAGCGGCAAAATACGCCAGCGGTTACGATGAGGTCACCGACAAATGGCAGAATGAAGAACTCATAACCAAAGATCCGAAGGTCCGCCGAGCACTCGCGATGGCCATCAATCGCGAGGAACTCGTCGATAAAGCCTACTTCGGCTTCGCGGTGCCGGCACATACGCTCTATAACCCGGTCATCGGCTGGCTCTACGAGGCACTTGGTGGTGAGGAGCCAGAGCCGGGCCAGTATTACGATCCCGAAAAAGCACAGCAATTGCTTGAGGAGGCTGGTTACGGTGATGGGTTCTCGGCGACGCTACTCGGCGACTCCGCCGAAGATAAACGGACGACGACAGTCCTCCAACAACAGTTCAGTGAGATCGGTGTCGATGTCGAGGTCGATCTCCAGCAGCCATCAGCGTACTGGGACAAGATCTATCGGTACGATACGATGTTGAGCATGTACGGCGGTGCAGCCGATATCGATCCGTGGATGTCACACTGGCGACAACACGGTACGCCGGATCCGGACGGACCGGCGAACATCGGATCGTGGTCGAAGGGACTGCATTCCGATGAGGAATTCGACGAACTCATCATTGAAGACTTCCGGACACCCAAATTGGAGGACCGCAAAGGGATCCTCACCGATGCGAACGAGATCCTCATGGAGAATTCTCCGTTCGGAATGACGGTCTTCCCACTGACTCCGAAGGTCACTTCATCGAGTCTCAAGGGGGTCGGTATCCAGGGCGGTCTCACGAACTTCCACTACGCCTGGCTTGACCAATAACGTCGACTGCCTGGTAGAACAGCGCTTACCATTAACTACCTCCGTTAAGCTAATGCCTGTACGATGACTGCTATCATGGAACGCATAGAGGCCTGATACCAATGGGAATGAAACGGTACGTAGCGAAACGGTTCGCCCACTCCATCTTTGTGATTTATTTCGTCGCAACGATCGTGTTTATTTCAGTTCGGGCGATCCCAGGTGATCCGGTTAGTATCATGCTCGGAGGGGACGCTCCGCCAGAAGCTCGACAAGCACTCCGTGAAGAACTAGCGCTTGATCATCCGATTTATATTCAGTACATTCAGTGGATGACCCAGATCTTGACGGGGGATCTCGGCCGGTCGATCATCAGGAATCTGGGCGTTTTTGAGCTTCTCGTTGGCGTCGCTGCGCCGACTGCGAGCATTGCCGTGGTCGGTACTACGCTGGCAATGTCGATCGCGATCCCGGCGGGGATCATCAGCGCGACTCGCCGGTATGAACTTGAGGACTATATCGCGACGATCGTCGCGTTCTTCGGGATCAGTATGCCCGCCTTCTGGCTCGGAATTATCCTCGTTATCATCTTCGGCGCACAACTCGGAGTCCTGCCGACGTTCGGGTACACGCCAATCAGCGAGGGAATCATCCCGTGGTTAAAACACATAATCCTGCCATCGATCGCGGTGGCACTTCCGTTTGGCGGGATCATCACACGGATGATGCGCTCTTCGACGCTTGAAGTGCTCAACGAGGATTACATGCGGACGGCACGGGCGAAGGGACTGCCCCCCCGGCTTGTGCTGTTCAAACACGGGATCCAAAACGCACTGATCCCGGTCGTAACGATCGCGGGTATCCTCGCGGCACTGGTGTTCGCGGGAACGGTGACCGTCGAGATCGTCTTCGGTATTCAAGGCATGGGTCGGCTCCTCATTAGTTCGATCCACAACCGGGATTTCCCGGTCATCCAGGGCGCCGTGATCGTGATCTCGTTTATCCTCGTGTTCGCGAACTTCTTCATCGATGTCCTGTACACGATGATCAATCCCAGAATCAAGTACGGCGAAGGTGAGTAATCATGCGCAAAAAACTCCTTTCGATCGGGGTGGACATGGATCAGGCCCGGATCTTCGGGATCCGGACGGACCTCATCGAGCGGTTCATCAGAACGCTTGATCGTGATGTCAAGGCGAAGATCGGTCTTTCGGTCGTGGTACTGTTTATCATTTCGGCCGTTTTCGCTCCGATGCTGGCGCCGTTCGATCCGATGGTACAGGATTATCCTGTGCTTCAGTCACCGAGTCTCTCTAGCCCACATGTGCTTGGAACCGACTCGTTTGGCCGGGACATGCTTTCTCGGATCATGTTCGGAGCCCGGATCAGTCTGCTCGTCGGTCTCGGTGCCGTCACGTTCGGTGCGACGATCGGAATCCTGATCGGTCTGTTCGCCGGGTATTACGGTGGGCTCGTCGACGACTTCCTCATGCGGTCGGTCGACATCATGTGGGCATTCCCGTGGCTGTTGCTCGCCATCATGTTCGTGGCGATCTTCGGTCAGGGCGTCTGGAACGTCATCTTCGCCGTCGGATTCGCCTATATCGATGATTTCGCCCGGCTTACTCGCGGGGAGGTGCTCTCGATCCGGGAAGAAGAGTATATGCTCGCCGCCCAGAACGTCGGGCTGAGTGATGTCCAAATCATCTTCGAGGAGGTGGCGCCGAATACTGTTGCTCCGCTCATTGTCCAGTTTACGGTACTCGTTGCTCGTGCTATCCTTGCGGAAGCGTCGCTGTCGTTCCTCGGAATCGGGGTCAAACCCACGACCCCGACCTGGGGAGCGCTGCTCGGTCAGGGCCGGAATTTCATTACCACTGCCTGGTGGATCTCTGTGGTCCCCGGGTTGATGGTGTTGATCGTCGCCCTCGGAATCAACCTCTTCGGCGACGCATTGCGTGATGCATTCGACGTCAAACAGGAGGAGACAGGCGGATGAGCGAAGATATCCTCCTCTCCGTTGAAAATCTCACGACCAAGTTCGAGACGGAACGGGGCACGCTGACTGCTGTCGATGGGATTTCCTTCGATATCCGCGAAGGAGAAGTGTTCGGTGTCGTCGGGGAATCCGGCAGTGGCAAATCGGTAACCGCGCTCTCGATAATGGGACTGATCGACCGCGGAGGGACTGTTGACGCCGATTCGATCTCGTTTCGCGGGAAGGAATTGAGTGGGCTGTCCGATGCGGAAATGCAGGCGATTCGTGGCGGGGAGATCAGCATGATCTTCCAAGACCCGATGACGAGCCTCAATCCCGTGATCTCGATCGGCGAGCAGATCGCGGAAGTCGTCCGCCACCACGGCGACGTCGGTGAATCGGCGTCCTTCTGGAACGAACTCCGCCGGAAGTATGTAACCGGGACAGATCCGGATAGTCACTCGTGGCAGCGGGCCGTCGAACTGCTTGAGACCGTCGGGATTCCAGAACCCGCCGATCGCGCCCACGAGTATCCCCACCAGCTCTCGGGCGGGATGCGCCAGCGGGTGATGATCGCCCAGGCACTCGCGGCGGATCCGTCGTTGATTATCGCCGACGAGCCGACCACGGCGCTTGACGTGTCGATCGAGGCGCAGATACTCAACGAACTGCTCGAACTTCGCGATGAGTTCAACGTCTCGGTAATGTTGATCACCCACGACCTCGCGGTCATTCGGGAAACATCTGATCGAGTCGCAGTGATGTATGCCGGGGAAATCATGGAGCGGTCGAACGTTGGCGAGCTCTTCGATCATCCCGAACATCCCTACACCCAGGGGTTGCTCTCGAGTATTCCACGGATCGACGACGATCGAGAATGGCTCGACATCATCGAGGGATCGGTTCCCGACATGATCGACAAACCGTCAGGATGTCCGTTCCGCAATCGGTGTCAGTACGCCTTCGAACTCTGTGAACAGCCCCTCGTCACCTACGACGTCAGCACCGGCCAATCCACCGAAACATACGGCGAACATATCGCCCGTTGTCACCTACACAACGATCATGTTCAGCGCGATGAGGACGGCCACGCCATCGATGTCGACAATGATGCTCTCGTGTCGCTCGAGGAGCGTCTCGCCGCCGAAGGCAAAGAGCCGGCTACCCAGCCGTCGTTGAACGCCGATGGTGGACGGCCGATCCGCTCGAATGACGATCTACTGGAGGAGGAATCATGACCGCCGACGCAGATCAACTCTCGACTCGAGACCTCGAAGAGACCGGCCCCGATGGGGATGCACTGCTCAGCGCCGAGGGTATCAAGAAATACTTCGCGACCGAAACGGGCTTCTTCGAACGGATAATCGGCGAGCCGACCTATGTCAAGGCAGTCGACGGAGTGAGCCTTGCGATCGGCGAAGAGGAGACGCTGGGATTGGTGGGGGAATCCGGCTGTGGGAAGACGACGCTTGGTCGCGTCCTCGCTCGACTGTACGATCCAACTGAAGGGACGATCATGTTCGATGGTCAGGACATTGCCGGGCTGAGCGGAAAACGACTCAAGCAGCTCCGCAAGGACGTCCAGGTCATCTTCCAGGATCCACAATCCTCGCTCAATCCCCGAAAAACCGCCCGAGAGATCGTCGGCCGGCCGATGGAAGTTCACGATATCGCCACCGGAGAGGAAAAAGAGGAACGGGTCATCGAGCTCTTCGAGGAAGTCGGGCTCCAGCAATCACATCTCGACCGTTACCCCCACGAGTTCTCCGGTGGACAGCGCCAGCGGGTCGGGGTCGCCCGGGCGCTTGCGGTCGAACCCCGGTTGATCATCGCCGATGAACCGGTCAGTGCCCTCGACGTGTCGGTCCAAGCCCAGATCATCAACCTGATGAAACAGCTGCAGTCGGATTACGGCCTCTCATATATCTTCATCGCCCACGATCTGAGCGTCGTCAAACACATCTCCGATCGGATCGCGGTGATGTATCTCGGCAAGATCGTCGAACAGGGCCAGACCGACGATATCTTCACAAATCCCCAACACCCCTACACCCGCTCGCTCTTGCATTCGATCCCGAGTGTCGAGGGGATCGGGGGCCGCCGGGAGACGATCCTCGAAGGCAACCCACCGAGCCCGATCAACCCACCATCCGGCTGCCGGTTCCACACTCGCTGCCCGGAATACATCGGCGATGTCTGTGAGGAGGAAGATCCGCCGCTAGCGTCGGTCGCCGAAGGAACTGGAACGATCGATCCACCCGATCGTGCTGAAAGTGCCGTCGCCTCCGGTGATCCGGATGTCGGTGGTGAACATCGGGCCGCGTGTCACTGGCTGCACCGCTCAGCCGAGGAGCGTGTTGAGCAAGACCCGTTCACGTAACCGACAATCGACCCTCGAAACGGTCGAGTGATTGTTCGCTGTCAATCGCCAGACCGTTCACCGTCGTTTTAGATCAATATGGACTTCCATTGACCGTTGAGAATCGATAGAGTCGAGTGCTCGCTCCGGTCAAACTGCCGATACCGGTAGAATTAGGACACGAAGGGTCGTCCAATCCATCGAGCGATGTTCGATCACCCGGACGGTGCGATGAATACGGAACGCGATGTGATCGGCGAGCGGGTGCTAGCCATTCTGATCGACCTCCCGATCGTCTTTACGTTCTTTACGATCGGACAACTTCTTTACTTGGGTAATCCACAGATCCCATCGGTCGTGTCGTTAGCCAGCTCGCTATTCTGGTTTCTGTTCAGCGTTTTCGGGCTCATGCCGTTTTTCCTCTTCAGATCCGGGGATCCGCTCCTGTTGTTCTTGGCTGCAGCAGGGTTGTGGGCCGTCTATTCGGCGGTCTTGGAGTGGTTGTTCGGCCAGACCGTCGGAAAACGCCTTATCGGATTGGTGGTCGTGACAAAGGACGGTGAGCGACCCTCGCCGATAGCGATCCTGCTACGGAACGCCCTTCGAGCAATCGACGCGCTTGTATTCTATGTCATCGGGTTTCTCGTGATCCTCTTTACCGATCGGAAACAACGGGTCGGTGATCTCGTTGCGGGCACGATCGTGGTTGCGACCGGGGAGAACTAATCCATCCCATCGGCCTATTCGAGAAATTCTTGAATGCCCGCAGGAATTGCTGTAAAGCAATCGGTCTGCTACACCAGTACATTGATTACTATTCATCCTGATCCTGAGGGACATGAATGGAGACCACGGCTCGACGGCCATCGAAACGGGAACACTACTTGTCGGGACCGGTGATGTGCGATACGACGTGACCGTCGGTATCGAGAACGGCGAAATTCAGGAAGTGACAGACGATACCCCGTCTGGGGACTATGCGCAGTCGATCGATGCTAGCGATCGGGTGGTAATGCCGGGACTGATCGATGCCCACGTCCACCTGGTGTATTCGGGGGCTCCTGATGACATGGACGTCAGTGCTTATAGCGATGAATACCTAAGCCTTCGTGGTGCCGAACTCGCTCGGGATGCACTAGCGGCAGGGGTGACCACCCTCGGCGATGCGGCATCGAAGGACAACACTATTCTCGCCCTCCGAAACACGATCGACGACGGCGTCACTCTCGGTCCTCGGATCAAAGCCTGTGGAGTATGATTGCGATTACCGGCGGCCGGGCGACAGGGGGTGAACCGGGCGGCAACATCGTTGAGGCCGATGGTCCCGCGGACGTACGGAAGGCAACACGCCGCCAATTGATGTACAACGGCGTCGATTTCGTTAAGCTCGCTGCTACCGGGGCGATTTCAAGTCCCCATACCGGGGCCCGCGATTCCCAGTTGACGACCGAAGAGATGCGCGCTGCCGTCGAGGAGGCGCATAACTGTGGCCGGCCCGTCCATGCCCACTGTTACGGTGAACGGGGAATCACGAACTCACTCGATGCCGGTGTCGACGTCATCGTTCACGGACAATCCCTGACGGATGAACACCTCCAAACGATGGAGGAGGAGGATACGATGTTCATGCCGACCCTCGCGACGTTTCGAAAACACGGCGACCAGGACTATGATCCGTTTATCGAAGGCGATGTCGAGCGTGAACGCCCCGAGAGTACCGGCGGCGTGATCGCTGAAACCAAGCCGAATTACCAGCGGGTCCTTGATCGAAATATTCCGATCACGATGGGGACCGATACCGGGATGCCGTCGGTCTATCAAGGGGACAACGCCGACGATTTAAAATACATGGTTGACTGGGGCATGGATCCAGGGAATGCGATCGTTGCTGGTACCTACAATGCCGCAAAATCACTCGCTATCGAGGACGAACTCGGTTCGATCGAGCCGGGCAAACGGGCGGATCTGTTGGTGCTTGATGAAAACCCGATCGAGGATATCACTATCCTTACCGACCAAACCATGATCGACCGGATCATGCTTGACGGGGCGTTTGTCGAAAACGATCTCTAAACTGTCTCTTCCTCCGCTCATTCTAAGGCAGGTGGCTTCACGGTCTGTACCGTACAAGCTAAACTGGTTCTCTTCTATCGGAATGGGTTCCATGCAACCGAAACTCTTGTTTGGGTTCTACGTCTTGCCGTAAACTAACGAAGCGAGAGTTACGGGACTCATGCGTGTATACGGACAAACCCGTACAGCGGTTATTACACGGTTCAGTTTGCTCGTTGCTACGTTCCTGATGTCGATTCCCGTGGCTGTCTACCTGTCATTAACACCGTTGTTCATCGTGTCATGGTTCGTCGAACTGTTCGGTGATATAAGCGCGCGAAGCATCCTTCCGGTTTTTTCGGGGATCGTAGTCCTCTTGGGAACGACTTCGCTCGGTCGTTCTCGGGAGACGATTCCAGGGAACCGAGCGACTGTATTGTTATTCGTGGGCGGTCTCCTCATCGTGATCGGTGCGAAGCTGTTCGGGGGTGTCTGGGAAATTCTGCAAGCAGAACATCGGTTTGCTGCGAGTCAAACATATGCCGCCTTTCGGCCGATGTGTGCGGATTTCCTGCCGGCGTGTTTGATTCGCGAACACCATCGGTATCCAAGTCAGGCACTTCAGAGCCTCATAGCGGCTTTCGTTTGGTACATCGGTGTGCTCCTCTGGTGGCGGGGAAGCGATGATCGCTACTGGTAATCCAGACTGGAATCGTCGAACTGATCTCGTTGCTCGATACTGCCGGTGTCAAAAATCGGATACATCCGCTGTTTCAGGGCTCAGGATTTATCATACTCCGATAGGTCAACGGAGGTATGCAATCCGAGTACGATCTCCTCGTGACGAACGCAAGCCTCAATGGAAACGCCGCCACCGTCGATATCGGGATCACAGATGGAGTCATTAAATCGATTGAAGCCGATATCCCGGGCGACGCTGATCAAGTGATCGATGCGAACGGTAACTTCGTCTCACCCGGCCTCGTTGATTGTCATCTCCATATCGACCGGGCGTTTTCATCAGTCGGCGAACGAAAGCCCGTCGGCTGGGAACAATCGGCCACCGCGAAAGACTACAATCGGCTGTTCAACGAGTATTACAAGGATATCTCAGCGGAGGAACTCGAACGAAAAGCGACGAAGAACGTTCGGCGGGCTGTCAAATATGGCACGACCCATATGCGGAGCCATGTCTGTGTGGATCACCCTTCCGGGCTGACAAATATGGAAGCCTGTCTCGAAACGTATGAGAACACTGCCGATATTGTTGACCTTCAACTTGCGGTAATGCCGTCAAAAGGGATTGTCAACGACGAGAGCTTCGATCTCGTTGAGGGGGCAGTGCGTCGAGGCGTCGAACGCACGTCTCCGGAATCGATCCTCGTTGGCGGGGTTGATCCTGCTTCAAGAAATCAGGATGTCGAGGAAACTATTCGTCGGTGGTTTGACATCGCGACAACCTATGACGTCGGTATCGACGTACATATTCAGGACGGCGGGACGGTTGGCATTCACACGTTGGAGCAATTGATCGAGAAGACTAAGACATTCGAGTATGAGGGACGAGTCACCGCTAGCCACTGTTTTTCTCTTGCCCACATTCCGGAATTCCGGCGGTTGATTTGAAACTCGTGACGTGTTACTCCAGTACCCGCGCAACGATGCCGGTCCGAGCCCTGGTGACCAACGATGTACCGTTGGGTCACGGGACGGATAACGACCGTGATTTTGTCGCGTTACACGGCCATTGTGATACGCTTGAGGCGGCGATGATCCGGAGTGTCAAACTCCATGGGGACAAACGGTACTCGCGCGGCGTCGACGTACTCCAGAATTCCGAGCGTGATCGCGATCTCGATGAGGAATATCGCTGGTTTCAAACGAACGAGGGATTAGCGATGCTGTGGGAGCTGATCACGAACCAGGGGTCGATCGTTATGAACTGTACCGACACCTATGGGCTCGAAGAAGGAACCCCGGCTGATATCGTTATTTTCGACGAACCGTCCCTCCAGTGGTCGATCATCCGGAAGGCAACCCGCCGGTATGTCATCAAAGATGGAAATGTGATCGTGGAGGACGAACAATTGGTTCCGGCATACGCTGGCTAAGGAATCTCTGGTAAACGCTTTTATCATCGCCTGGTGTGTGACGGCACGTGCCTGAGTCACCAGACACTCTGTTAGTCGGCGGCGTCGTCGTTACAGTCGATGAGCAACGGCGCGTCCTTGATCCCGGAGCGGTCGCCATCGCCCACGACGAAATCGTCGCAGTCGACGATCGTGAAGCGATGCTTGAGCGCTATCCGGACGCCGAACGGATCGATCTCAAGGACACGATCGTGATGCCTGGGTTGATCGATACACACGGCCACGGCGGTCACTCGATGACGAAGAACCTCGCGGGTGGGACTGGCCGATGGATGGACATCGTCGAGGACGTCTACTTCCGTGGATCTGATGAGGCATTCTGGCGGGCCGACAGCTACCTCGCCGCTCTCGAACACCTTGTGTTCGGCGTCACGACCTCGCTTGCCTTCCCGGGTTCGATGCCACGGGTTGATCATCCGAAGTATGCTGAGGCTGCCGTTGCGGGCTTCGATGAGTTGAGGCTGCGCCACGTGATCAATCCCGGCCCGCCGAATCCACCGTTTCCCCTCGAGTGCCGTGACCTGGACAGCAACGAAACCATCCATCTCGACATGGATCTGGCCTTCGAGACGACTGAAACCATCATTGATCGGATCGACGGGGCCGCCGATGGTCGGCTGTCGGTATCGATCGGCCCCTCATCCCTGGTTCCGGAAGTCACCCGCAATGGCCAGGATCAGATCACTGGACTGGTCGCCTCCCGGGAACTCGGTGAGGAGCAACTCGGAAGCGCGTCTGATCTCTCGATCCGCCAGCTCAAACGGGTTGTCGAGCTCCGCGATGCTCATGACGTCCCGGTCCAGCCCCACGCCTATCGGGGCCAGATCCAAGCCGCTGCCGACGCTGTGCCCGAAATTCTCACTCCGGAGCTCTCGCTTGCTCACTGTGCAGGTATCTCCGAACACGAGATCGAGCTATTGGCGGAAAACGATGTCCACGTCACTCATGGTCCGCTCACTCACGCCTATGCAATCGCTCGATTCCCGCTGATCGAAGCACTTGACGCCGGAGTCAACGTCGTGATATCGACCGACGGTGCCGCTCCCGATCGGTCGTTCGATCTCCTCTCGCAAGGTCGGGTTGCCGCCCAACTCCAGCGGGTCCACTTCAACGATATCTCGCTCTTGCCTGCAGGCAAAGTTATCGAGATGATGACGATCGAGGCCGCCCGATCAATCCGAATGGACGAGACCATCGGTTCATTAGAGTCGGGCAAGAAGGCTGATATCATCGCGATCAATTTAGAAACGGCTCCGATGCGTCCACGGTATCAACTCCTCCAGCGGCTCGTTCACTTCGCATCCGGTCACGACGTGACGTTCACAATGGTCGATGGCGAACCATTGCTTCGGAACGGCGAGCTCGTCGACGAGACCATCGATCCCGCCGAGATCTACCGGCGAGCTGACGATGAAGCTATGGTTGCGATCGAACGTGTCGATGCGACCGATCATACCCAATCCCACCCCAACACTTGGGGATCAGTTCGGTACTAACGTCCGCATCGAAAGTCAGTTCTCTACCAAATTCGAATACGACCGACCGACGATCCGGCTCTGAACGTAACGTCCCTAATTTGGCACCTACAGGATTTTTTGATTGCGTCAGGGAATAAACGAGAACTTGTAAATCTACTTTTCCGGCAGAGATAGACGTAAAACGGACACCCTACAACGCAAGATTGTGAACTGGCGATTAGCCCTCGCATTGGTCCTTGCCGCCCTCGGTACTTGTATCGCCTACTTACCCGAAATCTTCCCACTACACAATAACCCATTTCTCTACGCCGGAACGATTATCTATATCATCGCTATCGGCATTGCCGTTTTGGATATCAGGTCGATCCGATCTAAAATACAAAGATTCCTGACGAATCTGTAACCGCGTATCTGTGTGACTGACGAAGCAGCATTCACTGTAGTTCGTCATGAAATCTGAAAAGGTATCTATCGAATCGAAACAGCTGATTCACTACCATTCCGGGACCCAAAGGTGTATTTAGTAGAATCATTAATCATCATAGCATTTATTAGTGATGGTTCAATTTTATTCGACAGGTCGTGTCTGACAATGTCAGACGAGCTTCCGGATGGGATCACAGATGAGGATCTGAGCGGTCCCGTCATCGACAGGCGTACAACACTCAAAATTTTCAGTGCTGCTGCGGCTTCCTCTGCGTTTGCCGGTTGTAGTGGTGGCGGTGGTCAGGGTACTGCAACACCCGCAGCCACTCCGACGCCGACAGAGACGGAGATGATGACCGAGACGCCGACTGAGACGGCGACGGAGGCGGAGACGGAAACCGAAACGCCCTCGCAGGGGGAACAGTCGAACAAACGCGGTGGCAGTATTACCGCTGGCTGGGTGGTCTCCGAGATCACGAATATGGACGAGGTGACCAACAGTATCGGTGTCAACGAGCAGGCGGCGATGCCGGCGTATAACGGTCTGCTGGTTACCGATCCACAGCTACGACTTCGGGGTGAAGTCGCGAAAGATTGGGAAGTCGGTGGGCAAGGAACTGAATATACCTTCCAGCTTCGTGAAGGAATCCAATTTCACCAAGATTACGGCGAGGTTACTGCCGACGATGTCAAGTTCACGCTCATGCGGGGCTTGACGGCAGAGGGATCCACCTCAAGGCCGAAACTAAAGAACATCGCCGAACCCTATGATAAGAACATCGAGGTTCTGGGTGACTACGAAATTCGGGTTACTCTTGCTGAGCCTTTCATCCCGTTCCTCAAAGGGTTGAGTCGTGGTGGTGGAGCCTGTAGTCCAGTTCCGGAGCAGGCGATCAAAGACCTCGGGAAGCAGTTCCGGGTCACGCCGGTGTCGTGTGGGCCATTCGAAGTCCAAAGCCACAACGTTGGCTCCCAAATCAAGTTCAGACGGTTCGAGGACTACTGGAAGACCGACGAAAACGGGGTTCAGTTGCCCTACCTCGACAGCTTCACGATCAAGCCCCTCGCGAACGCCTCGACGGTGATCAACGGCCTACTAGGCGGGGACCTCCAGTACATTCAGGCACTACCCTTGCAGAACCTGAGCCAGGTCAGAGATTCCGATAGTGCATCGGTCAAATCCGCGCCCGCAGGCGGTTGGGGTGCGCTGTACTTCAATACGAATCAGCCGAAATTCAAGGATAGAAAGGTCCGGCAAGGGGTCGCAAAACTCATCGATCAGGAAACGTACGTCAAGCGGGCGGCCTTCGGTGCGAACATGTGGGCAATGGGCGCACTTTCGCCCATTCACGGCTTCGCGAACCGACCACGGAAGGAAAAGGACCAAACCCAGGCGTTCAACCCTGAAGAGGGCAAACGGCTGCTCCAGGAAGCCGGTTATTCGGCCTCGAACCCGCTTCAATTCAGGCAGCTGGCCGAAAAAGCAGAGCAGCGGTCTCACCGGGTTCTGAATCAGATGTTGAACAAATACGATATCCTTGACGTCGAGTTCAACCCGGTCGATCAATCCACATTCGACAAACGGCTGCAGGGGAAAGAAGGCAGCCAGTACTACGATACGGCCATCTGGGGCAGCGACATCGACCTTACCCCTGACACGACGATGTATTTCTTCTTCACTAAATACGGCGAGGGCGGCGCGTACAACAACATGCGCTATGAGAATGACAGGGTCCACAAGTGGTTGAACCAACAGCGCAAGATCCCAGATCAGAACAAGCGTGCCGAGTTGTTCCAAAAAGCTGAAGATCAGGTCATTCGGGACGCTCCCTGTGCGTTCCTCCAGCACTTCCGGCCGCACATTGCGACCTCAAAGAAGTTGCAGAACGTTATCGTTCACCCGTTCCGCCGGCCAATGGAAGGTCTCTGGACCGAATAAGACTAGGAATGTTTACCAATCGGATCGGTTTCGAACCAACCCAAGTGGCCGGGTAACAATTCCTCGGCCATTATCGATCATTTATCGATAAAAAAATGGTCTAAAAGTCATACGACCCAACCATGCGCCGCTACATCATCAAACGAGTGCTACACTCCCTGTTCATCATCTGGCTAGTGGCAACAACCGTTTTTATTGGACTGCAATTGTTGCCCGGTGGGCCGGTCCGGACAATGATGGGGCCGAACGTACCCGAGCGAGCCATCCAAGAAATGCGTCGCGAGCTCGGTCTGCATAAACCGATATGGATCCAATACCTCGACTTCTTGAAATCGCTCATCACCTTCCAATTCGGTACGAGCTTGACGACTCAAGAGCCGATCGAGAAGATCGTCATGACGGTTGCTCCGCGGACGTTCTCAATCGGTATCGTCGGGATGATCGTTGGAATCACGCTATCGATTCCGACTGGAATCATCAGTGCCCTCCGTAAGGGCGAACCCTCTGATTACGTGGCAACCGTTGCTGCGTTTGCCGGGCTTTCGTTTCCGGCGTTCTTCATTGGAATTCTCCTGATGCTGGTATTTGCGGTCCACATTGATCTTTTCCCGACATTCGGATATGTCCCGATCAAGAAAGACCCGATCGGATGGGCCCAGCATATAATTCTCCCCGGGATCGCCGTTGGGCTCCCGTATACAGCCGTTGTTATGCGGATGACCCGCTCGTCGATGCTGGAAGTCATGGGGCAACAGTACATGAAAACCGCCAAGTCGAAAGGGGTGAGCGCAAGGGTGCGTCTCTGGAAGCACGCACTCCAGAACGCCCTTATTCCGGTCGTTACGGTCGCGGGTATTCAGATCGCATTGATCATTATCGGGAGCGTCACGGTCGAGATCGTGTTCGGGATCAACGGAATCGGACGAACACTTGTCGACTCGATCCTCAAACGTGACTACCCGCTGGCACAGGTTATCATCATTATCACATCCACCGTTTTGGTCGGCATGAACCTGATCGTCGACATCGTCTACACAGTTATCGATCCACGGATCCGATACGAAGGTGAATCATAATGGCAACGGAAGATTCGAATATCGGGCAGGTCGACTTCGACGCTGAAGCGGCAGCAGATCAGAGTCGGATTCCGGAGGAGTATCGAACCGAAGATATCGTCGAAGAACACCAAACCGCGTGGCAGCAGTTCGTCGAAGGTCTCCTCAACGATAAGAAAGCGCTCATCGGCGCATTTGTCGTGCTTGTATTCTTTACCGTCGCTGCCTTTGCACCGGTGCTTGCACCGTATAACCCTGACACGAACTATCAGCTGAGACAACCTCCGAACAGTTATTCGACGGGGCAATTCGATACGGATGCCGCCCAAGACCGTGTCTGGCACCCGTTGGGGACCAATTCCTTCGGCCATGACATCCTCTCACGAATCATCTTCGGTGCCCGGGTGTCACTCGTCGTTGCGTTCGCCACGATGTTACTTGCCTTCTCTGTGGGCACGAGCATCGGCATCGTAGCCGCGTACTACGGCGGTTGGGTTGATGATCTGCTGATGCGGTTCGTCGACTTCCAATGGGCGTTCCCCGAACTGATCCTGGCCGTCGGTATCATTGCATACGTCGGCGGGCGTGGAATTTGGAACGTGGTACTCGCAATCGGAATCGCCTATATTGATGACTTCGCCCGACTGATACGGGGCGAAGTCCTCTCCTTGCGGGAACAGGAGTTCGTCAGGGCCGCTGAGGCCGTCGGGATGGCGGATATTCGCGTGATGGCAAAGGAGATCCTGCCGAACGCGCTCGCTCCATTGATTGTGCAGGCGACGATCCTGATCCCGCTCGCTATCCTGGCGGAGGCGTCGCTGTCATTCCTCGGGCTCGGAGTCAGTCCGACCACACCGACGTGGGGGATCATGATCAACACCGGCCAGCAGTACATTACGACCGCGTGGTGGATCAGCGTCTTCCCCGGTTTCGCCATCGCGATAACGGTGCTCGGATTCAATCTCTTCGGGGACGGTTTGCGTGACATCTTCGACGTCGAAGAAGAGGAGATCGAAAACCGATGACGCTGTTAGAAGTCGAGAACCTGAAGACGCAGTTTCCGACGGAACGTGGGATCGTTGAGGCGGTAAACAATGTCGATTTCAGAGTCGAAGAAGGCGAGTTAGTCGGCCTTGTCGGCGAGAGCGGCAGTGGTAAAAGTGTCCTCTCGGATAGTATTATGCGAATCGTCGATGAACCGGGTGAGATCGTCCAGGGGAGTGTTCGGTTTAAAGGCGAACCCCTGCTGGACAAATCCGAAGAGGAGATGCAGGAGATCCGTGGCGGAGCAATGTCACGGATCTTCCAGGACGCGATGAGCAGTCTCAACCCGACTATTCCGGTCGGCGAACAAGTCGCCGAGTCGATCCGTCTGCATCGTGATGTCGGCGAATCGGTCTCCTTCCCGGCCGAGATGAAGCGGAAGATCATCGGCACGGCGAAAAACAGCGAGAGTTGGCAACGCGCGATCGAAATGCTTGAGACGGTCGGAATCCCAGAACCGGAAAGCCGGGCTACGGACTTTCCCCACCAGTTTTCCGGTGGGATGCGCCAGCGGGCGATGATCGCTTCCGCATTATCGACGAATCCGGATCTCCTGATCGCCGATGAACCGACGACCGCCCTTGACGTGACGATCCAGGCGCAGATCTTAGACGAACTGAAACAACTCCAGAAGGAACTCGGCACCGCGATTATCCTCGTTACCCACGACCTCTCAGTAATCGCCGAAACCTGTGATCGAGTGAACGTAATGTACGCCGGAGAGATCGTCGAACGCTCACCGGCAGACGAACTGTTCAGACATCCCGAACATCCCTACACACAGGGATTAATCGCGAGCACACCGATGGTCGATCAGACCCAAGAGCGGCTGACAACAATACCCGGGAATGTCCCGGATCTGATCGACGTTCCCTACGCCTGTCACTTCGCTCCGCGCTGTCCGGAAGCGAAGGAAGAGTGCTTTGAAATCGAACCGGATTTCCGTGACGTGAGACACGGCGATGAGGAACACACGGCGAAGTGTCTCCGGCGTGGTCCGGAGGAGGAGCAGATATGAGCACAGACACCTCTGTCCAAGAGATCGAATCGACACCTGAGAGATCGATCGACGAAACCGGCGAACCGATCCTCGAGGTGTCGGGGCTCAAAAAACACTTCGAGGAAAGTGAGGGCCTCTTTGATCGCATATTCGGCGATATCGACTATATTAAGGCGGTTGACGGCGTTGACCTGGAAATCCAACCTGGGGAAACCCTCGCGGTTGTCGGTGAGTCAGGCTGTGGCAAATCCACCCTCGCACATACGATCCTCAATCTCCACGAGCCAACTGATGGGACGATCACGTTCAAAGGCGACGATATCACCGGCCTCTCCCGAGGCGACATGCGCCCGTATCGTCGACAGATGCAACTCATCTTCCAGGATCCGCTCTCATCGCTTAATCCTCGTCAGACCGTCGGTGACATCCTGCGTGCACCGATGGAAGTTCACGACATCGGCGAGAGCACAGAGGACCGAACCGAACGGGCTGGGGAACTGCTTGAGGAGGTCGGCCTCAGTTCGTCGCATCTCGATCGTTACCCTCACCAGTTCTCTGGTGGGCAACAACAGCGGATCGGTCTCGCACGGGCGCTGACGGTTGAGCCGGATTTACTGGTGGCCGATGAGCCGGTCTCTGCGCTCGATGTGTCCGTGCAATCACAGGTCCTCAACCTCTTCAGCGATCTCCAAGATAGGTACGGGCTGTCGATGATATTTATCGCCCACGACCTAAGCGTTGTGCGCCATATCGCTGACCGGGTTGCGGTGATGTATCTCGGCGAAGTCGTCGAAACCGCTCCCGTCGATAAACTCTTCAACGATCCCAAACATCCCTACACGAAGTCGCTTATTTCGGCGGTTCCACGAATCGATCCCGCCAAGCGCGCCGATCGGGTCATCCTCCGTGGATCAGTCCCTTCGCCGATCGATCCCCCAGCAGGTTGTCGATTCCACACTCGATGTCCATCGATCATTCCACCTGATGATTGGCCGGGCGATCAGGAAGCGTTTCGGAATGCCTTCACATTCCGATCGCGGATCGAAGAGGGCAAAATCGAACCCGAGGCGGTCCGGACTCGAATCAAGACGCGGGGGGACACAAGCGATCAATCAGTTGTCGACCGTATCATCGAGACTGAACTGCCAACCGAACTCGACAGACTCCCGGCCAGTACGGCTGACGCTGTCGAGGAAGCGGCCCGACACGTGGTTGAGGACGATTTAGAGCGCGCGGTCGAAGTCATAACTGATGCACTTCCATCGCCGTGTGTCGACGAAAATCCAGAATTCACGCATGTCGGCGATCGGAAGACTGCTTGCCATCGCATCAATCCCGATAAGAATTATCGGGAATTGCTGTAGCGTCATTCATATATCATATACTGAATACCACCGTGGGTTCTTCGTCTGGATGTATGGAGAAGATCACCGTCCGGAAATCATCTTAATAACCCACTCAACAGGAATAGGTTTTGATAGGTGACCTTTTCATCGTTCACAAAACTAAGAATTTATTTGTTGGTACTTGAGTAGGAATAACCGAATGACTGGGGCGTTGCTATTCACACTACCGTTCGTGCCGAAACCGGTCGGAAACACCGTTCTTTTGTTGTTCTCCTTCCTCATGTTACTGGCTGGCGCTAAAATCTTCACGAACGGTGTCGAATGGCTCGGCAACCGTCTCGGAATCTCCGAGAGTGCAACCGGAAGCATTCTCGCCGCCGTGGGGACAGCGCTGCCCGAGACGATGATTCCTGTCATTGCTATCCTGAACGCCCAGCTAAATCCGAGTGAGAAAGCCCAAGCGGCTGCTGACAGTGTCGGCGTCGGGGCCATACTCGGTGCACCGTTCATGCTGGCGACCATCGCTATGTTCATGATCGGTGTCAGCGTCATCTACTTCTCCGATCGTCGCCCCAGCGGCCGCAATTTCAGTTTCAAAGCCGAGTCAACCAAGCGCGATCTCAGTTTCTTCCTCGTGGGGTATTCGCTTGCTTTCCTCGCTGCGCTCATCCAGCAGACATCGATACAGTACGCCATCGCAGGCCTACTGGTTGTTCTGTATTTTTTCTATCTCTACCGGTCACTCCAGAGTGGTGAACTCGTCGAGACTGAGGAGCTTGATGATCTGATGTTAGGCCGGCTAGTGAACCAGGGCCGACGCCGGGTTACCGATGGTGGTGTTCGCCAGGAGCACGCGGTTGATCCTCCCCGGATATTGGTTGTTACTCAGACTTTGTTTGCGCTCGGCATCATTATTGCCGGCGCCCATTTGTTTGTCACAGAAGTCAAATGGGCTGCTGGGGCCGTCGGGATTCCCGCCGCTGTCATCTCACTGATGTTAGCGCCGTTGGCGACGGAATTACCCGAGAAGTTCAACTCCGTAATTTGGATCTCCCAGGATAAAGACACGCTGGCGATCGGGAATATCACTGGTGCGATGGCGTTTCAGGGAACCCTACCCGTGACGCTTGGAATCGTTTTTACCAGCTGGAACCTTCAACTGCCGCTGTCGGTCTCGGGGCTACTCCATCCGACTGATCCTGCTGGACTGCTGAATGGTGTCTCGGCCATTTTTGCAATCGTCAGTGGGGTTATTCTCTTTACGCGGGCCCGACGTGTTGAGGGCGGTGACATGAACCCCCGGCCGTTCTTGTTGGGAGGTGTCTTCTACGCTGGATTCGTTGGGTTACTGTTGTACTTCGTTCTTACCGGTCAACTCACCGGCGCCGTCGCGGGACATTAGGCAGTTCAGAACACCTTCCGGTCAATCGAATCTGTCTCCTGGTGTGTGATCCGAGACTCGGCTATCAAATACAGGTATTAACATGTGGGAAGAGAAAATCAAGATCATGAAATTGTGGCCTTCTTTTAAGCGAAACAAACCGGATGTCGAGGCTATGTCTGGGGTTTATAAACAGCCGTGTCAGGATTGAAATCAAGCCATGCGAACCAAAACAGCTGAGGGGTGTTCGTTGCAGGTGTAAGGGCGGTTCCTTGATGGGGGCCATCTACCGCCCGCCCGGTCACAATTTTCCAGCGGGATCCGCCACCACGCAAGTGGTTTGATGACACTTTGCTAAAATGAAGGCTACTTCCATCGACGCGTCGATCATATGCTACTAAGGTCGTCTCATCGGGGGCGACGGTTACGACGACCGGTAAGTTACCGACTGTATCATTAACGACACCGGTCTGTTGGACCGCCTCAAACGGATATGCTTTCGCTACCCCTTCGGAGCGAATTCCGAGAACCTTCGTTTTCGGATGGAGACGAGCATCGCCTTCGGGGAGTGTATTCTCTCCGATCCCGATTGTATCATCACTCAAATAATGCTCATAGGGGTTCCGTTTGTAATTGAAAACCGCCGGCCAAGCATTTTTGATCACGCCAGATTTCGGCGGCGGAAGTAAAACCTTCGTCTCCGGGTGTTTCTTTCGCCATTCATTCATGGTGGTCAGCGTGGCTGGCACCAGTGACAATCGCTCACCCGTCTTCGGCCCACGGATCGCTGTCGCAGCTGCCTGACTCCAGTAACTCTTCGTCAGCTTATCGTACATCACGAGATTCGAATTCCAGAGAAACCCGGAAACACCAAAGATCGTTGCTTCACCGTTCACCATACGCTTGGCCGCCATTCCAGTCGCACAGAGTGGGCAATACGTTATCATGAGCGGTTGTCCACCGAATGTGTCATTGACGATCTCGTGCCAATTCAGCACCCGTAATGGATATGCTCGGGCGATCCCCTTGTGTTCGAGACCGATCACGCGATCGTCCGGGTTTAATCTCGGTTCATTCTTTTTTACGTCGCCATAAGGATCGAAGAACGCTATCGTGAGCCCTGACCAATCATCGCTAAACACCGGTTCTGTGATCGCCGGAATATCATCCTTGTTGGCACCACGAACGAGTTTACTCTTAGGTACAGGCAAGTCAACGTCCGCGATCGATGTTATCGACCGTTGATTTCCGCCCGAAGACTGATTTGGTGTTGGCGATTGCGTCTGTATCGTTTCGGTGGACGTTGCTGTTTGTGATTGAGTGATTTCAGTAGTTGTCGATGTGAATCTGGAATCGCCCTGGGCGCCGATAGAACATCCAGTCAGGGCACTCAAGATGCCAGATGTCGACAGCGTCAGAAACGTACGGCGATCCATCAGGCACCGATTCGTGAGCCACTATTAAAAGTAACTGGTGGTTCTGCAGATTTTCCACATATCCTCACCCACACGGACATGACTGGTATTACTGTATTCCCTTAATCAACCGAGAACACGCGTATCATATTTCATGGATCACCTGTGAACATCCCGATGGAGATACTATCCGAACGGTTGTCTACACCCTCGGATTGGTCCGTAAAAAGACGGTTTCGTTTCCGATCGATATCCGACAAGGACGTACGATCGCTACTTACCGGTACGAATACTCAGATATCGGCTCGACTCTCGTCGTGTCGCTGGGATGGATATCCGATGCGCGCGCAATCAGACGTCCCGAATGGGGCGCGAACAAGGTAGGGGAGATGTCAAACCGGATCCGTCGGATGCAGAAACGTCTGGAACTCGATCGATCGTCCTTCCGGATCTCGGGCGAAGAAATTGTAGATATCGAACGGTTCGTTGACCCTCGGTTCGTCCTCGGCCCGATCCGCGAACTGCTCGTACCACGCATCGACCCCATCGCGGTCTTCGCTGACGAAGGTGATCGTCCCCTCGGTTTCGGCCTCTTGGTGCTCACAGAACCCAAGGAGCATGTTGTCGAATTTGAGGATCGTACACTCGGATTGTTCGAGCCAGACTTCCATGCCGACCTCCTCTGTGTAGAACGCGACTGTTTCCTCAAGCTGGCTGGTGCCAAAGAAGACGAGTCCAGTCATACCCGCCGGATGGTCGGCTACCGGCCATTAAGTTATTATGAATCGGTGATAGGTTCGATTCGATCATCTTTGGCGCCCGCTATCAGGTGGCCTCAGATGGCGGAAGGAGTGACGAAGCAACGTCAGTTGTCATCAACCGGGTGAACAGCCCGTCGTTGCTGATGGAGCTGGGAAAGGCGAGCGAGATCGGTTTGGGTCTCGACGCCGCTGGAGTGTGCGTTAGCGGACAAGGAACCCTTGTCACCTGTCGTCTCAGGGACCTTTAGCACGATAACGATCGCTGAGAGGGCGGTGAAGACGCCAGCCATCGTGAAGGCGATCCCATACCCCACCAGAACGGCCAGTATGCCGACAGAGAGTGGACCAATCACGCCACCGACACCGGCGGCCGTCGATCGAAGCCCGAGAAACGCCGATTCACGGCTGGCGGGAACGAGGTCACCGATCACCGCGATCACCCCGATATCCATCGCCGAGAATCCAGCCGCAATAGCCAGAAAGCTCCCACCAGCGATCAGGAGCCGGAACGCCATGCCCGCCGGCAGGACAGCGACCGCCAACAGAATCCCATACAGCCCGCTCGCGATAATCCCAAAGACGATCAACTGCTTCCGGCTCCCGATGTCGGCCTGTTGGCCGAGCAGAGCCATCAGTCCGATCTGAGCGGCCGGACTAACGGTCAGGAGGAGTCCCATCATCGCCTCAGAGGTACCGACCTCGGCGACGAGATAGATCGGGATCAAACTCCCGATGCCTTTCACGCCAAGGTGTCGGAGGGCTAACCCGACGTAGAGCCAACCCAAACCGGAATCCCGTAACATAGCCCGCTCGGTGGGGGTCGGAAGCACACGTCCGCGGGCCTGACGACTGAGTTCGCGAAGTGACGGGCGATCGGATTCCTCTTCAGCGGCGATCGGTTCGGTAATCTGCGTCACGACGATGGTCCCGAGCAGACTGATCGCCGCGATAGCGAGATACAACCCTGACGGGGCGAGAAGTCCGAGCAATACCCCAACCAGAGCTTGGCCGCCCATATCCCCGGCGGCTTGCGCGCTCCCGAAAAACCCCGCCGACCGCCCCCGCCGAACGGAGGCCGCCGACCAGATCGAGTTGACCGTCG
>JBDGPX010000150.1:23178-54164 GCA_042219475.1 Halobacteriales archaeon
CCGTTCCGGCCCCCCGATCGCGCCGACGATCGAGAGCATCAATGGGCTGAATCCGACCGCAAAGACCGCATAGAACCCACGAAGTCCGACAAGCCCCCACACTCCATCGATCAGTGTGAATGCGACCGCGAATACGGTGATCACGATGCTGATCAGGACCAACAGCGGCCGCCGCCGTGCGATGAGATCGCCAAGGGTCCCCCAGAATGGGGCGAACACCATCGTACTCAAGAAGAACGCCGTCGCGAGCATGCTCACCGCCAACGGCGAACCGTCCCGCCCGACATACACCGCAAGGGCTGTCCCGAGCATCCCGCCACTGGCCGCCCGCGCGATTCCGGCCATCGCGATCGCACGGCGCTGGCCACGCTTCTCGGAGAACACGCCCAGTCGCGTCACGCTACGCGGTTGGCGTTCGGTAAGCGCATAAAACCGCGCATCCCGGCCAATCAGCTACCTCGTCGTGAACGGCGAGGCTTGTCAGTAGATCCCCGGTTTAGCCGACATCAGTCGGCGAAGCGATCTCAGTATGTGGCGATCGGCGGCGTGTGGGTGATGTTCGCGATGGCAGCTGTCAGGTGGGACTCCACACTCCGGTTCTCTTCCGGCGTGTAACCGAACTTCCCGAGGAAGCAAACGGGTATCGAGTAATTCGTCCCGGCAGATCGAACGGAAACCATGTCGACTTGATCGCGATACAAATACTCGGACTCAGTTCAGTGCCAGGTTCGACGGGCGTACTCGACGATCTGTTCGACGAGTGAGGGTCGGTACGTCCAGAACCCTGTGTATTCGTTCTCCCCACGTTCCTCGGCGAGTAATGCACAGCTGTTGGTCGGGTCCTCCCGATCGTCGAAGACGACGAACCACACCGAGCCGAGTTCCGGATCGTCTTCGGGATGGAGGGTCACATCGAGCGATTCAGATGGCGTCCAGTCAGGCAAACCATAGACATGGACGTCGATACCTCGATCGACGAGTTGTGAGTAGAGATCGCGCTGATCGCGGAACAACGAGAGGCGTTGAAAGCCGCTGTAGAGGGAGAGTTGGGGATCAGTAGCGGAATCGAAAAACGGTGTCCCCTCGTGCCAAGCGGTTTCCTCGATCTCCCGCGAGGCGATGATCATCCGCCGTTTATCGTACGTACTGAACGCGGTATTGTCAACGTGAGTCAACAGCTCCGGATACGACGTGCGGTCGAACTCCTCCGTCTCGAGGAGGCCATCGCCGAACGAGACCGCCTGATAGAGCTCAGCGACCGAGCCGGCCGCTTCGAGAGTCTCGCCGTCGTGGAGGATAGCGAAGCTCTCGGGCGTTCCAGCCGGTGTTGTGACGGTCTCGACGGTCACGTTCTGAACGGTGAAGTAAGATTCGATCGCGTCGATCATCCGATCAGGACCGGTATGGTTTACGATCGTCAGCGTCTTGCGTGCCCCTTCGACGCTGTCGATGATGTCCGCGAGTGCCATTGCCAGGGTTCTACCGATGGGTTCGCCGAGTCAGGTCTTCGGTGTTTCGATGCATCCAGGAGGCGAACCGTCAACCGGTCAGCTCAGACGGTTGCGGAGTAGCCCGCGTCAGCCACGGTGTCGACCAGAATGGAGGGCGCAACCGTTCCTTCGACCGTCGCCGAATCGGTCTCCCGATCCGCGCTTGCCCTCTCGACACCGTCGAGCGATTCGAGCGCGTCAACAACGGTCTGTTCACAGTGTTCACAGTTCATGCCTTCGACTGTGATCTGTATCGTCATGGGCGGTTGTTTGTGTGGCTCGTTTAATTGCCTTGTTCCTAACAAACCGTGCCCGATCGGGAGGATTGTTTTAGAATATAAGCCACTTTCCCGATTATAGATCACAAACAAAATTAAGACATCGAAGCGTTGTGTAGCTATGCGCGATTTAGACGAAACCGATCTCGAAATTCTCAGATTGCTGGTCGCGGACGCCCGTCGCCCGTATCGTGAGATCGCGGATGAGGTCGGGCTCTCGGCGCCGTCGGTATCCGATCGGATCGATCGACTCCGGGAAGACGGCGTCATCCGTCGATTCACCGTCGATCTCAACCGTGGAATGCTTGAGGAAGGGATTCCAGTCATCGTCGATCTCACCGTCGAACCCGGTGCAACCGGATCCGTCCAGGAGAGCGTTGCCACGCTGGATCCGGTCGAACACGTCTTTGTTACCGCTGATGGCAACGTGCTGTTCCAAGGGCGGATCGTCGATGGTGCGGTCCGCGAACTGCTTGCCGAGGAGGTCGAGATGGACGCCATCGCTGGAATCGACGTGCGATTACTCGAGAGTGCGGAATGGCAGCCCCATCTCGAGGCCGCTGGATTCGCCGTTACGTGTGATGAATGTGGCAACCGCGTGACCAGCGAAGGCGAATCCGTCCGCCTGGATGGTTCCATCTATCACTTCTGTTGTGAATCCTGTCAATCGAATTTCGTCGATCGCTACGAATCGATGAAGGAATCGGCATAAATCGATCGACGACCCGATGATTGTCCAACAAACGACCCGATATACCTAGGTTTTGAAGGCGCAATGCCAATGAGTCAGGCACCCGTAGAACTATTCAAGCGAGTGATCACGCCGCATGAGCCGGACTGAACGGATCGAGATCGGGGGGATGAGTTGTGCCAACTGCTCGGCGACGGTCGCTGAGGCCGTCAATGAACTGGCGGGCGTCGAAGACGCGTCGGTCAATTACGCGACCGACGAGGGGACCGTGACGTTCGATCCGGACGCGGTGTCGCTTGAGGCGATCTACGAGGCCATCGAGGACGCGGGATACTCACCGCGTCGCGAGCAGCTCACGATCGGCATCACGGATATGTCGTGTGCCAACTGTGCCGAAACCACCGAGCGGGCGATCGGCTCGGTGTCAGGCGTTATCGATGTCGAGGCCAACTACGCAACCGACGAGGCGGTCGTCGAGTACAATCCGGCGGCCGATGTCGATCGGGAAGCTCTCTACGACGCCATCGAGAACGCGGGCTACACGCCGGTCCGCGAACGTGCCGATGACACCGATGGGACAGTCCAGCAACGGCGCGAGGACGCCCGCCAGCAGGAGATCACCCATCAGCGCCGGCTTGTAGCGTTCGGTGCCATCCTGTCGACACCGCTGGTCGGCTTCATGGTTGCCGAACTGTTCATGCCAGGACTGTTGCCCGAACGGATCTTCGGCTTCGAGTTCGGGTGGATGTCCTTCTTGCTTGCAACGCCAGTCCAGATCGTCCTCGGAAAGCAGTTCTACGTGAACTCCTACACAGCGGTGGTCAAAAACCGAACCGCCAACATGGACGTTCTCATCGCGCTTGGCTCCTCGACGGCGTATCTCTACTCCGTGGCCAGGCTCGTGGGGCTCATCGAAGGCGGGCTGTACTTCGACACCGCCGCGTTGATCTTGGTGTTCATCACCCTCGGCAACTATCTCGAAGCCCGCTCGAAAGGCCGGGCCGGCGAGGCCATCCGTCGACTCCTCGAAATGGAGGCGGATACGGCCACGATCATCGAGGATGGCGAGGAACGGGAGGTCCCCATCGAGGAGGTCGACGTCGGCGACCGCTTGAAGGTCCGTCCCGGCGAGAGGGTCCCCACCGACGGCGTCGTTATCGAGGGCCAGAGCGCGGTCGACGAATCGATGGTGACTGGGGAATCCGTTCCGGTCGAGAAATCCGAGGGTGACGAGGTCATCGGCTCGACGATCAACGAAAACGGCGTGCTGATCGTCGAGGCAACGAAGGTCGGCGAGGAGACGGCCCTCCAGCAGATCGTCAGGATGGTCAAGGACGCCCAGTCACGACAACCGGAGATCCAACGCGTCGCCGACCGGATTTCCGCTTACTTCGTCCCGGCGGTCATCGTCAACGCCCTGTTCTGGGCGTCGGTGTGGTATCTCTTCCCGGAAACGCTCGCGACGGCCGTCGAGTCGCTGCCACTGTGGACGCCCGTCGCCGGCGGCCCGGTCGTCGCTGGCGGTACAGTATCGATCTTCGAGTTCGCGGTGATCGTCTTTGCGTCGGCGGTATTGATCGCCTGTCCCTGTGCGCTGGGGCTCGCGACGCCGGCGGCGACGATGGTCGGGACGGCGATCGCCGCCTCCAACGGTGTCCTGTTCAAAGGTGGTGATGTCCTCGAACGGGTCCGGGACGTCGATACGGTCGTCTTCGACAAGACTGGGACGCTCACGACTGGCGAGATGCAGCTAACCGACGTCGCCGTGATCGAACGGGCCGCCGACGGCGGTGAGACAGCCGCGGACGGTGGACTCGTTGCGATCGACGAGCGGACCGTCCTCGAAGTCGCCGCAACGGCCGAGGCTGGCAGCGAACACCCGCTTGGCGAAGCCGTTGTCGAGGGGGCCCTCGACCGAGGCTTCGACGTCGATTCGCCGAGTGACTTCGAGAACGTGCCCGGACATGGCGTGATGGCGACGGTCGACCGTGGCGAGGTTCTGGTCGGCAACCGGAAGCTCATGCGTGACAACGGGATCGATCCCACGCCGGCGATGGACACGCTCGAGACCTTCGAATCCGATGGCAAGACCGCGATGTTGGTCGCGCTCGACGGCGAACTCATCGGTGTCCTCGCGGTTGCCGATACGATCAAAGACTCCGCGAGGGAGGCCGTCGAATCGTTGGCCGATCGTGGTCTGGAGGTCATGCTCATCACCGGTGATAACGAGCGGACGGCTCGGGCCGTCGCCGCGGAAGTTGGGATTCCGGCAGGCAACGTCCGGGCGGAGGTGCTCCCAGAGGACAAGGCCGATGCCGTCGATGATATCCAGGCCGAGGGCCGCGAGGCGATGATGGTCGGCGATGGTGTCAACGATGCACCGGCGCTGGCGGCGGCGTCGGTTGGCGTCGCCATCGGCTCGGGAACCGACGTCGCGATCGAGGCGGCCGACGTGACGTTGATGCGCGACGATCCGGCGGACATCCTCAAGGCGATCCGGATCTCGGCAGGGACCCTCGCGAAGATCAAACAGAACCTCTTCTGGGCGCTCGGCTACAACACGGCGATGATCCCACTAGCTTCCCTGGGGCTCTTACAACCGGTCCTCGCGGCGGGCGCGATGGCACTGTCGTCGGTCTCGGTGCTCTCGAACAGCCTGCTGTTCCGGCGGTACACCCCCGACCACGACTACCGGATGTTGGGACGGTTCCGCTGACGATCAAATTCTGAAGATTCCATCTCGTGCGCTCTCATCACGCGGAAACATCCAAGGGGATACCGGCCATTTGAGCCGATAATGGCTGAGGCCGCCGATCTCGATTTCCTGGCCGACCTCGGAATGGCGAACGATCAATACAGCGATGACCAGACGGTACGTTCCGAATACGCCACCGACTGGGGAACCGACGAGGCGGACGGTGTTCCACCGACGGCAGTGGTGTATCCCGAATCGACTGCCGATGTCGCCGCAGTGCTTGCGGCGGCGAACGAACGGGAGATCCCGGTGACGCCATATGCGGCGGGAACGAGTCTCGAGGGCAATCCGATCCCGACTCGCGGCGGGATCAGCCTGGATCTCACTAGAATGGACAGCGTCCAGACGGTCCGGCCCGCCGACCTCCAGATCGATGTCGAGCCCGGGCTTATCGGGAGCCAAATCAACGCGGCGCTTGAGGAGTACGACCTCTTCTTCCCGCCGATGCCACAGTCAGCCGACATTTCGACGATCGGCGGCATGATCGCCAACGATGCAAGCGGCGCGAACACGGTCAAGTACGGCGAGATCCATGAATGGGTTCGCGAACTCGAAGTCGTGCTCGCCGACGGCAGCGTCGTCGAACTCGGGAGCAAAGCGAAGAAATCCTCGAGCGGCTACAATCTGAAGGACCTCATCGTCGGCAGCGAGGGCACCCTCGGGGTGGTGACGCGGGCCACGCTCGAGGTCACGCCGACCCCTGACCAGATCCGCGGTGGCCGGGCCGTCTTCGACTCGGTGACCGCCGCGACGGAAGCCATCTCCGAGGCGATCACGTCGGGTATCGACGTCGCCACGATCGAACTCATCGATCCCCTGTCGGCCCGGATCACCAACGAGGACTTCGGGCTGGATCTGCCCGACGCACCGATGGTGTTTTTGGAATTCCACGCCGCCCACTCGATCGACACGGAAGTCGATCGCTGTCGATCGATCTTCGAGTCCCATGGCCTCCTCCGGATGGACATGGCGAGCGATCCAGCAGAGATGGAACGGCTCTGGGAGGCCAGAAGCGATCTCGCGAACGCGGTTGGCCGCTATCGGGACGAGCTGAAAATGCTCACGTTCGGGGACGTAACGGTGCCGATGGGCGAGTACTCGACGATCGTCGGGCATATCCGCTCGCTGGCGGACGAACACGACCGGCTGATCCCCGCCTTCGGACACGCCGGTGACGGCAACGTTCACTACACCGTGTTGGTCGATCCCGATGATCCCGATGACATCGCCTTCGGCAAGGAACTGATGGACCGGATCGTCGATCGCGCCCTCGAGCTCGGCGGGACTGCGACCGGGGAACACGGGATCGGTCGGGGCAAACGGGAATTTCTCCCGTCCGAACACGGCGAGCGAGGGGTCGAACTCATGCGCGGTATCAAACAGACCTTCGATCCAAAGGATACCCTCAATCCCGGGAAGCTGTTCCCCGAAACGAAAGACGGGGGACGCGTTCAGTTCGATCCCCTCGAAGAGTAGCCACGTCAGGGGGCAGCGACGTCGTGGCGTAGCGTCGGGATCCCCTCGATGTCGACCTCGACGGTATCTCCGGCCTCGATAGGACCGACGCCGGCGGGGGTGCCAGTGATGACGATATCTCCCCGTTCGAGGGTCAGATACGTCGTGATTTCCTCGATCAGCTCCGAGATGTCGAACAGGAGCTTCGAGCGTGAGGAGTCCTGTTTAGTCTCGCCGTTGAGACGGAGTTCGATACTGGCGTCCGATGGGACCTCGTCCGGTGTCGCGACGGTCGGACCGACCGGACACGCGTTGTCGAAGGCCTTGCCGCGAATCCAGTTCTGTTCATCGAACTGATCATCGCGGTTGGAGACGTCGTTGGCGGCGGTGAATCCCTGAACGACGTCCATAGCATCGGCCGCGTCGACGTGGCGGCACTGTTCGCCAATGACGACGCCCAATTCCGCCTCGTAATCCATTCGATCTTTGCCTTCGAGTAGCGAGATGGTGTCCCCATGGGCCGCGAGGGTGTTCGGCCCCTTCAGGAAGAGCATCGGTCGCTCGGGGATCTCCGAATCCGCCTCATCAGCGTGATCGGCGTAGTTGAGGCCAATACAGACGATCTTCGATGGGTCGGTCGGCGGAAGCACCTGGACATCCGCTGGATCGTGGGTTGTTCCCGCGAAGACGATGCCGTCATCGGTCCACTCGCCGGTACGCACTGACCCAGCTGGATCACGGAATCTGACGTGCTGCATGGCTGATGGCTCACAGGAAAGACCACTAACCCTTTCGGTCGAATCCCATAGCCACGGAAGTGCACCCGGAGCCGGCAAACCACCTAACGGGGTGCTGACTGGACTGTCACAAGCGCTTTATTGATCCATCCCATTCGATCATGTACAATTATGGACTCCCTCAGCAGTCTGCTCGGGTTCATCCTCACCCGTACGATGCTCGTCGGGGCGGTTCTGGTGATGATGTGGAGCCTCTGGAACGGGCTCTATATGTTCGCCGCTGGCCTGTTCATCGCCCTTGCGTACTTTCTCTATATCAGCTGGCGACCCGTCGAGGTGACTGCCCACCTCACGCGGCCCCCGGAGTGAGAATCACTCGATGGCCGGATCGTAGGTCTCGAACCACTCGGTGATCTCCCGCAGTCGGTGGATCGCACGGTTTGGGTTCGTGACGTTGTGGTGTTCGTCCGGATAGATCACGAGTTTGGCGGGAACGCCCTGTTTTTTGACGCTGACGTAGAGTTGTTCGGCCTGGGTCGGCGGACACCGCCAATCATTTTCGCCGGCCGTAATCAGGAGCGGATCATCGATCGCATCGACATCGGTGATACTCGAGACCCGACGATAGGTATCGAGGTTCTCCCACGGACGACCGAACTCCCGTTCCATCCGGGCGTGTGAGTCGCCGGTCCCGAAGTAGGCGTGCCGGTCGTAGATGCCGTGTTCGGCCGCACCCGCGACCACGAGGTCGGAGTCCCGGAGGATGTAGGCCGTTTGGGCACCGCCATAGGAAAACCCAGTCACGAATACGCGATCGGGATCCGCCCAACCACGATCGAGCACCGTCTCGATGCCGTTGATGACATCCGTACTCTCGTGATTGCCCCAATCCCCCTTGATGGCACTGGCGAACGCATGACCGTACGAGGAACTGCCCCGGAAATTGACGACGAGGACGGCGTACCCTTGGTTCAGCCAGTAATGGCGCTCGAAGCCAAACGACGGCGCATCGAAGGAGATCGGACCGCCGTGGGGAATGACGATCAGCGGCGGCGTATCGTCCGTATCGGCTCCCGGCGGGTGATAGATGATCCCCTCGATCGATTCACCCTCGCTCTCGAAGGTGAACCGTTCGTGGGTTGGGGCCTCATAGTCCGAAAGGAGTTCCTCGTTGATGGCCGTGAGTCGGGTCAGCGGATCGGGATCGGATCCATCGGCATCGACATCTTCAGCAGGCATCGAGTAGACATCGACGCCAGCCTGTGGATCGGAGATGATGACGCCAATCGTCCCGCCGCCGAGATCGAAGCCACCGATGGTTCGATCGCGGCCCTGTCCGTCGAAAACCCGGTCGACATCACCGTCGGTATGAAATCGAGCCAGTCGACTGAGCCCCTCATCGCCGATCACGCCGAGGATCGTCTCCGAATCGGTCCAGGCCATTGGTGTTCCCCAATCGAGGGTTCGATCGAGATCCGCCGAGAGACTCCGATAGTCTCCGTCACGACTGGCCACATACACCTGCGTTGGTTCGTAGCCATCGTCCGGATGGCCCGCGGCGAACGCCAGCCGGTTCCCATCCGGTCCCCACTCGATGCCGGTGGCGCTGACATCGCTTTCGGTGAGTTGGGTACAGCCGCTGCCGTCAGGATTGATCGTAAAGACATCCATGACCGTCGAATCGTCCGGTCGCTCGGTTCGGTTCGAGAGGAACGCGATCGTCTCCCTGACAGGACTCCACGCCGGAGCGAGTCCGGTACCGGGTTCGGCGGCGCCGGCACCGTAGGCGTCATCAAGCCGTGTGGTCTCTCGGCTGTCAAGGTCGACGACGAAGAGATAGGTCGTGACGTTATCGAGCCAGCCCTGGCCATCGTATTTGTGTTGGAGCCGATCGACCTCAATCGGGCCATCATCGCGGCGCTGTTCGAGTTGTTCCTGCTGAGCATCGGTCGGATCACGAGCGGAGACGACGATCTGTTCCCCGTGTGGGCCCCAGTCGAATTCACGAACCCCCTCCTCGAAATCGGTGATCTGGCGGGCGTCACCGCCGCGATCCATGTCGAACACCCAGAGTTGGGCCATCTGTTCGTCGTCCTCGTCTCCATTCTCATCGATCTCGTCGTCTGTGGCGGGGCCGACTCGGAGATCGCTGTCGGTATCACGTTCGGCGATGAACCCGAGCTTCGAGCCATCGGGGCTCCAGGCCGGCGACTGGGCATCCGATACACGGGTCAGTCGGTGTGGCGGATCGCTACCGTCCGCGGGCACTACGAACAACGAACGACGGCGTTCATCGGCCGCTTCATCGAACTCATCGGCGATGAACGCGATTCGATCGCCATCGGGCGAGACCGCGATCGCTGTCAGCTGGGTGAGTCGATAGTAATCGGTAACATCTGGTGTCGGCATCGATACCACCCGCCGCGTTCCCGAGTAGTAATAGCCCTTCGGTGATGGCAACTGAGAAACCAGTAGCTTCAACAGCGCCTCCGACGGCGATCCCGTATGTCGACGCCGACGGGGGCTATCTATCGCTACTATCTCTATCGTGCGTTTGCCGCCGAGGGGTTCGTCTATCCGATCATCACGATCTACGCGCTGGCTCAGGGACTCGATCTCGCCGACGTCGGGCTGGCGACCGGCGCGTTCTTTCTGGGGCGGCTCGCCGGCGAAATCCCGACCGGTTACATCGGAGATCGCATCGGTCGCCGGAACGGCCTCATCGTCGGCTCGCTGTTGCTGTCGGTTACCCACGTCGGGTTTGCCCTTTCGGAAACGCTCGTGGCGTTTGTCGTGATTTACGGATTCTGGGGGTTCGCGGGCACGTTCCGCTCAGGAACTGGCGACGCATGGCTCTATGACCTGTTGGACGATCACGACGCGACGGCGGCGTTTACCCGGATCCGTGGCCGATCAACGGGCATGTTCTATCTCTCGGCCGCCACAACGGCCCTGGCCGGTGGCGTGCTTTATGAATTCAACCAGGATGCCCCGTTCTTTGCGGCGGCCATCTCAACGACGGTTGCTGCCGCCGTGGTGAGTACACTTCCGGTTCCAGAGATCACCAGCACCCAAGACCGGTTTTCGCTCGTAGCGGCAAGAGAAACCCTCCGGACGATCGTGACGGTGCCGCGGCTTCGATTTTTCGTACTGATGTCGGGGATCGTCCTCGCCGTCCCGGAAACCGTCGAGGTGTTCGTCCAACCGATCGCGACCGACCTCGGCTTTCGTCCATCGTCACTCGGGCCGCTGTATGCCGGTCTGATGGGAACAGCCGCCGCCGGATCTTGGTTGGCGTCGTCGATCGAACGAGCCGTCGGTATTTCCAAATGGTTTCTGCTCGCCCCCGCGGGATTTAGTCTCCTGTTGCTGACGACGATTCCGCTCCCGATCATCGCATTGCCGGCCTTTTTCGTCTCCCGTGGGTTCAACACGGCCACCGAAACCTTGGCCACGACCTTCGTCAACGAGCAGATCGCGTCGATCGGCCGGGCGACGCTCCTCAGCGGCGTCTCGATGGTGTATGCCTTGCTGTATTTCCTGGCCCGGGCAACCGGTGGAACGATCGCCGATCGCACCACTCCGTTGATCGCGATCAGTCTCGTCGGAGTTGTGAGTGTTGTTGTGGTCGTTTCGACGCGGCTCGGCGCCGATCCGTTCGGGTATTAATCAATCGTCACCCGAGGATGTCTCCGGACGGTACTGCCGGCTGATCGCCTTCCATTTCCCCGTCGAGAACCGGTGGTAATTGATCGCTGCGGGGACGATCGTCTGGCCGAAATACGCCAGATACAGCCCCATCATCCCGAGGGATGTCGTCGCGCCGAGATACGTCAACGGGAGCGCAAGCCCGAACATCCCGATCGTCCGGCTGTAGAACGGCCACCGAGTGTCGCCGGTCGCATCAAGCGCCCCCGCCGCGACACTGGTGACACCTTGAGCGATCACCGCCAGACAGGCAGCATAGACCAGCGGCACCGCGATCGCGATCGTGGCGGTCTCGCTGCTTTCGATAAAGAGCCGTACGATCGGTTCTGCGAAGACGAATACGACGGCTGCGGCGAGTGTATAGGTCGCAACGGAGAGCTGGATGATATCCCGACCGTAGGCCTCGGCCAAGCTCTCATCGTCATCGCCCAGCGACTGACCGACGAGGCTGCTTGCCGCCAACCCAAAGCCCCAACCGGGCGCGTTCATCAGCCCCCAGATCCGACGGCTGATGATGTAAGCGGCGACGACATTCTGGCCGAAAAGCCCGACGAAGGCGAGCATCGGGAAGCGGGCGACCGTCCACACCATATTGCGACCGACGACAGGCAGACTGATCGTGATGATATCCCGGATCGTCTCTCGGTGGATGTAGGTGCCGATCGGCGAGATCGTAACCGGAAACTCGCCAGTCCCGGGAAGGCGTCCAATAATCAGCCCGATCGTGAACCCGGCCGTGACGACGACGTTCGAGAGGGCCGTTCCGGTCGCGGCGCCGGCCACCCCCATCCCGAGGCCGAAGATGAAGATCGCGTTGAGCGCGATATTGATGATCGCCCCGCCACCGCGGAGGATCATCGGGATCCAGGCGTCGTCGGCGCCGATGAGAACGCGGCTGCCGATCAGATTCAATCCGGCAAACGGCACCCCAAAGGCGAGGATACGGAGGTAGATCGCGCCCAATCGGATCGATTCCGCATCGTCGGTCAACAGCGCGATCAATCGAGTCGGTACCGTCCAGAACAGGACAGCAATCGGCACTGAGATAACGACGACCAACAGCACGCTCGAACGGACGGCCCGCCCGAGCTGATCGAACTTGCCGGCCCCATACCGTTGGGACACGAGGGCGATCGTCCCGGCGGCGAGCCCGCCACCGATAGTAAAGGCCGCCCCCCAATAGGGGCCGGCGAAGCCGACCCCAGCGATCGCTGCCGAGCCGACGCCGATGCCGACCATCGCGACGTCGACGGCGTTTTTCGACATCCGGGCCAACCCCGTTACGATCCGCGGCCAGGCGAGATCGACAGTCCGGTCGACACGTCTGGCCTCGACGAAATCGAATCGGGCCAATCCCAGCCCGATCCAGAGGATGATCAACCGGATGGGGTTCGGTATGGAGGGCACGTATCTGACTCCGGGTTGCGGGCCATCCCCTATCGGTGTTTCCTCTTCGGCCAACTGGACAGGGTACCGACGAACTGGATCGCCACCCTGAGTCATCACACACAGCTGTCTCGATTACGTTGGGGATGAACCGTGCTGAGGGATACTGCCGCCGTGAGCTGTCACTCAGTGACGACGCCGTTATAGGGGACGAAACGCCGCAGTGAAGGATATCTCGATCACCGTCAACTGTGGATACTTTATTCCCTGTCATCGATGTCGGCACGGAGATCCTCGAGCATATGTGTCGTCGCCTCCTCGATCATCCGTTCGACGAACTCCGGATCGGAGTTCCGCGGATCCCCCAACCCTCCCTGGTCGGTCAATTCTTCGAAGTATTCGTATGAGCGGGTTTTCGGTTTCGGGTATTGTGACTGGTCTTCTTTCTTATCCTCCTTGACGAGATCCGGTCGGTACAGCTCGATGATGCTGGTTTCATGATCGCCCGCATGTCCCCATTCGGGGAGCTCGCCGGCGAACCATTCGCCGAACTGCTCTTCGAATTCGTCCTGGAGATACTTCATCGCGTAACTCGTCCAGTTGATGACGTGGGTTGGCAGCCCGTACTCACGCTGGAGACGGTCCGCCGCAGTATCGATCGGCGCCCGATTGCCGCCGTGACAATTGACGATCAGAAACCGATCGACATTGTGCCGGGCCAACGACGAGCCGATCTCGATGAGGGAATCCTCGTACACCCGTGGCGCGATCGAGACGGTGCCTGGAAAGTGCATGTGGTGTTCGGATTGACCGTATTGCAACACCGGCAGGCGATAGATCTCGAGTCCGTGATCGGTGGCCGCTTCGATAAGCGCGTTCGTCATCTCCTCGGCCCGGATGGAGTCCACTGCCAGTGGCAGATGGATCGAATGCTGTTCGTGACTCCCGGTCGGAAGGGCCACAAAGTCAGCCTGCTTATAGGCAGCCTCCGCGTCCTCCCAGGTCAACTCCGATAGCAGGTACTCGTTCCGTGACATCATCGGGGGCACTCCGGGTGAAAAAATAAACGTTCAGCTCACTGGATACGCTCCCAGAACGAGAGGAAGTTTTCGCCGAGGATCTTATCGACTTCATTCTCAGTAAAACGATCTTCCAATCCATCCCGAATGACGTGCAGATCACTGTAGTGTTTGACTTCGTCGAAATGACTCGGATTATCGACACCGTGTTCGGGTCGCCAGCCGGCCTCCTCGCTGACGCCTGTCTGTAGCTCGTCGGGATAATCGACGTCGTGGCCCTCACCGAAGTCCGATCCCAGTCCGACACGATCGACACCCAGAATATCGACAGCGTGCTCGAGATGATCGAAGAAAATATCGATCGAGGTTTGCTCGGCCATACCAGCGGCCAGGAAGAACCGGAGTGCGACGATCCCCATGTAGCCGTCGTTTTCGGCGAGTGCTTTGAGTTCCTCGTCGGATTTGGCCCGATCGTGGTCGGCGACTTCCGCACAGAACGTGTGGGTGAATGCCACCGGCTCGTCGGACTGTTCGATCGCGTCAAGCGTGGTCTGTTTGCCACAGTGTGACAGGTCGACGACGGCACCGAGCTCGTTCAGCCGCTCGATCGCATCGAGTCCCCAGTACGAGAGCCCTCCGTCGGAACGATCCGTACATCCGGTCCCGAGGATGTTCTGGCGGTTGTACGTCAGCTGCATGAGTCGGACTCCCTGATTGTACAGGTGCTCGATATTGTCGATATCGCCGTCGATCGCGGTACCGAGATCCTGGACGTTGATGATCACCCCGACCTCATCGCGATCCGCGACTGCACGTGCTTCCGCCGGCGAGGTGACTTTGTTGAGCCAGTCAATGGCGTCGATGCGGGCATGCCATTGTGACAGCGCCCGCTGGACCGATTCAGGGCCCAGGAAATGCTTGGTCGGGTCCCGGCCGGACATCGTGACGCTTGGGAGATTGATCCCGGCCTCATCGTAGGCATCTCGAAGCTGAGCGCGGAGATCCGGGTCCCGCCGAAGCTGTCTGACCTCTTCGGCTCGGAGGGCCTCGGTTGCGAACCGTGGTCCCTCTTCTTCGATCGTCTCATGCATTGTGGCTTCCATCGCTTCGTTGATGATCCACGGTTTACCCGCCGCAAAATCGAACACTGGTTTCGTCATGAAGTCGGGATATCGAGGGCCAACACAAATCTCTGCGGCTCTTCACAAATGGTTCCGGGTTCAAAAGGTTGTTATTTGCTAGAACATGGCATGAGTTCTCTCCCAAGTGCAGCGATGGTCATTAGTCCCGTCTCCGATCCACAGCCACCGGGCGGAAAGACTTCCTAACTGGCCGCTGGTTGCTGGCGATGTTCGTCCGACGATTCGGGCTATCGCCGTCTCCGGAAGTGTCTGATGAGTTCACGGGTCAGCCGGACCGCACGGTCGGCGCTCTCATCGTCGACATTCCCGCCGTACCGGGCTCGTTCGTAGAGTCGGAACACCTCGTCGATGCGGCTGTCTAAATCCCGTGATTGTAACGCCGTGAGATACTCCCGAGGGGTCTCATCGAGACGTCGGTCCCGGTAGGCTCGGCCGAGGAGGTATTCAAGCCGGTCATAGGCGCCGGTGACGCGGTCGACCGTTGATCCGGTCGGTGGTTTACGAAGCCAGAGAACCCGATACAGCCGCTCGAGGACGGCGATCCGCCGGATCCCGATACCGATACCCGTGATCAACAGGAGCCCATACAGGACAGTTCGCTGATCCGGGAGCGAGAGATCGGTCCCGCCGCTACTGTCCGTCGCATCGGTCGTTCTATCGGCAGCGATCTCACCGCCCGAAGAGGCGGGCGTAGTCTCGTTCCGGCTCTCTGACCGGTTGGGGTTGACGAAGGTATCCCCGACCGGCCCGTACTCGTCCCCGAAGGCCTCCTCGCCGGGTGCGGCTAAGCTCGATCCCGACCCCGGACCGACATCGACACTCTCGTTGGTATCGATCCCGGCCTCGTTGGCGACCCGAGCCTGTTGGAGGCGCGTGCTTTCGGCGGCCCGGCGTGGCGTACTGGGGGTCGGATCGAACTCGATCCAGCCGACGTCCTCGAAGTAGACCTCGACCCAGGCGTGGGAGTGATAGCCCCGGATGACCCACCGGTTGTCCTCGACCTGTTGGCCGGGCGTATATCCCACAACGAACCGGGCAGGGATGCCCTGTGTTCGTAACATCACGACCATCGCTGTCGCAAAGTAGACGCAGTATCCCTGGTTCATCTCGAAGATGAAGTTCCCGGCGATGTCATCGTTCGGCCGCTCGACTTCCAGGGAGTACCCCTTGTTGGTATCGAGCCAGCGCTTGATGCGTAACGCTGCATCGTAGGGATTATCGACGGACGAGAGGAGATCACTGGTGAACTCACCGATCCGGGATGAGGTGCTCTGGGGCAACTGCAGATAGCGGTTCTCGATAACGGATGGATAGTCCCGCTCAGAGCCACGGAGTTGTTCCGGTGACCACGAGGGACGATAGCTTTCGACGTCGTACCGATCGCCTGCCTCTAACCCGCCGGTCGGTCGAAACCCTTCGAGGTCGGTGACCCGTATGTCAGTCGCCTGTGTGTCGACGTCGACCGGCTTCCAGGCCGCTGGCATCGTATCGATCGCCGACTCCGCCCGAAAGGCCTGACGGAGCTGCTCGGGGCGGCCCTCCGGCCGGGTAAGTGGTCCGGTGTACGGCTGTGACCGCCCGGTGCGGATCCAATCACTACTGGTGTACCGATCATAGGCTCCAACTCGCCAGAACGCCGGACGGTCAGCCGAGACGGTAAACCGGACCGCCGGCGAGAGCCGGACGCTTCCCGGGATGCTCACCTGTTCGGGATTCGAGAGGAGGCCGCCTTCCATCGTCGGCGTGCCGAAATCAAGCAACAGGGGTTTGGTTCGGTCGCCAGGGATGATACTGATAGAGGTGGTCGCGACACCCATCAGGAACATCCGCCGGCTCAGTTGTCGGCTGATGGACCGCCCGACCCGCCCTACCCTGGAGTCGCCCCCGCGGTCGCGGCCCCGGAGTCCCCGATCGAGGTCGCCAAACCCGAGCGTTCCGATCGCCCCGAGGACGCCAACTAGCGTTAATACCGTTCCAGCATCCCCACTGAGGACGAACAGCCCCAGCGTGGCGCCCCCAACGGCGACGCCGTAGGTGTACTGGCGTCTGAAGAAGAAAAACCACGAGACGAAAACCGGCCCCGGCATAACGGCCAGGGTCCAGATTTCGGCGTTGGTGGTCCGCAGGATCGAGAGCCCCGTCAGGATCGCGATCGTATCGGTGATTTGCCGAGTGATGTTGACGTACGCGGCCGGCGCCAGGGCGAGGTAAACCCCGACGCCGATGACCAACAGGCTCCCTCCGAGGATGACCGCCCATCGAACCGGGACTCGCTGGGAAAGAACATACGAGAGGATGAGCACGACGACCATCTCGACGACGAACAGCTCAACGCCGCCGACGACGTCGACGAAGTAAAAGAGCAAACTCAAATACGAGAGTGTCAAGACACCGGCGGAAATCCCCGCCAAGAGCTCGTATTTCCCGGGGAACGGCCGGCCCAGATAACGCTGGAATACGCGTTCGAGCGTGGATTGGACGGCGCCGCGGAGCGTCATCGATAGGAGTCGGTCCATCGAGCGATCACGGACACACGTATCGAGAGGAGGGGATACGTGGAACAGCCGTTCCGATCATTCATCGGTAGTTCAATGTCAGTCAGAACATTTGTGATCGCACAAACCATTTCGGATGTCTTTCGGATGGTGGTTATTCACTATTAGACGTGTAACTAGTTATAGTCTGGTGTCGCGATAACAACTGACGGTCCGGAGTCTCGTTTCAACGGCGTATGGGGACGGCCACTCGTTCTGGTCAGCCGATGATTTGGTCTGTTTGAGAGCTGTCAAGAACGCCGTGCAAGATGGAAGGGGCGAATATCGCATGCGTAGGACGACTTTGATCCTCTCTGTTTATATAGCCCAAAGCATTCTATTCCAACGGTATTAATACGAGAGTATGGCTGCGCCGTTTGACCAGCAGCTACACGACGACACCTTACTGGGGAGAGTTGATCTGCGTGCCGAACTCATAGTGACTAGGAAAGTAATTTGCTTATCGAGAGGATAAGCCAGTGATGGGTCGGCTCGACGATATCACGCTTGACGAACTCTACGATCTGAAGGACCAGATCAACGAAACACGTTCTCGCGGCAGAAGTACAGGTAAGAACCATTCAGATTTTGTTATTCACCTAGATTATTGTCTCGTGAGAACGATAACCGACTAAAATTAGATGACTGGCGAAACAGAATCTACTAGTATATTAACATTGCTGCCCTCGGCCACCGAGATCGTATATGCCCTCGGACTGGAACCGGTCGGCGTCTCACACGAGTGTGATTATCCGCCGGCGGCGGCCGAGAAGCCGGCGATCAATCAATCACGGATCGATGCCGAGGCTACCGCCGCTGAGATCGATCAGCAAGTCCAGGATGCGGTCGCTGAGGACGGCGTCTACGAACTCGATCTTGATGCGCTGGCGGACGCCGATCCGGATCTGATCGTCTCACAAGGGATCTGTGACGTGTGTGCGGTCGATGATACGCTCGTTCGCGAGAGCGTCGCTGAGCTGGGCTTAGAAACGGAGATCATCACCACACATCCACATAGTCTCGACGACGTCCTCGCCGATATCGAACGGATCGGAGCTGCCGCGGGTGTCGAACGACGAGCGCGAGAGCTAATCGAGGAGCTCCAAGCCCGGATCGAGACGGTCGAACACGCAACGGCAACGATCGATACTCGCCCGACCGTGGCCGTGCTCGACTGGACCGCGCCGCCGATGATCGCCGGGCACTGGGTTCCCGAGATGATCGAATTGGCCGGTGGGGAATACGGATTGGCTGATCCGGGCGATCGATCCCGACCACGCGAGTGGGACACCATCCGATCGTACGATCCGGACGTGTTGATCGTTGCGCCGTGTGGCTTCGAGCTCGATCAGACGATGGCCAACGCCAGCGACCTCACGCAACGACCTGGGTGGACCGATCTCACGGCCGTACAGGCGAACCGAGTCTATGCGATAGATGGCCATCATTACATGAATCGGCCAGGCCCGCGCCTCGTTGATTCGCTCGAACATCTCGCCGGATTGCTCCATCCCGGCCGGTTCGATCGGCCGACTGAACCGATCGCCTCGGTGTTTCCTAGACAATCGGTAGCGGTGTCGGACCGCTAATCGTCGGCGGCGTCCGGCGTTCCGACCACCCCATCCGCGACGAGTCGATCGATATCGTCATCGCCGTATCCATGTGACTGAAGGAGCTCGCGCGTATCCTCACCCAGCTTGGGAACGCCACGACGGATATCGGTCGGCGTCGCCGAGAATTTGACGGGAAAATCGATCGCGGCGAAGGCTTCGCCTGACACGTCTAACTCTTGTTTGAGATTGCGTGCCTGGACGTGGTTGTCTTCCCACACTTCTTTCGTATCGTAGACGGGTGCGATCGGGACACCATCGGCGGCCAGCGATTCGAACCACTCGATGGCGGATCGCTCGGCGAGGGCCTCCGAGAGGAGTTCGGTCACTGCCTCCCGGTTAGCACGGCGATCGGCCATCGTCGCAAACCGGTCGTCCTCCGCTAGCTCCGGGCGATCGATGCCAGCACAGAGCTTCCGCCAGTGGGCTTCGGTAGCGACGATCACCGCCAGGTACCCGTCGGCGGTTTCGAAAACATCGTACGGGACGTACTCCTCAAGGGCGTTCCCGGTCCGGGGATAGGCCTCACCGGTCGCGAACGTATAGCCGGCCCTGACGGACAACCACGCGATGAGGCCATCAGTCATCGAGACATCGAGATACTGCCCATCGCCGTCACCGATCGCGCGTTTATACAGCGCGCCCAGAATCGAACTGATCGCGTACATCGATCCCGTCAGATCCCCGATCGGCAATCCGGCCCGGTATGGTTTGCCCTCGGGCGGTCCCGTGAGACTCATGTGGCCGCTCATCGCCTGGGCCATCATATCGAGCGCCGGGATGGTCGCGTAGGGGCCCGTCTGGCCGAAGCCGGTGATCGAACAGTAAACGATGGCGGGATTGACCGTGGAGAGTTCCTCGTACCCGAGCCCGAACTTCTCCATCCGACCGGCGGGATGGTTCTCCACGAGGACATCGGCGTCGGCCGCAAGGTCACGAACGACATCCTGGCCAGCCGTCGTCGAGAGATCGACGGCTATCGAGCGCTTGTTGCGGTTGACGGCGCTGAAGTACGAACTCATCTCGCCGACGAACGGCGGCATCGAACGGCCGATATCCCCGCCGTCGGGGCGCTCGATCTTGATCACCTCGGCGCCGAGATCCGCCAATGCCATCGAAGCGAACGAGCCCGCGACGACCTGAGTCACGTCCAGCACGGTGACATCCGATAGCAGACTCTCTTCAGCGGCCATGGAACGACACCTCCCCGGAGTCGGGCGACAACCGGCATCGTGACGGTGGCAGTGACATGCTCGCTGAGGGGAGGGCGACCGGCATATAGGTGGCGCCCGCAGGCTCAGAGCTCCAATCCAAAGTACCGATTGACGAGCAGCGACGTCGCCGCGATCCCGTGTAGCAGTCCAAGGAGGCCGAACCCAACCCCCCAACCGACTTGATCGGTCGCCGTTCCGACGACGGTCGTTCCAACCGATCCGAGCAGGATGTAGATCGTCCGCACGGCACCGAAGCCGACACCGCGCTCGCCGGCATCAAGGAGGTCCATGATCCGTGATTGGATCGGGGGGATCCAACTCATCGCGATGCCGAGACAGGCGGTCCCCACGAGGACGATCGGCAGCCCACGGAAGCCGGTCAGGAGCCCATAGCCGGTCACGCCGGCCAGCATCGTGCCGATGATCGTCAGCTGACGACCGAGTCGATCGGAAACGGCACCGCTGATCGGGCCGGCCAATCCGACCATCGCGGAATACCCGGCGAATAACCTCCCGGCCGCACCCGTCGAGAATCCGTGAAATTCCTGGAGGAATGCCGGTAGGAAAGCCATCGTTGCCAACGCTGTAAATTCCCCGAGTACTGCTAACCCCGTCGTGAACGCGATCGCTGGGCGGCGGATAATGGCCACGAGGATGTCAGGATTGACCGCGGCCGTCCCCACCCTCTCACTCGATTGGGGTGACCGGATGACGAGTGCAAAGCCGCCCAACACCCCGAGTGGAACGAGACCACCGAGGATCATCCCCCACCGCCAGCCGAACTGGACCGCCAGGGCAACGGCCGCGATCGGGGCGGCCACACCAGCGAGCTGACTCCCGATCCGATGGGTACCGATCGCGGCGCCGTATCCCTCGAACAGCCGCGTCAACAGCGCGGTCGCGGCGTTATAGTAGAGACCCGCCCCGATTCCCAGCAGAACGACGGCACTCCCAAACAACAAGAACGTCGGCGCGATCGCGGCGAGAACGCCGCTTGCGCCGGTGACCACTAACGAAACCAGGACGACCCGGCGACCATCGAACCGATCGGTGAGGAATCCACTCGGCAGTTGAGCGAGGGCATAGGCGGCCCACATCCCGGTCAGTGCCGTTCCGATCGCCGTCCGGGTCGTACCGAAGGCTGCAACGATATCGAGGACAAGCGGACTGATCACCAGCTGAGTGAACCTGATCCCTAAATACGACAGGATACAGAGCAGCAGTGCCGTATGCCGATAGGACCAGTCGAACCGATCACCGACCGACAGTATCATCGTTGCCAATAGACATAAATCGGTCACTATAGAGGTATCGCATCGCTCGTTTGATGTCAATCCATTAATGTATTTTAATATCCTATGGTCCTGTATGTCGACCGAATACCAGCCCGGCCGGTGTAATATCGGCTCGGACGAACAACGAAAACGACGGACATTCGGGTGGTTTACCTTCGGGGCCGCAGCCCTCCTGGTGGCCGCGGTGGTGGGGCTCTCGTTACCCACACGGGTGTTATTGTTCGCGGCCGTTCCCCTGTTCGGCGGATTCTTGGGGATTCTCCAGGCGCGGGCGAATTTCTGTGCCGGGTTTGCAATCGCCGGGATTTATCGTTTTACTGATACAGCAGATCCAACATCGGTTGAGGACGCCTCGGCCCGGCGGGCCGATCGACGGCGTGCCGTCGGTATTGTCCTCCAAGCGACGGTCGCTGCCGTCCTCTCGACGATAGTACTCTATTTCGGCTACACTACCATCGCCGGGTAAGGACCGCCCCAGACACTATTTAATCATCCCGGGTGTGCCGGGAGGTATGGACGCTGCAGTCAACGATCTGCCGGCCGCAACGGCGACCGAACTTGAGACATTTCTCACTGACTGGCTGAGCGAGGACCGAATCCCCGGCGTCAGCCTCGCGCTCGTTGACGGGGATGAAGTGATTTACGCCGATGGATTCGGCGCCCGTGATCTCTCCTCAAACGCGCCGGCGACCGCTCGAACGCTCTATGGGATGGGCTCCTGTACGAAGTCATTCACCGCACTGTCGATCATGCAGTTGGCCCAAGCGGGCCATCTCGATGTGACCGATCCGGTGACCGAACACGTCCCCTATCTCGACGCCGTCGACGGTGAACCAATCACCGTCCATCAACTGCTCACCCACACCTCAGGGATGCCAAGCGATGGAAAGGCGATCGTGTTGATCTCACGGCTGATGGGCGGGGACCCCATCGAGGTTCCCCTCAGCGATCACGACGATTTCCGGGCGTACGTCCGTGGGGCGACATCGGATCGGGTGACGGATGCGGGCGATCGGTTTTTCTACTACAATTCGGGATACACGATCCTCGGTGAAATCGTCCGTGAACTCTCGGGGCAATCCTACACCGAGTACGTTCAAGACAATATCCTCGACCCCTTGGACATGACCCGGAGTACGTTCAGCGAGGCGGCGTTCGAGAAAACGGATGACCGCATGACGCCGTACACCCGCGATGACGGTGCGTCGGTGGAAGCGGAGTTTCCCTTCGGTGACTTCCTCTATGGCGCCGGCGGGCTCTTAAGCTGTGTCTCGGAGTTGACGGCGTATCTGCAGATGAACATGCATGGTGGCGATTACGACGGGACATCACTGTTGGATGCCGACAGTCTCGATCGGATGCATCAGTCCCACGCCACCCGATATCAGCGCTTGGATGGCTCGACCTACCGGTATGGGTACGGATGGGGGGTCGAGGACTATCTCGATGACGAGTTGGTCGGCCACAGCGGCTCCGTCGGTGTTTCAACAGGATATCTCGGTTTCCTCAAAGACACCGACTTGGGGGTAGCCATCGGCTGTAACACGACTCACGACTACGCACTCGCCGAGATCGGCAAGGCCGCACTGGCGATCCTCGAAGGGGAGGATCCGACTGAGATGGTCCCGCTGTTCGGGCTTCGTCAGAAGCTCAAGACCGTCACCGGCGAATACACTGCCTATCGCGACCTCCAGAATGCGACCGTCGAACGGGACGGCGGAACCCTCGAACTGACGATGCACAACGACCTACGCGAGCAGTCCATGCCGCTGTTCCCGGAGACCGCTGATCCGACCGACTACCGCTTTTACACCGTCACGGCGGCCGGCGACCGTACGCCCGTGACCTTCGATGTCACGGACGGACGGGCGACGGATCTCTATATCGATCGCTGGCGGCTTCGGCGCGACTGACTGGACTTTCGCCTCGCTACCGCTGTAATACGGCGATCGATACAGCCAGCGCGGACGGGCAGCAATTTCCGGAGCGGTCGGCTTTATGGCGATTCGAGGGGTTAGCCAACCCATGGCCAACGAGACCGTTCTCGTCGGTGGCTTCTCACACGAGACCAACACGTTTGCACCGACATTGACCGATCGGGAGGATTTCCAGAAGCGATTAGAGCGGTTCGGCGAGGACGTGCCGGCGGAGTTACGCGGGACGAACACGGGGATCGGCGGCGTGATCGAAGTGGCTGACGATGCCGGCGTCGAGTTGATCCATACGGTGGCCGCGAGCGCGACACCCGGCGGGTACGTCACCGAGGACGCCTACGAGTTCTACACCGGCAAGATCATCGAGGGCGCCAGGGAGCACGTTGATGATATCGACGGGGTGATCCTCCCGTTACACGGGGCGATGGTCCCCGAGGAGATGGACGACGGCGAGGGGCCGCTGATCAGCGATGTCCGGGCGGTCGTCGGCGAGGCGGTGCCGATCGTCGTCACCCTCGACTTACACGGCAACATCACCGACGAGATGGTCGACGCTGCCGACGCGCTGGTCGCGTATGAAACCTACCCCCACACCGACATGGGCGATACCGGCGCCACCGGCATGGAACTGCTGCTTGAAACCATCCGTGGCGAGACTGACCCCGTGATGCATATCGAACGGCCGCCAATGCTTGCGTTCACGCCGACTCAGAACACGCGGGAAGGCCCGATGGCGGAGGTCATGACCAAGGCACGCGAGCTCGAGGATCACGAGGCGATCCGAAAGGTCAACGTCTTCCCTGGATTCGCGGCTGCGGATATCCCCGAGATGGGCTTTTCGTTGCCGATCGTCGCCGACGGCGATCCGGACGCCGCCGCGGCCGTCGCCCGGGAGATGGCCGAACTCATCTGGGAGATGCGTGACGAGTTCGTCAAGGATTATCCGACGCCGTCGGAAGGCGTTGGACAAGCCAAGGAACTGGCTGCCGACCTCGAACCCGAGGACGGGCCGGTCGTGCTCGCGGATGTCGGGGACAACCCCGGAGGCGGTGGGACCGGCGATACGACACCGGTTCTCCGCGCGTTGCTCGATCAGGGGGTCGCCGATGGCGGATTCGCCATCATGTGTGATCCGGAGGCGGTCCAATCGTGCGTCGATGCCGGTGTCGGCAACCGGATCACGCTCACCGTCGGCGGGAAGGCGATCGATCGGTTCGGCGATCCGATCGAAGATGTCGGTGGATACGTGAAGGCCATCACCGACGGCGAGTACGTCAATACCGGTCCGATGGGCACCGGCACATCGAACGATCTCGGCCGGGCGGTCCGATTCCAGTGTGGCCACGAGGACGGCGTGGATGTGATCCTCACCGAAAACCGCCTCCAACCCCTCGACGCCGAGATCTGGCGTCACATGGGAATCCAACCCGAGCGCCTGGACGTCTTGGTCGTCAAAAGCGCCAACCACTATCGGGCGGATTACGAGCCGATGGCCAGTCACGTCATTCCGATTGACTCCCCAGGGTTGGCTGCGATGAACCCCAATCACTACGACTACGATCGAATCCGGCGACCACAGTTCCCGATCGACGCGATGGACGACGCCGACTATCCCGACTGGGACTGATCGACGGCCGGTGGTCCGGTCACCGTATGACTGGTAGATGTCACGGAAAACCAGGGCGACTTTTTATCCCGGCGGGGACAACGGGAAGCTATGCACATCGAACGTGTCGAGGTAGTCCCGGTGTCGGTCCCGGTCGAAACGGCCTATGAGACGAGCCTGACAGCCGGCGACAACGGCGATCGCGCATACGACCACCTTGTCGTCCGTTTGCACACCGATGGCGATGTAATTGGCATAGGAGAGATCGCGCCGACACCCTACTGGCCCCACGGCCTGAACCAAACGGCCTGTCGGGCGATCATCGAGGAGACGCTCGCACCAGTCCTCGAGGGCCGGTCGATCGATCACATCGCTCGCATTATCGAAGACCTCGAGCAGGCGATCGCGGGCGAACCCTTCCCATTGTATGGGATCGACATGGCCCTGCATGATGCGCTGGGCAAGCGTGACGGCCGGCCGGTGTACGATCTGCTTGGCGGACCGATCGAGGACCGGACCTTCGAGCTGCACTACTCGATCGGGATCATGGACACCGAGACGACCCGGGAAGAAGCCGAATACGCCGCCGAAAACGGCTTCGAGGCGTTCAAAATCAAAGTCGGCGGCCCGGATCCGGCCGCCGAGCAGGATTCGCTCGCAGCGATCCGGGAGGCCGTTCCCGAGGCCCGGATCCGGGTCGACGCCAACCAGGGCTGGACGGCCGATGAAGCGATCCGGATGGTCCCGAAATTCGAGGCGGCCGACGACGGGCTGGTGCTAGTCGAACAACCCGTCCCCTATGACGATATCGCGGGACTCAAACGCGTGAAGGAAGCGGTCGATCCGCTGATTTTAGCCGATGAATCCTGTTTCTCACCGAGCGATGCCGCCGAGATCGCTCGCCGCGATGCCGCCGATATCCTGAACATCAAACTCGCGAAAACCGGCGGCATGTACCGCGGTCGTGGGCTCGCTCAGGTCGCCGACGCCCACGGGCTGACCTGCTTTATGGGCAGTATGGTCGAACTCGGGATCGGCACCGCCGCGAACGCCCATTTCCGTGTCGCAACACCCGAGATCACCTATCCGACTGGGGTGTTAAACCTCCACGCCGAAGCCTCGCTCGTTGCCGATGACGGGCCGTGGCAACCAGCCGGTGGAACCTTCACCGTACCCGACGATCCTGGCCTCGGGATCGAACTCGACGAGACAGCCATCGAGACGTATCGAACCGATTGACTACGCATCGATCAGCCGTCAAAGTCAGTCGGCACATTATCCGTTGGATCGATATCGATGTCGTCGAGAAGTGGTGTGGATTCGAGCAGATCGGCATACGACCCGTGAGCACGCGGGTAGGAATCGAACTGAGGAACGAAACAGTGGGGCCGGTCGTGACGCCGGTCCAGATCAGGGGGATGGGTCATCGACTGACTTTCGGGTCGCCAGGTTGCCCCTTCGGGACGGTCACGGTCGGGCAGTCGGATTGCATACGTCGGAGCGGATGGTGATTCGATAGCCGCAAGCAGTTGTTCGGCGAGTCGGAGGCCGTTATTCAAGCGGGTGTGGAGTCGTTCGGTCAAGCGACGTCGGGTGGCCGCGGAGTTATCGGCCTCAAGCAACTCCCGAACCGCCGTTTCGTGCGCCGGTTGGCGTTCGAGCATCGCCGTCTCGAAGGCCTCGATGGCGGCCGTTACCGGCCCCAGTAGCTCCTCCGGGTGTTCGCTGAGGTGATAGAACAACCGCTTGAACAGCCTGACAGCACTCTGGGTAGCTTCGATCGAAGCGTATTCGGGATGGAGATACGTCGTCGCCGATCCCTTGGTCAGATAGCGATGCTGTTTGTAGGCCGGGGGAACATCCGTGGCGCCGATGGGGATAGGGATGCATGGGGCAGCACTCGCCGTGGTCACCGCGACCCAGAGCGTGCCCAACGCACGAATCTGATTCGGTCGGAGGTGGGCGACTTGGCCATAGCCCGCACTGTCGTCGGCCCAGCGCGGATCCCGGACGAGCGCCAGCATGTCCCGTACTGAAACCGGTGTCATCTCGGCCAACTCGGCTTCAAGTGTCGGCGGATGTCGACTGATCGAGTCGGGATCGTCCTCGGGGGAGGTGGGGAACGGCTGGCCATAGACAGCATGAAGGTTGATCGTCTCACGATCGGTCGGATCGAACCAACCCTGTTGGACCGCAAACGAGACGAGGTTTGCCGATCCCCGAAAATCATCGCGATCGGCGAAATCGAGCGGGAAGTCACCGATATAGCCAGGATAGGACACGCGGATATCGGCTGAGCCGAGTCGTTCGGCAGCCCACAACCCCTCACCACCGGCGAATTCGATGACGATCCATCCCTCCGTTGGATCGGCGAAGAGATGGGAGTTCCCGCCATACGTCGCGTAGCCATGCGTGTCGATCAGCTCGCCGATGAGATCGACGGCTTCTCTCGCCGTCGTCGCCCGTTCCATACAGAACCGGGCGAGATCGCTGTAGTTGACGCCGGTTTGGGGCGCCGGCGTCATCTCGATCAGTTCGGACCGGGATGGGCTCCAGACATCCCGCCCGGCGAGATGGTGTTCGTTGAGGCCGCCGTTGGTCAGCGGCGGCGGGAATCCGGCGAATTCCGAGTAGTTGCTGGTGATATATTTGGCAGTGGTAGCGACCTGGGGCACACGGATCCGTTCGCCAGGCAACCGTGCCTCTTCGGTGATCCCGACCTCGACCGTGGTTCCGGAATCGAATTCCCGCCGAGGAGTGATTTCCAGCCAATGGCTCGAGGGTTCGTGTCCGAATCCGCCCAACAGCACCGATCCGTCAGCGGTTCGATCCTTGCCGACGTAAAAGGCGATACTCTTCTCCGGCGGATGGACGCGATCATCTCCCACGGGCGATGACACGTTCGCTGACGACGGCGCTTCCATGTCCACGGTGGCCGTGCTAGAAAGTCTTAGCAATTGGCATCGGTGAGATTTATTCGGCAATAGTGGATCCTGAGGATATGACTCGAACCCGTTCCCCTCCGTCGGTACGCGTGTTGATCGCATCCCTCACAGTATGCTTATTCCGATCGCCGGGGAAGAAGCGATAATGATCAGTTATATTGAGAATTCGCGGTTATTTCGGAACGGATGCGCAGGGGTGAAAGAGCGTACGACGGTCGAACAGCAGACAGCGGATGGTGGTTCGATTAATCAGACGGCAACGGCTACGAGTGGAGGGATTTCTCATCACAATGAATCAGCCTGATCAGCCGATTCGGGTTCTCTATGTCGATGCTGACTCGGCCCGGCTAGCGGGCGTCAAACGAAATCTCGAACAGAGCGATGGCCGAATAGCAGTCATCACCGCGAGGGATGCCGACGCAGCACTCTCAACCCTCGTCGAAATGACGATCGATTGTGTCGTCGCGGAATACGAGTTGAGTGATCGAAACGGGATCGAGCTGTTGGAACTCCTACGCGAACGATACGATGAGCTGCCGTTTGTCTTGTTTACCGGCCGCGGCAGTGAAGAGATCGCAAGCCGGGCGATTTCCGCGGGGGTTTCGGATTACCTCAAACGACCGGATGAGGGTGAACAGTTTTCCATCCTGAGAAACCGGGTCGTGACCCTCGTCGAGAAACAGCGGGCCGAAACAGCCCTCGAACAGATCGAAAACCGCTATCGACAACTCGTCGAATCGGCGCCCGTACCGATCCTGATCTACTCGGAAGCGGGTGTCCTGATGGATGTCAACCCCGCAGCACTCTGTTTGCTTCAGGCTGAAGATGCATCCGAGGTGATGGGCAAGTCACCGATCGAGTTCGTCCACGAGGACGACAAGGATGCGATCGAAGAACGGATACGACGAGCGATCGAGGAACATCAGTCCGTTCCACAACACGAGCATCGAATCGTCACCCTGCAAGGGGAGATCAAGCACGTGATCGCCGCCTCGGCTCCGGTCCAATACGATGGCGAGCCGGCGATCCAAACGATCGCGTATGATATCACCGACCGCAAGGAGCGTGAGCGGAAACTCGAACAGCTCCACCAGCGAACCCAGTCGCTGATGGATACGCCGACCAAAACAGAGACCGCCCAAGTCGCCGTCGACACCGCCCACGAGGTGCTCGATGCTCCACTCAGTGGCTTTCACCTCCGATCGACGGACGGGAACCGCTTGGAGCCGATTGCGACCGTTGAGACGGTTGAAAGTGAGCTTGGCCGACAGCCAGTCTACGATCGACGAGCCGAATCCGATCCGATCTCACAGGCCGTCTGGGAGACCTTCGAGCGGGGAGAATCGGTGTATATCGAAGACATTAACGACCACGATCGGCTGGCGGGTACAACGCCTGCACAAAGCGCGATCATCCACCCGCTAGCCGATCACGGCGTGTTCATCGTCTCGGCGACCGAACCGGCCGCGTTTGATCAAACGGATCAAGCCCTTATCAAGCTATTAGCGACATCACTGACGGTCGCGCTCGATCGGGCCGAGCGGGAAACGCTACTGCGGGAACGCGAATCGGAACTCGAACGCCAGAACGAGCGCCTCGATGAATTCACGAGCGTCGTCTCGCATGATCTACGCAATCCACTCTCCGTCGCGGAGGGGCAGCTCGAACTTGCCATGGAGACCGGTGATCTCGATCATCTGACATCGGCGGCAAACGCAATAGATCGGATGCGAACGCTGATCGATGATCTCCTCACATTGGCGCGGTATGGGGAGACACGGATGACCAGCGACGCGGTCGACCTCGAAGTTGCCTGCTACGAATGCTGGCAAACCATCGAAACCGATTCCGCGACGCTCGAACTCGATACGACACAAAGCATCGAAGCCGATGAAGGCCGCCTCAAACAGCTGCTGGAGAATTTGATGCGCAACGCCGTTGATCATTCATCCGGCGACGTGACAGTAACCATCGGTGATCTGACCGATGGATTCTACGTCGCGGATACCGGCCCTGGCATCCCAGCCGACGAACGCGATACCGTCTTCAAGACCGGCTATACGACTGCCCAGGACGGGACTGGCTTCGGACTGAGTATCGTCGATCAGATCGTCGCGGCCCACGGCTGGGAGATCCAGCTCGTGAGTAGCGAGGATGGTGGGGCCCGCTTCGAAATCAGGGACGTCGAGCGTGTGATCGGCTGACGCATCGATCAGATTGAGGAGATAATACCCGATCTGACCCGGATTTCTATTCGGATCACAGCAGAATCTGAAGACAGCTTCTGATAGATGGGGAATCTGCTTGCAGGTTGTCGCATTTCCCGTCGAATTTCGCCCTCGACTGTGATATTTATTGGCACGCCCGTTCATATCTCAGTCGCTATGCCAGCGGAGTATTCCATCGATTATCGGCTCAGCGACCGGGATGCGAACATCCACAGCGAATGGGACAACAGCCTCGATCCCATCTTGACGATCGAATCGGGTGATGTGGTGCGGTTCGAGTGTCGAGATGCCGTCGATGGACAGATCGACGTCGAGACCACCGTCGAGGACGTCACCGACGTCAGCTTCGATCCAGTACACCCGTTGACCGGCCCGGTCGCCATCGAGGGCGCCGAACCGGGCGATGTATTAGAGATCGAATTCCTCGATTTTCAGCACAAAGGGTGGGGTTATAACGTGTTCTTCCCGGGCGAGATGGATCTCGGACTGTTGCCGGAGGATTTCGACGAACCGGGCCTCCACGTGTGGGACTTGGAGGATGATGTCGGGAAGTTCGTTAACGGGATCGAAATCCCGCTCGATCCGTTCCCGGGTGTCGCCGGCGTCGCCCCTGCCGAGGAGGGCGAACACGACACGCTCCCACCCCGTCGGGTCGGCGGCAATATGGATATCAAGCACCTGACGGCGGGATCGACGCTCTACCTGCCCGTCGAAGTGGACGGGGCGCTGTTCTCGACGGGTGATTGTCATGCGGCTCAGGGTGACGGCGAGGTGTGTGTCACCGGCATCGAGGCGCCGATGTTCGTAACCGCGCGGTTGACCGTCCGCACGGAGATGTCGATCGAGCAACCGCAGTTCGAGACTGACCATCCCTTCACACCACGGGGGGTCGATCAGGAGATGTATGCGACTGCCGGGATCGACGACGACCTCATGGAGGCGACCAAACTGGCCGTCCG
>JBDGPX010000037.1:0-50677 GCA_042219475.1 Halobacteriales archaeon
CACGGATCAAGCTCCGCCGCCTATACCCTACAATTGATGATTGACAAAGCACTAGAAGGGATCGAGAGCGTCCTTGCCGAATACGGTATCGCTCCGGACGGGACAACGATCGAACCGACATGGCGGAAGGTCATGGGTCCGACCGAGGAGAAGCGCTGGATTCGAGCGGATACTGGCGGATTAGTCGAGATGCAGTGGGGACCGAATCCGCTCGTCCACGAGGGCGAGACGATCTGTACAGTCACCGATCACTTCAAGGAGGAACGTCACGTCCTCAAGGCGCCATTCACCGGACTCATCGTCGGCGTACTCGAGAATCCCGTCGCATTGCCCGGACATCCGATCTGTCACCTCGTCCGGATCAGCAGTGACACACATGAGGAGATCCAGCGAGAAATCACTCAAGGGGAGTTCGACGGCTATCGCTCGTACGGTCAACGCTGGATGGCTGACGAGGAACTGTCCGAATGACTGATCTTATAAACAGAAGACGTACACGTTCGGCGTAAATCATAATCGGGTCTCACACCGTCCCAAGAATGGGATGGGAAGCTACCGTACACGCGACGGTCGTCCCGTCCCTGCCTGACTAGTATCAACCCACGACCTGTCAACCGGACGCGGCATGAGTTCATTTCCCTCCTTCGCACCCCCTGCCTCGCGTCCATTAGTACTGTTTGGGAACCCCTGAGTGGCTACTGCACCGACCACACCGGAGCAGGTACCGATGGACGTTTACCGGACGGTCCTCCAGTTCAGATAGTTCGAGAATCGAAGATTTCCGAACGATCTCAAGGCACGCGCCTTGGCCATCTGTGGATCATGATTCGTCCGCCTACAAGACGGCCTCTAATCTTCGGTCAACTGTCTTGGAGTCAAGCCCCGGGGCTTGTCGGTGGAATCCCGTTCTAACTGTCGGATGCAGTCAGTCGAAATCGACCAGTCACGTTCAGTGTCCCTGACTTCAGGGCCAGTTGACTGGTAGCCCGTTCCCACCAGACGGCGATGGCTCGGTCTGGATCGTTCAGCAGCCATATCAGCAAGTACCGGCGTTACCGACGCTGGCAGGCCCTTCTCGTGATAATATGCGTGCATTGCCGGATCGATATCGACGGCAAACACCGTCTCGACAATAAGGGCAAATTCATCGCTAAAGCGGCCCGTGCCGCTGCCGCAGTCGGCGATCCGCCAGGTCGGGGCCGGATCCAACCGCTGTCGGAGCTCCTCCCCGGAGAAATAGCGATTGGTCGTCGGATCGTCCAGCCGGTCCATCCGCGATCGACCATCGTCGGTCATTGGCGACGTGCGAACGGTACCGGGCCATTCACTTGAAGGCTTAAGCTCGTATCGCTCGGAAGCACAGAACCTTGTATCCCGGGGACTGCGGAAGGGATACCTCATCCCGAACCGAGCTATCGCATGGTATCACAATCGATGGCATCCCTCGCATTGGCGACGATGAACGACGACAGTTTCTCCTGTTCGGTGGCGTCCTCGGGATAGAACACGATAACGTCATCGCCGGTCGTCCGGATGATCCGTTCGCTGATCAGCGACAGCTCCTGTGGGGCTGCTCGATCGTGTTCGGACACTGGCGAATCATCCTCAGGGGTCGGTGTGGAGGGCATGGTGATCAGGGCGTGTACCGGTGACAATTGCTCGCGAACGCGCAAATACTTGGTGGCAATCCCATCCTCATAGCGGATACAGCGCGGAAACCCACCCGTTCACGGGTGGAAGGAAGCACGTAAGCTCCATGCAACAATCCACCGACTATGCAGGGCCGACTCCCCAACGCCTTTGAATCATCGGGGCTCCGTATGATATGGAGAAGCGGCGTACTGTCCCCGTGAAACTTGACGTGGACAGTGACGACGCCGCGCTTCTCCGCGACACTGTAGACGAATTCCTGTGGGCCGCTAACCACGTGACACGCCACGCTTTCGAAGGGAAGTACGTCACCACGAGCAAGACCACGCTCCACGACAACACCTACGAGGACGTGCGCGAAGAAACCAGCCTGCACAGCAACCACGTCCAAGCCGCCCGAAACAAGGCCGCTGAAGCCTGCAAGAGCGTGGTTGAGAAGTGGAAGCACGGCGAGAAGGCGTCGATGTCACACTTCACTAGCCCCCACCCCGTCTATGACCATCGTACCGCTACCTTCCGCGACGACTACGTGAGCCTCGCCACCACTGAGGGTCGCATCGAAGCCGACTACGTGCTTCCTGACGATGATCGAGACACGCCCCACGCGGAATACCTCTTCTCTGACGGATACGAAACAACCGGAGCAGAACTGCACTACACGAACGGCAACTGGATGGTTCACATCCACTGTCAGAAGGATGTTGAACCTGACACGCCGGAACAGGATGTCACCGGGAACAGAACAGTTCTCGGGGTAGACCTCGGCGTGGACAATCTCGCAGTTGCCTCAAGTGGCACGTTCTGGATTTGCCTCAAGTGCTGAATCTCGCATATTAGATCGAATCGAATACGCAGTTGCCTCAAGTGCTGATTAAAGCCACAGCCGTGGGTTAGCTTACATAGCCAAGAGTACCATGGGTTGTCCGATAGAAGCCGACTCAAACAATAGCCGTCCGTCAGCTGCCTCGAGGTCAGACCTGTGGCATCCGCCTCGACAGCCTGTGAAAGTACTGATCACCTGAACAAGGACCGGGAAAACCACAAAGCTCATTCCAGAAGCTCTACCGAAGAGAGGTGTCCGCCGGAAAGCCGGCGGACCAGGGGAGGCTGCCCCGGTACGTCCGCCCCGGTGGCGGGCGAGCCGGATATTTTTTCACTCCTCGGCATCCGACTGCAGTATACGCCTCCGTGCCGGGCGTATTGTACTGTTGGAACTCAAAGAACAAAAATCCGTTCCCGCCGATGTCTCGTGATTTTAGCTAATTAGTTCGCATTCCAAAACATCGGTAGGTCAGATGAACAGAGATAGCCAACCGTGCTAACAGAGAGGGGAAATCGAACGATCGGTAACTGACGGGCAAAACATTAGACACACCCTGAACAAGGAGTGGCCATGTACCGGGTTCGCTTTCGAGATCCGAACGGGGCCGTTCGCAACGGATCATGGTCGGACGGCGAGGTCACCTTTTCGGATCAGACGTATGCCGCCGATTCAGTCGAGATCCTTCCGCCAACCAGTCCCTCAAAGATCGTCTGTATCGGCCACAATTACGAACGACACGTCGAGGAACTCGGCGAGGAGATGCCTGATCGACCGGTGATCTTTCTGAAGCCACCGAATACCTACGCCGGCCATGGCGATACGGTCGCCATCCCGCGTGAACTGGATCACATCGACTACGAGGCCGAACTCGGCGTCGTCATCGGCGAACAGTGTCGACGGGTCCCGAAAGCTGACGCCATGGACGTTGTCGCGGGATACACTGCGGTAAACGACGTCACGAACCGTACGGAGGTCGGGGACGATGCACATCTCGTACGGGTAAAAGCGTTCGATGGGTCAGCACCGATGGGACCGGTCGTGGCCCCACCGGAGATGGTTCCCGATGACGCGAGCGTTCAGTGTCGGGTAAACGGGGAATTGCGACAGGACGGTCAGCTTGACGATCTGATCTTCCCGATTCCGGAGCTGATCGCGGAGATCACCCGATTCATGACCCTCGACGCCGGCGATGTGATCAGCACCGGCACGCCGGAAGGGGTCGGATCGCTCGTCGACGGGGATCTGGTGACGATCGATATCGACGGGATGCCGTCCCTCGAACACGACGTGGCCGCCGATTGAGATCCTGCCCGCCCTGAAGGGCGAGGCTTTCTCCCTGATTCTCCGTAAACAATGTCGGCCGCGATCGGAGGGAATTCCGGTTGCTATCAACACGACTCGACACGGCGATCAATGCATCGAGAGTCACACTCATCACCGATCGCTGTACAATACCCGATACGACACCCATGGTCGAAGTCCGTGCACTCGCGACGGATGCGGTCATCGTTAAGGACCGACACGTCCTCCTGCTCGAACGCGATCATCCGCCGTTCGAAGGGGCCTGGGTGCTGCCGGGCGGGCTTGTCGAGCCGGATGAGACGGCCCGCGAGGCCTGTCGTCGGGAGACCCGCGAGGAGGTCGGCCTCCCGGTCGAGATCGAGGCGTTCGTCGGGCTGTATGATGATCCCGACCGGGACGAACGCGGAAACGTCAGCGCCGCCTACCGGTGTCGACCAGTCGGGAGCGAGAGTCCAACCCCCGAAGAGGAAGCCCGGCAGATCGATTGGTTCGATCCGGCGACACTCCCGGAGATGGGATTCGATCACGAAACGATCGTATTGGATGCCTTCACTCGGGAACCGTGATCGATCCCGGACATCCGTCCGGTCCGATGAAGCAGCCAACCGGAAATCGGTACGAATCGTTCTCCGATGTCAAGGAGGCCCAAGGTGAAACCGGAGCCATCAGTTGTGTCCCGAGAATAGGCCCGAATCGGCTCACCGAACGCTGTATAGTGATCCGGTATTGGTCAGAGGGTTTTTGACCACGCTAGGACTGACTCTACTCGAATGGGTCTGGCTCTCCTCGCACAGACGAATGGAGCAATACCTCCCCTAACACCCGAAATCGTTCTCATTTTCGTCATTATCGGGCTCGCACTCGTTCTCTTCGTTACCGAACCACTCCCGATTGACATTACTGCGATCGCCGTGCTGTTCACGCTCGTCATTTTAGAGCCGTGGACCGGTGTCGATCCGGCGATGGGTGTGAGTGGCTTCTCCAGCCCCGCAACGATCACCGTCCTCGCAATGTTCGTTATCAGTGAGGGGATCCGACGAACCGGCCTCGTCCACATTATCGGCAGCCAGATTGCCGACCGCTACGGGGAAAGCCCGTACAAACAGCTCCTTGCCGTGCTCGGTCTCTCCGGTGGATCAGCCGGGTTCATCAACAACACCCCGGTGGTTGCCGTGATGATCCCGATGGTGAACACACTGTCACAGAAAACCGGGATCTCTCCCTCGAAACTGCTCATGCCCGTCTCGTATGCGGCGATGTTAGGCGGGATGTTGACGCTCATCGGGACCTCGACGAACATCCTCGCCTCGGATGTGTCCGGTCGACTCATCGGCCGCCCGTTCTCGATGTTCGAGTTCACACAACTCGGGATCATCATCCTCGTGACCGGTGTTATCTACTTAGCGACAATCGGCCGGATGTTGCTTCCCGAACGGATCAGTATGGATCACGAACTGATCGACGACTTCGAGATGGCGGAGTATCTGACCGAGGTCGTCGTCGCCGAGGACTCCCATCTCGTCGGAAAAACCGTCAACCAGTGTTTCGTCGAGATCGACGTCGATGCCGAAGTCATCCAGCTGATCCGGGGACAGCAGGTGTTCACCGAACCGCTTGCCAGAAAGGAGATCCGAGCCGGTGACCTTCTCGTGTTGCGGACCGACCAGGAGAGCTTGGTGACGCTCATCGAAACGGAGGGGCTCGAACTCGCCCCAGACGCCGAAGTGACCGACGAGGTGCTCGAGGCAGAAGCGGAGGGACTGGAGTCAAAGACCGAGCAGGAACTGGTCGAGATCGTCCTCTCACCGGAGGCGTCATTGTTGGGTGAAACACTCGAGACGCTGAACTTCAGACAGCGCTACGACGCGACGGTGCTTGCGATCCGACGCGGCGGTGACATCATCCACGCCCGCATGGACGAACGCCGACTCCGAGCCGGGGACACGCTCCTCGTTCAAGCATCCGAGGAAGCTATCCAACGGTTCGTCAACGATCGTGCGTTCATCGTGTCCCAGGAATTCACGTACCCGAACTTCAGATATCGCCGTATCCCGGTTGCACTGGGTATCATCGCGGCAGTCGTCGGGCTGGCGGCATTCGATATCATGCCGATTCTCATCAGCGCGATCGGCGGCATCGTGGCGATGGTCGCGACTGGCTGTGTCAAACCCCATGAGGTGTACTCGGCGGTGGACTGGAGCGTCATTTTCCTGCTTGCCGGGCTCATTCCGCTCGGTGTCGCGATGGAACAAACGGGTGCATCGGAGTGGCTCGCGACAACGATCCTGGTGTTTGCGGCCGGCCTCTCGCCGGCCATCGTACTCGGACTGTTCTACTTGTTTACCGCCCTCATCACGAACGTCATCAGTAACAACGCGAGCGTTGTACTGATGATCCCCGTTGCCATCGAGGCGGCGATCTCGATCGGTGCGGATCCATTCACGTTCGTGCTCGCGGTAACGTTCGGCGCCTCAACCGCGATGCTCACTCCGATCGGCTATCAAACGAATCTGATGGTATATGGCCCTGGTGGATACACGTTTACCGACTTCTTCCGGGTTGGCGCACCGCTACAGCTGATTCTGGCAGTAGAAACAACGCTCGGGTTGCTGTTCTTTTGGGGTATTTGACCACGAGACAGCAGAGAGGATCGGGGTTGAGATTGAGATACTGCCGAAGAACGATTCCGAGTCGACGATCCGGTCCTGCGAGAGATCAAACCGATATGGCCCCGGGAAGCCGGAATAAATGCAGCCGCCCGCGATTCTATTATCGTCCAGATCGTAACATGACTATGAGTTCACGCATTCTCGTTGCGATGGATAACTCGGAGATGGCAGAACGAACGCTTCGGTACGCACTTGAGACACATCCTGGGGCGGAGATCACCGTCATCCACGTCGTCGGAGAGCCCTCATCGATGTGGGGAAAAGCGGCGGAGATTGCCCTCGCGGATGATGTCGAGCAGGCTGCTACAGAGCTCGCTGAGGATCTACTCGAAAACGCACGCGCCATCGCTGGGGAATACGACAGAGAGATCGAGACACAGGTGCAGGTCGGCCATCCAGCACGAGCGATCATCGACCAAGCGGACGCTTACGACTTAGTTGTGATCGGAACGCATGGCGGAACGCTGACCGAACGATTGCTTGTCGGGAACGTTGCTGAGACGGTGTTCCGACGTTCGCCAGTCCCAGTAACCGTCGTTCGGTAGCTCTACCACTCGGTGTCGAACTGCATTGTTTCCAAGTTGGTCGTTGCAGCTTCGTACTCGTGTTCGAGAATGGTGAATCGGTGCTGATCGGTCACATCACCGTCGGGACGCGAGGAATGCTGACGCAATAGCCCTTCGTGACGGCCGCCGTACTTCTCGATATATTTCTCGATCATCCGCCGTGAGGGATCGTTCTCGGCGGCACAGGTACTATAGTAGGCATCGAGGTCATACGTCTCGAACGTCAGCTCGATGAACACCGACGCTCGTTCGAGGCCGTATTCATTGCCCCAGTACTCCCGAGAGAGAACGATACCGGAGCCAGCGCGTCGCGTTTCCCATTCCGGACCGTACGCAGTTGTGCCGATGATATCGCCGGTCTCCCGTAATCGGAGCAGATATCGGGCAGTTTCACAGTTCGCCCACTGCTGTTCGGCGTTGTCAATGAATTCGATGACCTCATCGAGCCGACGAAAACGAAACCAGGGCATTTGTTCGGTTGCCGGTCCCTGCCAGTCGTCGCTTGTGACGAAGTCGTAGAATTCGAACGGGTCCACATTGTCGTGTCCGAACCGTTCGAAGACGAGGCGATCTGTCTCGATCCGTTCCGGAAAGAGCGTATGCGATGTCATGGGTAGTCCGCCGAATGACGGCCGGCAGCCGGCCGGAGGATGCTGTTGCTCCGGCCGATGGAGAATACACGCCACGTGACAACGCCATCCGTTTTCTGTCTTTATGATTTTATTCCGATAGCGGATTCAGTTTATGATCCGTCGAACCGACACGATGGCTTCAAACGGTCAGAACCGGATAACTCCGAACGATGGCCTCGCAGGCCGAGATCGACCGGCTCCGACAGGAGGCGGACACGATCATGACCCGCTATCAGCAGGTCGAAGAGGCGCTGGCGGCTGCCCGATCGGAATCCGGCGACCATTGGGAGACCGGCAAGCTTGCGGTCACCCTCGAGACGCCACAGGGGGAGCCGATCGAGGTGACGCTCGATATCGATGCCGACGCCGCGAGCAACGTCCAGTCCCGGTACGAACGGGCGAAAGAGCTCAAAGCCGAACTCGAACGTAAACAGCGGATCGTCGGCCAGTTGACGCCGATGCCGGCCGACCCACTCGCGTACCTGCTCTGCAATCATCTCGATACCGTCACGGGCAACTATCCACGATCGATGGCGGGCCACCTCGATGCCGAGCGTGATCACGTCGAAACGCTCTGTCAGGAGATGGAACGGACCGGGCTGCTCGAACGGGTCGAATCGGGGACCGTCAAACAGCGCCGGGTGAAGGCCAAGCAGGCCGGTGAGTTGCGCCAGCACCACACCTATTATCGTCTCTCACGGGAGGGCGATCACCTCCTTCGCTTTCTCGCCGAACGTGAGGGACAATTGAACGTCCTCCGACACCTGCCCGATGGACGGACGATCGTCGAGCGCCTCGCGAATGGCGGGCCGGATTATCCCCGAATGACCGCCGAGGAATTGGAGATGGACTTCGAGTACGTCCGGCACTTGTATCGAGCGCTCCGTCGCGTCGGACTCGTCACCGAATACGAAGGGAGCACGATCAAAGGCACCGAACGGAAACTCAAGCCCAAGAACGAAACCCACCGCAAGCACACCCATTTCGTCACGACCGATCGTGGCGAGGCGGTGCTCCGTGAGCTGGAGGAGTAGCGTGTCACCGACGGTTGCACCGTATCGGCTCAAAGCAACCGGGCGACGATAGCACTACAAGCATAGGGCGTGCAACGCTGACCGTGCTCGATCTACGTCTCGACCACGGCTACGTGGTAACGATGAATCCAGAACGTGAGGTCCTCCCAGACGGCGCAGTCGGGATTCGCGACAACGAGATCGTTGCAGTCGGCCCGACTGACGAGGTAGCCGCCCAACACGACGCCGAACGGCGTATCGACTCAAGCGGTCATGCGGTGTTGCCCGGGTTCGTCGACGCCCACGCCCACGTCAACGACATCCTGATCCGCGGAGGGCTCGGCACCGACCGGGCGCTCCACGATTGGCTCTTCAACGTCAACAAGCCGGCCGCGGCGGCGATGGGCACCGAAGATCACGCGATCGCGGCCGCGCTGTACTGTCGTGAATCCCTCCAGTCGGGCATCACGACCTTCGTGGATAACGCCGCCGGATCCCTGCCCGGGATGTTGCTCGATCAGGAGACGATCGAGGCGCGACTGGACGTCTATCGACAGTCGGGGACACGCAACGTCTACGCCCAGGAGTTCGTCGACGATACGTTTAGTGACGACCGATTTCGACACTTCCTCGTCAACCAAGAGCGGAAAAGTGCCAACGGTGATATCGATCCGAACCCAGGCGCGGAGCCGACGGAGACAGACGAGGCGCTCGAATACATCGAATCGCTGATCGAGGAATATCACGGAAGCGCCGACGGCCGCCAGAGTGTCTGGCCGGCGCCGCTGTATCCATGGGCGATGACGCCCGAAGGTCTGCAGGGGGCCTACGCCATGGCCGAGGACTACGACGTGATGACGACCACCCATGCCTCGGAAGTCCGCCAACAGGAACGGTTCCAGATCTCGAGCGTCGAGTATCTCAACAACGCCGACTATCTCGGCGACCGGACGTTGCTCGGCCATTGTGTACACGTCGACGAGCGGGACATCCGGCTACTGAGGGGAACCGACACACGGGTCGCCCACAACGTCCTCACGAACCACGCCCTGGGATCGGGGATCGCTCCGGTACCGACGATGCTGAACTACGGGTTGACTGTCGGGATCGGGACCGACAACGCAAGCGCCAGCGACACGGTCAACATGGTGAACGATCTACGGTTCGCGGCTCACGCCCACAAAGCCCACCGACAGGACGCGGGAGCGATGACCGCCGAGAAAGCCCTCGAAATGGCGACGATCGATGGCGCGCGTGCCATCGGACGGGAAGACGAGCTCGGCTCGCTTGAATCCGGGAAACTGGCCGATGTCGCGCTGTTCGATCTCGAACAGACTCATCTCACGCCGGCGCCGAACGTCGTCTCGGCGATCGTCTATCAGGCCCAAGGTTTCGAGGTCGACACCGTCATCTGTGATGGCCGGATCGTCGTCGACGGTCGGCGTGTGCCGGGAGTCGACGACGCGTATCCGGACCTCCTCGAGCAGGCCCAAGCATGTGCCGCCGGGGTGATCGAACGGGCAGGACTCGAGGATCTCGCCGATCGGCCGTGGACATCGGTATCGCTCGAGTGAATCGATGACAGCCGGGCGGACACGACGGCTACAGATCGATGATCACTCACGAAAAGAGCGGACTCATACCCACTCCGATCGAACCTCGGCTACCCGATCCAATTCCTTGTGATCCCGGAGATGGCCCAGAGTTTTGAACGACGACACCAGCGTTTCTTCGGCGAGTAGGCCGAGGGCGTTCTCGCCGACGCCAGCATAGGTAATCGAGAAGAAATCCCAGGCTGGGCCGTTCTCGGGGAACGGCCCCGTCTCACGGGGGCGACTGATATCGATCACACCACCGAGCGTATCGACGAGGTGCTCACAGTGCTCGACGGCTTCCTGATAGATGGTAAGCGGAGCCTCGCGGTTATCTACGACCAACAGGCCGGATCCATCGCCATCGATCGCATGCCGGATATCGGTCCGGTCCGCCTCGATGAGGAGCCGAAGGACGTCAAGCGTCGATTCCTTGTCATTGATCACGTCGGTGTAACGGATGATAGCCCCGGCATCGTGGGGCGGATTCGCCGAGTAGGGGATGTCGTCAGGTGATGGATCGGGATGATATTCAACGATTCCCGCGGTTTTCAGGTTCGTGGCGATCCCGTTTGACAACAATACACCATCGAGCGTGATGCTTGAGGGTAACACGAAACGGACGGTCTTGTCGTCGATCGGATCGATCGTGAGATGGACGGGACCGATCGGGGATTCGTCGAGCTGTGTTAGCACATCGAGTGCAGCGGGGATGTCGGTCCGATCAACGACCGCTGTCGAGGTGGTGATATCGCCGGTCTCACAGTCGGTGTCGAAGGACACGCCGTGGGTGAGCGTCGTGATCTTCGACCGTGTTCCGTCCAGCCGTTCGCTGACGTCACCGCTATCCAGTTCCGTGTGCCCCCGTTCAGTAAGCCGACGGCCCTTTCCGGGAACCTTCTCGGTAAGGCCCTTCTCATCGAGTTCCGAGAGGACGAGTCGGATCGTCCGATCCTGAATGGAGTACCCCCGCCGCCGGAGGAGTTCAGTCAGTCGAATACTGCCGATCGGCTCGTGAGTCTGGATGAGCCGCAACACATCATAGGTCCGCCGATCAAGAGCTGGTGGCATCGTGGATCGGTGTTACCCTAGGAGGTGGAATGCCTATTCCATAGTTCTACTGATACAATCCATCCATGCCGATGCCGATCTATCGATCGGATCATCAAAATATCGATTCGTCCGTCGATTATAGGATTTTTCGTGGCATCCTAGCCTGGATTGCCCATCACGGGATGTGGGATTCGATCAAAATGGGTATCGAGCCATCGTTCCGATCACGTCGGCCGGAATCTATTCTATAAACGGTGTCGAATGATCGAAACGGAGGAATCGAACACATAAAATACGGAGAAGTTCGATCCGGAAACCGACGCCCCAGGCGGCATTACGGGAGTTCAGCGGCCCGCTGGCGATTGCCCTAATTATAAATAGCTGGTTTCCTTTGATTTGCCTGGAAGTAACCTACCATGTCAAATGGTAACGAGACAGAGCCTGAGTCATTAGACGACGTACCCTGGGACAGGGACGCGTTGGATCACAGCCAGGTTGAGCCGGTCAAACGACGGAAGGTCCTGTCGTTCCTGGCGGCAGGAGCGTCGGCAACGGCACTCGCCGGATGTAGCGGCGGTGGAGAGGGTGACGGAAACGATGACAGTGATGGCGGTGGCTACGGCGGGAACACGGATACCGCGACGCCCACGAGCACTGACAGCGACGGGGGCTCCGACGAAACCGAGACTGAAAGCGACGGGATGGAGGCCCAAGATCAGGGCAAGTTCGTCAAGGCGCTGAGCACCGAATTCACCCAGTGGGATCCCTCGATCACGTTCGATCATTCAAACCGGATGCATGCGAACGTCTACGAACCACTAGTGTGGTATAATCTGGATGAAAAAGAAGTCACGCCGGGGCTTGCAAAATCATATGAAGTAAGCGATGATGGCACCGTCTGGACTTTTAATCTGCGAGAGGGCGTCCAGTTCCACGGCGGCTATGGCGAGCTTACCTCCGAGGACGTGAAATTCACGATCAACCGAATGCTCGAGCTGGGGAAAGGACCAGCATACCTGTGGTTTCCGGTCGACTCAATCGAGACACCGGACGACTACACGGCCCGTTTCAACCTCAGCAGCAAGATCCCCCTCGATCTGATTGCCTCATCCCCGTTCGGTTCCTGGATTTATTCGAAGGAAGGCGCCCAGGATGTCGGGGATTCATTCGAGGCTCAGACGGAGTGGTTCAGGGAGGGCAACGACCTCGGAACTGGGCCGTATATGGTCGAAGACTGGGAGCGCTCGAACAGTCTCACGCTCACCAAGTTCGATGACTACTGGCAGGGATGGGACAAGCCGCACTTCTCGACGGCCGAATGGCAGATCGTCACCGAATCCTCGACGCGGGTCCAGATGATCAGGGGTGGCAACGCCCAGCAGGTCGATCGGATCCCGTTCTCAGTACTTTCCTCGATCCAGAACGACTCCGGGGTCGAGATCTACGAGGAGAACAGCTTCAACCAGCTGATCGCCCAGATGAACGTCCGGAAGGAACCGACCGACGACGTCAACGTCCGGAAAGCGTTTCTGCACTCGTTCCCCTACGAGGCCGGGATCGAGGAGATCCGGAAGGGTTTCGGCTCCCGGAACTCCGTGCCGGTCCCCAACAACATGGTCGGGCACAACGACAGCCTCGAACCACCCGCCCATGATCTCGATAAGGCGAAATCCCTGATCGACGAGTCGGGATACACTATCGAGGAAATCAACGAGGCGAACCCGATCTTGACGTACGCACCCGCCCAGCAAACTCACCGACGGACCGCCCTTACGCTCCAGTCGGAACTCGAAAAGATCGGCGTCAATCTCGAAGTCAAGAAGATGTCCTGGAGTACGATGTGGTCCCGTGCAAAGAAGCTGGAGACGGCACCGAACCTCTTCCTGTATCTCTGGTGGCCGACGTACGCATCGCCGTATCCCAATCTCTGGGATCTCTTCAGCTGTGTCGACGTCGAGGAAGGTGAGACGCCCATCTTCCAGCTGACCTGGTGGTGTAACGAGGAATTCGATCAGAAGCTAATCAAGGGCCGCCAGCAGATGGCTACCAACCGCGAACAAGGCATCGAGACCCTCAAGGAGGCCCAGAAGATGGTGCTCGATAATGCGCTATCGTTTACCTTCTGGGATATCGTCCGAATCCATCCGCTACGAAGCGAGATCAAAGGATACGAGCCACGTCCGGCGTATCCGAACATCACGTTCTTCTACGATCTCCATAAGTAAGCCAGGCCGGGCTCCGCTCTCTCAGCTATGAAGCTTCGATACTATGTGGCGCGACGGTTGGGTCTCACGGTGGTCGTCCTGCTTGGCGTGACGACGATCACGTTCGTGCTCACGCATGTGATCCCCAGCAATCCGGCGGCGCTATGGGCCGGCGAACGGGCAACAGCCGAACAGATCGCCCAAGCCCGCCAGGAGCTCGGACTCAATCGACCGCTCTATGTGCAGTACATCGACTACCTCACCGATATCATCCAGGGTGAACTGGGGACGAGCCTGCGGACCCGACAGCCGGTCCTCGAGGACTTGGTCACGCTGTTTCCGGCGACGTTCGAGTTGGTGCTGGTCTCGATGCTGATCGCGACAGTCTTCGGGATACCACTCGGCGTGATCTCGGCGCAGTATCGGAACACACTCCCGGATCATCTCACACGGTTTTTCTCCCTCTCGGGGGTTTCGATTCCGGTGTTCTGGCTGGGAATGATGCTCCAGATCCTGTTTTTCTCAAGTCTGGGCTGGCTGCCGTTACAGGGTCGGATCGCCTCGGAAGTGGTCGCCGCCCATCCGCTGGATAAGATCACCGGGCTGTTGCTCCTCGATGCGCTGATCCAGTTGAATATCCCGGTGTTCGTCAACGGCCTCAAGCACATCATACTGCCCGCCGTCTCACTCTCGTATGCATCCCTGGCGATCATCACCCGGATGTCCCGCTCCTCGATGCTCGAAGTGATGCAAGAGGAGTACATGCAGGTGCATAAGGCCTCGGGACTGCCTACCCGAACGATCGTCTATAAGTTCGGAGTCAAAAATTCCCTCAACAGCGTGTTGACGGTGATCGGACTTTCTTTTGGTTACCTGTTGGGAGGAACGGTACTCATCGAGAGCATCTTCTCCTGGCCGGGATTGGGTCGATATATCGTCCAGAGCATCTTCATGGCCGATTTCCCGGCCGTGATGGGCGTGACCCTGGTATTTGCGACCTCCTATACACTCATCAATCTGCTCGTCGATGTGAGCTATGCGTGGCTCAATCCACGTATCCGCGCCGAAGGGGGTGAGAGTTGATGGCTGGCTCGAGCGACTCGATGATCAACAAGTACAAGCGGGAGTTCGCCGGCTGGTTCGAGCGCCATGAAGCCCAAATCGAAGAGGTTCAAGTCAAGATCGATCAGATCACGAGCGATCCGGTGAGCATGACGGGACTGGGGATCATCCTGCTCTATGCCTTCATCGCGATCTTCGCCCCCTACCTTGCGCCACAGGATCCGACCGCCCAGAACCTCGTCGCTACCTTCGAATCCCCCTCGTTGACTCATCCGTTTGGTACCGATAATCTCGGACGAGACATCTTCTCGCGAGTGATCTACGGATCGCGGATTTCCGCACAGATCGCCATCATCGTGGTGTCGATCTCGATCGCGATCGGTGTCCCGATGGGGCTGACAGCGGGGTTCATCGGTGGCTGGTTCGACGAGCTGATAATGCGGATCGCCGACATCTTCCTCGGCTTCCCACCGCTGTTGTTGCCGATCGCAATCTCCGTGTCGCTGGGAGGCGGCCTTTATATCGCGGCCGTGGCGGTCGCGGTCACGTGGTGGCCCTGGTATGCACGGATCGCCAGATCCGAGGCGGTCAGCGTTCGCGAGGAGGACTACGTCACCGCCGCCAAGGGGATCGGCGTCAACACGCTACGGATCGTCGTCCGACATATCCTGCCCAACAGCATCGCGCCGATCCTCGTCCAGGCGAGCATCGACATGGGATACGCCATTCTGATCACGGCATCACTCTCGTTCATCGGGGCAGGAGCCCAACCCCCGACACCCGAGTGGGGATTGATGATCACAACGGCCCGGACCAATTTCATCACCTATCCCTGGACGGCCATGTTCCCCGGGTTGGCGATCTTCGTCACCGTGCTGGGGTTCAACATGTTCGGCGATGGGGTCCGGGATGCACTCGATCCGAAACTCTCGAGGCGATAGCCAATGAGCGAACCACTCTCTTCGACGACGACAGACGCAGGGACAGACGAGGAAGTGATCCTCGAAATGAGCAATCTCCACGTCGAGTTCGACACCTACCGTGGGACGGTTTACGCACTCGATGGGGTGGATCTCGATATCCGCGCCGGCGAAACCGTTGGCCTGGTCGGCGAAACCGGATGCGGCAAGACCGTTACGGCCCGGAGCATCCTCGGCCTCGTCGAGGATCCGGGTCACGTCACCGCCGGCTCGATCCGATATAAAGGGAAGGACCTCCTCGATCTCCCCGAGGAGGAGCTACGGAGCATCCGCGGGAGTGACATCTCGATGGTGTTCCAGGAACCGACCAAATCGCTCAATCCCGCCTTCACCATCGAACAACAGCTGACGTCAGTCATCACCCACCATCTCGATGTCTCCCAGCGTGCGGCCCACGACCGGGCGATCGACGTCCTCGAGGACCTCGGACTGCCCGATGCCGAGGAGATCCTCGATTCCTATCCTCATGAACTCTCGGGTGGGATGGCCCAGCGAGTGTTGATCGCGCTGGCGCTGGCCTGTGAGCCCGACCTCATCCTCGCCGACGAGCCGACGACGGCACTGGACGTGACGATTCAGGCCCAAATCCTCGATCTGTTCGACCGCATCCAAGAGGAGTTCGGAACGAGCATTCTCCTGATCACCCACAATCTCGGCGTCGTCGATCAGGTGTGTGATCGGGTGAACGTCATGTACGCCGGAAAAGTCGTTGAATCGGGACCGACCCGGCAGGTCTTCGATGATCCCGAACATCCCTACACGATCGGCCTGTTACGGGCACTCCCCGAACAGGCCGAAGGTGCCATCTCGCTCATCGAAGGCGACGTGCCGGATCTCCGCAACCCACCAGAGGGTTGTCGGTTCGAACCGCGGTGTCCGGTCGCCAAAGTGGAGTGCCAGACCTATGATCCCCCACCGACAGCGAGGTCCGACGATCGGATGGTTCGCTGTATCCACTACGAATCCGGCCAACCCGGGTCCGTGGAGGAGATCGCCGATGAGCTCTGATGCCGGCGTGCGGACAGTCGACGAGGAGCCGACCGACCGGGAAGTGATTCTCTCGGTCAGAGAGCTGAAGAAGTACTTCCCGATCACCGGCGGGCTGTTGAGCCGCAAGCAAGGCGAGGTCAAAGCCGTCAATGGGATGAACTTCGATATTTACCGGGGGGAGACCCTGGGAATCGCTGGCGAGTCGGGCTGTGGGAAGTCGACGACCGCGAAGATGCTGCTCAGATTGATCGAACCGACCGCCGGGACGATCGAATATCGCGGGGAGGACATCCTCGAGTTATCGAAGACAGAACTGAGGGAGCTCCGTGAGGATATCGGCGTCGTCTATCAGGATCCGTTCTCCAGTCTCAATCCACGGATGTCGGTCCGGAAGATCATCGCCGAACCGCTCCGCACCCATCGCGACTGGTCCGAGGAGGAACGTAACGACCGAGTGGGGGCGCTCCTCGAGCGGGTCGGCCTCTCGGTCGATCACATGTACCGATACCCTCACGAGTTCTCCGGCGGCCAACGCCAGCGGATCGCCATCGCCCGCGCGCTGGCGCTTGAACCGTCTTTCGTCATCCTCGATGAACCGACGAGTGCTCTCGATGTCTCGGTACAGGCGAAGATCCTCAATCTGCTGGAGGAACTCCAGGACGAACTCGATCTGACCTATCTCTTCATCACCCACGATCTGAACGTAATGCGCCATATCGCCGACCGTCTCATCATCATGTATCTGGGCCAGGTCATGGAACGTGGTCCCACCGACGCCCTGTTCGAGGACGCCCACCATCCCTACACCGAAACGCTCCTCGAGGCGATCCCACAGGTCGGCCGGCGACAGGATACGACGCTGCTCGAAGGCGACGTCCCTTCGCCGCGTAATCCACCGTCAGGCTGTGTCTTCCATACACGCTGTCCATACGCCGTCGATGTCTGTGCGGAGGAATCCCCGGCACTCCACCGGCTCGAGGGCGACGCGGACGACCAGCATCGGCGGGAATCACGCTGTCTGTTCGAGGATCCAACCGCGAATCCGCCGAAACGGTTCTGACCGCCTCCCATCGGCTACGAATATCGAACAGTATACCTGATCCGGTTCGGTATCCCGATCTATGTCAAGCGACGAATCGGGAGACTCCCAAACGCCACACGAGGCGAACTACGCGGGCATTCAGACGTTCCTGAAAGCGCCCGTCGTTGAGCCGGAGGATTTGACTGAAGCGGTCGACGTCGGGGTGATCGGCCTCCCGTTCGACGGTGCGGTAAGCAACCAACCCGGGGCGCGATACGGCCCCGAGGCGCTTCGGCGGGCGAGTACCTACTACGGGTCCTACGGGATCTCGAGCCTCACGGTCGAAACCGGTCGCGAGATCGATTTCGATCGGATCGAGCTCCGTGACTGCGGGGATGGCCTCGTCTATCCCAACGACGTCGATCGAACCCGCGAATCGGTTCGGGAGACGATCGGCCAACTCGCCGAAACAACCTTTCCGGTGGTCCTCGGCGGCGATCACTACCTGACGTATCCGTCCTATCTGGGGTTTGCCGAGACGATCGATGAGGAAGTCGGCCTGATCCATCTCGACGCCCACTCGGATACCCACGGACGGTGGGATCTCTACGGAGACCACTGGCACGGCTCGCCGATGAACCTGATCGCCGATACGGAGTACGGCGGCTATGAAAATCATGCGATGGTCGGCATTCGCTCACGTGAGGATCCGGCCTTCCCGGAACTGATCGAGGAGGGTGGCCTCCACGTCGATTACGCTCGGGATGTCCGACAGGAGGGGATCGAGACCTGTATCGAGCGGGCGATCGAGCATGCCACGGATGGGATCGACACGGTATATCTCACCGTCGATATCGATGTGATCGATCCGGCCTTCGCCCCCGGAACCGGGACGCCGGAACCCGGCGGGTTGACGAGCTGGGATCTGCTCGCCGCGATGGATCGGCTCGGGGAGGTCGATGCGATCGGCGCGATGGATCTCGTCGAGGTCGCCCCCCGGATCGATCCCACTCGGGCGACACAGAAGCTCGGCGCGTATGCGATCACTCGCTTTCTCGAAGCGAAGTTCATGGGTCCGTCATCGGAGTAGCACGGGTGATCAGTCGGTGACTTCTAGCGGCCAGGCCCTCGCATGATGGACGATGGCCTCGGTGACGGCCTCTCGGGCGGAGTCGAGATCCTCGTCCAGCCAAGCCGCTCGGTCGACGATGCCGGTATCGATTCCCAATGCGCCCTCAAGCACGCCAAGAGTGGCATAGGCGAGATGGCTGAGATGGTAGCCTCCTTCCTGGAGCAGGGCAAGCCGTCCATCGGCGTAGTCGGCTGCGAGATCGTAGGCCCACTGACCGAGTGACTCGAACCCCGCTTTGCTGACGGTGTTGCGACCCTGGGGATCGACGATTCCGGGATCCTGGCCCGCACTCACCAACAAGAGATCGGGATCGTAGGCCGCGATAACGGGCTCGATGAGGTCCGACATGACGAGCGCATAGCCGTCATCCCCCGTCCCCGGCGGAAGCGGAATATTGAGGTTGTACCCCTCGCCGGCACCGCTCCCGTGTTCGTCCAAGTCCCCGGTCTGGGGATGCGTGTCGGGATCCCACGACCAGTGGTCGTTGTGGAGGCTGATAACGAGTACGTCGTCGCGGTCGTAGAAACACTCCTGAGTACCGTTACCGTGATGGACATCCCAATCGAGGATAGCGACGCGATCGGCCCGATCGGTCGCGATGGCGTGTTCGGCGGCGACCGCGGCGTTATTGAAGTAACAGAAGCCGTCGACCTGTGCCGGCTGGGCGTGATGGCCACCCGGTCGGACCATCGCGTACGGCACGTCCGCTGGATCCGTCTCACACGCATGGATGGCGGCCGCACACGCCGCCCCAGCCGCGTGTCTGGCGGCCCGGTAAGTGTGTTCGTTCGCGCCGGTATCGGATGTGAGCCGCCCCCCACCGGCCGCGCAGAATTCCTCGATCTCCGCAACGTGCTCCGGCGTATGGACACGATGGAGTTGCGATTCGGGTGCCGGATCGACATCAGCCCAGGTGACATATTCGTCGAGTTCAGTCTGGACGATCCGGTAAACGTTCTTGATGCGTTCGGGACGATCCGGATGCGGTTGGCGGTAAGCCAGTCGCCCACTCCACTCGAACATCCCTTCCCCTGCAGGATGTTCGTGAGCGATGAAGCTATCGTGAAAGAACGCTGTGAGCGAACGCGCAGTCATGGATGATCATCGGGATATCATGGGGTCGGTAATTCAGGGTTTCCCCAAAGAACCGCATCGCGACCCCGAGCGGTACCGTTGTCGGGTTCTGGATCTGAATCACTGGCTCCAATCGGGGCGTTCACGGGGAATGTATTCGCCATAACCCGTATCGCCCCGGAGTTCACCGTCCGCAGCGACACATCTGCCCCGGACGTAGGTTCGATCCACCCGGCCGGTGACTTCGTGGCCGTCATACAGCGAATACCCGGCCGTCGAGACGATATCGTCCTCGTCGATCGTCCACGTCGCCTCGGGATCGAAGACGACGATGTCGGCGTCGGTGCCGGGATCGAGGGTCCCCTTCTGTGGAAGCCCGAACGTCCGAGCCGGGTTAGTACACATGACACTGACCAAGAACGGATAGGAAAAGCCCCGCTTGACTACCGCCTCGTCGTGGAAGACCGGCAGGCTCACCTGGAGGCTGTTCATGCCGAAGGCTGGTTTCCACCACTCGTCGGTTCGCTTCTCCTCGTGTGGAATCGCGACGTGATCGGTCGAGACGACACTGAGACCGCCGGTCGACAACGCCTCGAACATCGCGTCCCGGTCCCGGGATGATCGGAGCGGTGGCGCGATCTTCGCGAGCGTTCCGACGGTCTCGTACATCGACTCATCAAGCGCCGTATACTGGGTACACGTTTCCGCGCGGATCTGGCTCCCATCGTCCTGATGGCGTTCGATGACGTCGACGGCCTCCGCACAGGAGGTATGGACCCCATAGTACTTCGTACCGACTTCCTCGGCGATCCGAACGACATCGGCCGCAGCCATCGCCTCAGCATAGCCGGGGCGGGATTTGGGGTACCAGGTCGGATCGTCCCGATGTTCGGCCTTGTACCGGGCGGTGAGCATCTCACAGATCGAATTCTCCTCGGTATGCAGCACCGCCACCGCTTCCCGGGCCGCCAATTCCTCGAACACCTGATAGATGAACCCGTTCGAGAGAGCCTCGTCGTAAGCGGTGAACATTTTGAACGACGTCACGCCCTGCTCGATGAGGCCGTCGAACTCCTCGAAGATTGCCGGATCCTCGCGTTCGATGCCCCCGTGCAGGCCGAAATCGATCCGCGCCTCAGTCTCCAGCGATCGCTTGTCCTCGACCGCTTCGGTAAGCGTCCCGTCGTAGTCCCAGGGGCTGTCGGGGGTGTCGTAGGGCTGCCAGGCGAAATCGAGATACGTCGTCACCCCGCCCAGGGCCGCCGCGGCGGTCGCCGTCTCGTATGGATCCGCCGAGAACGGATCGGCCGCATGGACGTGTGGATCGACGATTCCCGGGAGCACGAGCTTCTCCGAGGCATCGATCCGTTCCTCCCCACTCGGGAGCTCGGATTCCGCTCCGACGGCGACGATTGTCTCGCCATCGATCGCAAGACTGCCGTCGAAAGTACCCGCCGCCGTCGCGAGCGTCCCACCGGCGATGACCGTATCAACGACCATACCGAGTGGGTTTCCAGCAGCGTCATAATACTGGCGAGTCGGTATGTCAGAGCCCACGGCCGTTTTCGTCGAGCGCCGTTCACTCGATCACGAGATGGCCATAGGAATCGACAGTCAGGTGTTGATCCGAGTGGATCGCGACCGTGGTGGACGGTTCCCGAACGATCGCCGGCCCGTCGATCTCGTGTGTCGGTGCCAGGTCAGCCCGTCGGTAGACATCGAACGAAAGCCGGGCCTGTTGGGCGAAACAGTGCGCCTCGGTCGCCTCGACTGGTGTCGGCTCCCCGCGGGCAGGTGTTGGTTGTGTGAGCGTCGGTGTCGTCTGCTCGCCGATACCACGGACCCGGAAATGGACGGTCTGGACGGGATCGTCCATCCGGTGGCCATAGCGATCGGTGTGGCGCCGTTCGAACCGCTTTTCGAGAGCAACAACCGTCTCGATATCGTCCGCCGGAACTTGTACGGTGTGTTCCTGCCCCCGATACCGCATCTCGATTTGACGGGATAACTGACGATGTTCGGGAGGAATATTCTGGTCGGCGAGCGCCTCGGTGGCGTCGGCTTCGAGCCGTTCGAACCACGTATCGATGCTCGCCATGTCGATGGCATCCAACGGTCGGATCTGGGTCCGGGCGAAATCCTCGATCACGTCGGCGACCAACATCCCCCATGCGGAGAACGTCGCCGGCGTCCGGGGAACGATGACCTCGGCGAGATCGAGTTCCCGTGCCACCAGCGGACCGAACGTCGGTCCCGCACCGCCATAGGCCATGAGCGAGAATTGGCGGGGATCGAATCCACGTTCGACCGTGATCTCCCGGAGTGCGCCGACGGTGTTCGCGAGCGTGACCTCGAAGATTCCGACACTCGCGTCCCAACGGGTCATGCTCAAGGGATCGGCGATCGTCGCCGACAGTGATTCCCGTGCAGCTCGTGGGTCAAGCGTGAACTCGCCACCGAGGAAGCTGTCGGGATCGAGATAACCCAATATCAACGCCGCGTCAGTAACGGTCGGGTCGGTCCCACGACGACCATAGCAGACGGGACCGGGGTCGGCACCGGCGGATTCCGGGCCGACTTGCAGGAGTTCGCCTTCGACCTTGGCGATCGATCCGCCACCCGCACCGATCGTCCGAATATCATAGACAGGGATCATCACCGGAAAATCTTCTATCGTCGACTCGTGGGCGATCGTCGGTGTATACTCCCGGACAACACAGGCGTCTAAACTGGTCCCACCCATGTCGATGGCGATGACGTGTTCCCGATCGATGGTTTCGGCGACGTGACCGGCGCCGATCAATCCGCCCGCCGGTCCAGAAAGGACGGTGTGCACCGGCGTCTGCCGGGCCAGCGTCGCGGTCAGCGTGCCGCCGCCGGATCGGGTCAACAGAAAGGAGCCATCGAAACCACGATCGGCGATCGCCGAATCCAACCGTCCGAGATAGGCCGCAATGAGTGGCTTGATGTAAGCATCCAACACTGTCGTCGCGGTGCGTTCGTACTCCCGATACTCCCGCGTGATATCCGTCGAAAGCGAGAGGGCGACATCGGGGAATGCCTCGGTGATGACGTCCCTGGCCCGACGTTCGTGGACGGGGTTCTGGTAGGCGTGAAGGAAGCAGATGGCGATGGCATCGACATCTGCCGTATCGACGAGGTGGGTGGCCGCCTCCCGGACGGCTGCCGTGTCGAGTTCCTCGACAATGTCGCCGTCGGCATCGATCCGACCGGGGACGCCGAGTCGTCGACGTCGGGGGACCAGCGGCTCGGGTTTGCTGTAATCGATATCGTACATCGCTTCGGCGGGCAGGTCCGTCCGGGCGATCTCCAAGATATCACGGAACCCGTCATTCGTGATAATCCCGGTCCTGGCGCCGGCCCGCTCGATGAGCGCATTCACGCCACGGGTGGTGCCGTGAACGAACGCCTCGGTATCGCTCAGATCGTCGCCGATGGCATCAACCGCCTCGAGGACACCGTCGACCGGCTCCTCGGGCGTCGTCGGGACCTTCACCGACCGACGACAGCCATCCCGATCGACCGCCACCGCATCGACGAACGTACCGCCGATGTCGACGGCGACCCGATCTGGACCGCTCATCGGCCTTCCCCCGATCGGAGCGAGCGGGTTTCCGTCCGGTCGATCGTTCCGTCCTCGATCGTGACCCCGTATACATCCCGGGCAGCAGCTGCGGAGACGTATCCGTCCCGGACATCTTCGAGGACCGCCTCGGGGTCTCGGTCATGCGGATCACCGTAACCACCGCCGCCGGCAGTCCGGTTGGAGACGATCTCCCCGGGCGCTAACTCCCCACGAAACAGCCCGACATGGATCCCGGGGCCTGTGTGAAGATCATCGTTGTCGACGAGGATCTGAATCCGGTCGTCGGTCGCATCCCGATCCACATCAAGCACGACGACGTTTCGGTCACCGGGCTGTCCTCCCTTGAGTCCCCAGTTGGTAGTGCGGGTCTTCTGGACGATCGAAAGCGCGCCGACCTCATCGATCGCCCGGTAGTCACGGCGAACGCCAAGCCCACCGCGATGGGCGCCGGCGCCGCCGGAATCCTGGCGGAGCGCCAGTCGTTCGATCCGGACGGGGGCTTTGTTCTCAAGGACTTCGATCGGAATGTTCCGAACCCGCGTCTCGCTGATGTGCATCAATGCGTTCGACCCGTCGTGGGTATCGGTGCCACCCCATCCGACGGCATCGTTGTTGGCCTCGACGAACTGACGGCCGGCCCGATCAGTCCCATAGAGCATGATCGAACAGAGATCCCCGCCACCGGCCGCGGGAATCCGTTCTGGCATCCCCTTTGCGAGGGCCCGGTAGATGACATCGATCCCGAGGATGCTGGTCCATCCCAGGAAGGTCGCCGCGGGATACTCGGCGTTGAAGATACTTCCGTCGGGCGCGGTAACCGAGAGGGGTGAATACTGGCCGTGGTTCGAATCCTCGTCGGGCGTCGTCACGCTCTTGAAACAGAGCTTTGCGATCGTCTCGGCCCCGCCCGGCGGGACGTTCAACGGGGCATCGACCTGGTCGGCCGATCCCGAGAAATCGACCTCGAAGTCAGTGCCGTCGATCCGTACGGCCGCCTTGAGGCGAAGCTGGCCATCCGTCTGATCGGTGCCGTCGGCGTAGTCGACCGCCGACCACTCCCCATCGGGGAGCTCGGCGACCGCCGTCCGGGCCTGCTGTGAGCTGTGGGTAAGAATGCGATCGAGGCACGCCTCGACGACGGCCGATCCATACCGGTCATAGATGGCCTGCAACCGGTCTTCGCCAGTCCGGAGCGCGGCGATCTGGGCGTTGAGATCGCCCATCACCTTCTCCGGATATCGGGAGTTAAACCGGATGATATCGAGGATCTCCTCGTCGGGCGACCCACTCTTGTACACCTTCGTACAGGGGAAGATAACGCCCTCCTGGTGGACGTCAGTAGAGTCGAGCACGTAGCCCGGGTCCTTGGCCCCGAGATCGAGCCAGTGGGCCCGACAGGCAGTGAAGCCGACCAGCGCCTCGTCGTGAAAGACGGGCGAAAACAGCAACGCATCGAGCAAATGTTCGGAACTCCAGTACGGGTAGTTCAGGAGGATGACGTCACCGGGGGCCAATTCGGCACGATCGAGGTACTCGACCCCCCGCTCGATTGCGTAATCGTTCGCACCAAGGAATACCGACAGCCCCGGAGAGTCCGCGATCAATCGGAGGTCGGCATCGTAGAGCGAGATGCCGAAATCCAAGATTTCGTAGATGATCGTGTTGTAGGCCGTCCGGATCAGGGTCCGTTGCATCTCGTCGGCGGCGGAGGTAAGGTAGTTCCGCACCACCTCGGCGGTGGCCGCGTCCACATCCGCGTCTGTCATGTCCTCTCGGATCGCCGTGGCGGCGATAAACCTTCGGGCACCGGTGGGGTCATCCGATCGAGCCAGTCAGCCATAGCGGACAGCCCGAGCGGACGCGAGTGTTCGCACAGCACCGCACATCGAAATATTCAATGAGCCATCGTCTATCCATCCGTCAACGCTCCGGTTCGCGATACGATCGTCGAACAGGAGACCACCGATCATCCATCATGTCGCTTCGTATCGGAATCGACGTCGGCGGTACGAACACTGATGCCGTCGTCTTAGACGAGACGGACGCCGTGATCGCCGAGACGAAGGCGGTGACGACCGCGGATGTCACCGAGGGAATCATCAGCGCGCTGACCGGAGTGCTGGATGCAGACATCGAGAAAGAGGCCGTCGAGCACGCGATGCTCGGGACGACCCACTGTACGAACGCCGTCACCGAGCGCAAGGGTCTCAACGACATCGCGGTACTCCGCGTCGGGAAGCCGGCAACCCAGGGCGTGCCGCCGTTATATGAGTGGGACGACGACCTCACCGCTGCCATCGGTGATACGGCGACGATCGTCAGCGGGGGCCACGAGTTCGACGGGCGCGAGCTCGCCGCTCTCGACGAGACCGCCGTCCGTGAGTTTCTCGAATCGGCCGGTGACATCGACGGAGTAGCCATCACCTCGGTGTTCTCGCCGGTTCGGGAGGAACACGAGCGCCGCGTCGCCGAGATCGCCACCGAAATCGACGACGATATCACAGTCTCCCGTTCGCGTGAGATCGGCTCCATCGGTCTGCTCGAACGGGAGAACGCGACCGCGCTGAACGCCGCACTAACGGGCGTGATGCGGACGGCCACGTCGGCGTTCCGGGACGCCCTGGCCGAACACGGCATCGACGCTCGGACGTATATCGGACAGAACGACGGCACGCTCATGGCGATCGACTACGCCGAACGGTATCCGATCTTCACGGTCGCCTCCGGACCGGCCAACAGCATCCGTGGCGCCGCATACCTCTCGGATATCACCGACGGAATCATCGTCGATGTGGGCGGCACGACGACCGATGTCGGCGCGCTCTCCGACGGCTTTCCCCGGGAAAGCGCGGCGGCCGTCGAGGTGGGTGGGGTCCGGACCAATTTCCGGATGCCGGATCTGCTCTCGATCGGCATCGGCGGGGGCAGCATCGTCACAGACGACGATGACGTGACGGTCGGTCCCGAGAGCGTCGGCTACCGGATCACCGAAGAAGGGCTGGCCTTCGGCGGGGAAACCCTGACAGCGACCGACATCGCGATTGCCCGAGGACGGGCGGATTTCGGTACGACCGCTCCGCACGTCGAAGAGACGGTTGCGACCCGGGCCGAGGAGTACATCGTCTCGGAGATCGAGTACGCGATCGACCGGATGAAGACCGGACCGGATCCGGTCCCGGTCGTGATCGTCGGCGGCGGCAGTATCCTCCTGCCGGCGGAGATCGAGGGAGCGGCCCGCGTCGAGAAACCGCCGCACTTCGAGGTGGCCAACGCGATCGGTGCGGCCATCGCCCAAGTCTCCGGTGACGTCGATCGGGTGTACTCGCTCGCCGAACAGAGCCGTGAGGAAGCCATCAAAGACGCCAAGACGGCGGCCAAGGCGAACGCCGTCGACGCCGGCGCCGATCCCGACACCGTCGAGGTGGTCGATTTCGAGGAAGTACCGCTGGCCTATCTCCCCGGTAACGCGATCCGGATGCGTGCGAAGGCCGCCGGCGAGCTCGCGATGGAGGGCACCATCGATGCGTGAGATCACCCCCGAGGACATCGAAGATCTGGCCGTCGGCGCGGCGCTGTTGGGGACTGGCGGCGGCGGCGATCCCCACGTGGGGAAACTGATGGCCCAACGCGCGCTGTCGACTCACGGGCCGGTCGAGCTGGCCGACCCGTCGGAGGTGCCCGAGGATGCACTCGTCGTCTCGACATCGATGATGGGGGCGCCGACCGTCGGCTACGAGAAGATCATGGAAGGACGGGAGGCGATCCGTGCCCTCGATCGGGCCGCCGAGGAACTCGACCGGGAAGTCGACGCGACGGTCCCCGCGGAGTGTGGCGGCGGCAACTCGACGATCCCCTTCGTCGTCGCCGCCAACGAGGATATCCCGGTCGTCGACGGCGACGGTATGGGCCGGGCATTCCCGGAACTCCATCAGGTCACGTTTAACGTCTACGGCGTCGACGCGACACCGTCGGTGCTGGCCGATGAACACGGCAACCGCATCGTCTTCGATACGATCGACAACGCGTCGGTCGAGCCCTTCGCACGGGCGGCGACGGTCGAGATGGGTGGCCGGGCAGGGCTGGCTGATTATCCGATGTCCGGCGCCCAACTCCGGGAGGTCGTTATCCCGGGGACGATCAGCCTAGCCATCGATATCGGGAGTGCGATCCGGTGTCCCGGCGATCAGGATCCGATCGAGGAGGTCAAAGCCGTGACCGGGGCGTCGAGTTACGGACGGGCTGTGGAGCTCTTCGCCGGGAAGATCACCGATGTCGAGCGCCGGACCCAAGGAGGGTTTGCCGTCGGCACCGTGACCCTCGAGGGGCTCGACGACTACGACGACGAACGGGCCACGATCGAATTCCAAAACGAGAACCTCATCCTCCGACACAATGGAGCAGTCGTCGCCACCGTGCCCGATCTGATCGTCGTCCTCGAAGAGGAGACCGGCCGTCCGGTGACAACCGAACGGCTCCGCTATGGCTATCGGGTGACGGTGCTCGGAATCCCGGCCCCCCAGATCATGCGCACGGATGCGGCGCTTGCGGTCTGGGGACCACGCTATTTCGATTACGACGTCGAGTACATCGAGCTCGAACGCCGCGTTCCCGAGTACTACCGCGAACACGGCGTGCCCGATGAGAAGGGCCACCTCCTCTGAGGATCGTCGAAGTCCATCCCGGACAGAGGTCCGTAACCATCCTCACCATTTATACCACCGTGGGATCTGCCACGTCCCGTATGACTGATGCAAGCGAGGCGAAGACGTTCGCCCGCGAGTGGATCGCGGACAACAGGGAGTGGCTCGGCGAGTTCGAACAGGAGATCTGGGACTACCACGAGCCGGCGTGGCGGGAGTTCCGATCGGCCGAGGCGTACGTGGAACTCCTGCGCGAACGGGGCTTCGAGGTCGAGGAGGGAACCGGCGGGATGCCAACCGCCTTTCTGGCGACCTACGAGCGCGGGGATGGGGACGGCCCGACGCTGGCGTCCTATGCCGAGTACGATGCAGTACCCGGTAACTCCCAGCAGCGGAAACCGTACCGAGCCCCACGGGAGGGCGTACATCCGTACGCGGCTGGACACACCGATCCACACTCAGTGTTGGGCGTCGGAACGCTTGGCGGGATCCTCGCGGCGAAGGCGACGATGGAAGCATTCGGCATCGACGGTCGGCTGAAATACTTCGGCGAGCCCGCCGAGAAGGTCTGTGGCTCGAAGCCGGTCCACGCGGCGAAGGGCTACTTCGACGACCACGACGCGAACATCGCGTTTCATCCCTACTCGACGAACACCGTCGAGTGGGAGACCTACTGTGGGTCGTACTGGTCGGTGGTGTTCACCTTTGAGGCCGATAACCCCGAGGCATGGGCCTCGCCGGGGATCGTCCCGAGCGACTCCACGCACGCCCAGCCGCGCTGTCCGGGGGCACTAGATGCGGTCTCGCTAATGTACACCAACGTCAAGCACGTGAAGGAGTCCATGTTCCCCCATACCGGGTCGTGGACGATGAACGAATACGTCTTCTACGGCGGCCAGAAGACCTCCGATAACCTGACCCCACGCATCAGCCAGATCCAGTACTGCTGGCGGTCGCCGACGCTCGACATCCAACGGCGGATGTACGATATCCTGCGTCGCAATGCCGAGGCCGTCGCGGAGGCGACCTCCTGTACGGTCGCCGAGCGGTGGGTGACGAAGACACGGGTGGGGTTGCCCAACAACGAGTTGGCCGCACTGACCTATGCTAATCTCGAGGAAACCGGCGCGCCCTCGCTCTCCGACTCAGCCCGTGAGTTCGGACGGGAGATCCAGAAAAACCTCGGTCGGGAGCCCCTCGATGAACCGTTCGAACCGGCCGCTCAACGGCTGACTGATCCCGAGGAGTACGAGGCCGAGAAACGATCGTTATTGCCGGACTGGCAGCGGAATTTCACCTCCGATGACTACGTCGATTACAGCTGGCACGCTCCGACGGTCCGGCTCTATACGGGCCGGCCGCGGCTGCGCTCCCCGGACGAGGACTACTCCTATCCCGAGTGGACGTACAACGCCCTCGGCGGCGTCCCCGAGGTGACCCATCCCGGGATGTTCACCGCCTGTGAAACGATCGGGACGACCCTGATCGATCTGCTCGTGAAGCCGGATGCGCTTGCACGGGCCCAATCGGAGTTCGAGGACCGCACCGGCGGCGGTGTCGGTGGCGATGACTGGGTCGGCCCGTTGCTCGACGAGGAGTTCGTGCCGCCAACGGATCTCCCATGGCCCGAGTACGTCGAGCGGAACGGCCAGCGGGAGTGGCACCTCCCGACACCGCGAGCCGAAACGCCACTCGCGGGTCGGTATCACGACCAGCCCTAAGTGAGGCGACAGATCACGTTCACGCGATGCTGGATCGCATGGCCGCCTGAGATGCCATCGAGACGAGATGTGCCCCCGACGCTGTTCCAGTCGCAGGATCGACTGAAGGACCACAAACTGAGTGGTTCGATGCATACGTGTCCCGTGATACAGGTGGATAGCAAACGGACCGTAATCGGACGACTACCGGCCATCGTGATCGGTAACCGCCGCTCGACAGCCCGCGGACAGACACGCCTGGTCGACGCTTGCCGTCCGATTAGTCGCCTCGTACCAGTCCGGCGGCGTGACGGTGACCCCACCGATTTCAGTATAGTGGATCGCGATCACGATCTGCGTCGTCGATCCGGGGATGTCATAGCTCACGCTGAGGTAGTGGACGATACCACGCTCGTCGATGAGGGCACGGCCGAATGAGTCCTCGATTCCCGGCCAGGGATCCTCATCGATGCGTACCCAGTAGAGCGTGCGGTTGTCCTGCTCTTCACGGCTGATGATCTCCGACTCATTGACCGAGAGATACCACGTTAGATAGGTTTCGGCCCGATCTTCATACCATCCCTCACCGCCGGAGAATTGGTTGACAGGTCGAGGATCGTCGGGTGCATCACGAGTCACCCGAACGGTCCCGTTCGCGTAGGCGGCCGAGTCGGCGATGATCTGAGGGTCTCTGCTCGGGGACTCGCGTTGGATGATCCGTGAGGCGTAGACGGTTGGGCGTTCGACGCGAGCGGTTTCCTGGATCGATCCAACAAACCGCGTGTCGTTGAACTCGCGATACGTGAGTTCGAGTTCATACGAACGCCCGGCGATCAGTTGGGCGTGGCGCTGTGCGAGTGCCCGTGCGTCGACGATTCCCGACGGGGCCAATCCTGGGGGGAGATCGGCGTCCGCATCGACGATAGGGGTGGGGGTCGGCGTTGTCCCGGCCGTTGAGGTGTCCGTCGGGCGTTCTGGACTGTCAGTCGGACTCAGTTCGGGTGTCATCATCGGGGTCCTGTCATTGCTATCCGGCCCGAAGGCCAGCGATCCACCCTGCAACCAGCCACCAGCGAAGAGCGTGGCGACTATGACGCCGACCAGTACGCTTGCAACGATCGTTCGACGATGCGACGCGGGATTGGCGCTCTCACTTTCGACGACTGGTTGGAGATCGAGCAAGCGGTCGAAGAGCCACTGACGACGATTGCGATCGATCGCATAGAGGGCGATGTCACGCAGTTCCATCGGATCGACGAGCGATGGGTCACCCGGCGGCAGTCGCGATGGGCCAGCCGACCGATTGGAGACGACAATATCGACCGGCTCGGTCGGTGGCGGTACCGATCTGACGGAAAACCGTGGCCGGTAATGGATCCACAATCGATAGCATCCGTGGCCATCATCGACGACGAGGACATCATCTTCCTCGTCCCCTTCGATGGTGTAGCCCCGTGCCCGCCAGAGTTCCCTGACGAAGGTAATGAACGTCTCCCGATCGATCGCCCGGAGGTGATCGCGAAAGGTCGACGGTGGGATCGGGGGCACTTGCAAATCGTTACCGTTGTGGAACCTTATGTCTCACCCTCCGCTCGGTCGAACATACGAAAGCCTTGAGCAAGCCTCAGTTGGGATTCTCGATCCGACATCGTTATATGAATGATTGTTCAACTAATCATCCATGAGTCAGCAAACTGGGCGGCTCGAGCGGCTCATCGATGAGGAACTCGGTGAGTGCTGTGATGGCGATATCGAGGAGCGGCTCGAATCCCTCCGTGCATACCGGTCGGAGATCCCATCGGATCCCGGCACTGACCTCGCGGCCCTTCGAACGTTGGGTAACGATACCCGGTACATGATCGTTCGGTTGCTGACTGCCGCCGGACGGGAGCTATGTGTCTGTGAGATCAATCCGGTAGTGGACGTCAGCGATAGCGCGATCAGCCATGCCCTCTCGGACCTCCATGATGCCGGGCTCGTGACACGTCGGAAGGACGGTACCTGGCGGTACTACGAGGCGACCGATCGCGCGGAGGCGCTCCTCGGCGCACTCGATGAAACACGAAGGGCGGATTGATGACCGAGACACCGATCCGAATCGCGTTCATGTGTGTACAAAACGCCGGTCGGAGCCAAATGGCGGCCGCCTTCGCTCGACAGGAACGCGAACATCGTGGGTTAGAGGAGACCGTTGAGATTCTCACCGGAGGCACCGATCCCGCGGATCACGTTCACGTGGAAGTCATCACGGTGATGGACGAGATCGGTATCGATCTCTCCGATCGACAGCCACAGCCGATCACGACTGCTCAACTGGAGTCGTGTACATATGTCGCTACGATGGGATGCTCAACGCTGGATCTCGACACCGATGCGACGGGGGTGATTGTCCGTGACTGGGCGCTCGACGATCCCGATGGACAGCCGCTCGATCGGATCCGGGAGATCCGGGATACAATACGGGAACGCGTCGATGCCCTCTTCGATGAGATCGAACAGGAACTCCACACGGATGCCTAACGCCGGCCAGTTCCCCGAATCCATCTCGATCCTCGATACTGTGGGACGACAGCAGACCGTTCCCAATGATCCGGAGACCACGGAGGGATAACCGTGGCGATGTCGGAGCTGTGGGCGCCGACGATGCTTCTGGCAGCGTTCGCTGGCGGTGCGTTCGGGGCTTCAGTCGGCGCGTTGCCGTCATTCTCGTTGGCCGGGCTGATGGTCATCATCGGCGAGCTCTACGCACTGACGGCCAAAACTCTCGGAGCCGAGACACTCCCGATCGATATCACCGGCTCGATCGGCTTCGGTGTCGTGTTGGGGCCACACGTCGCGTTCGGTGGCGGTGCTGCAGCCCTCGCCTACGCCGCGAACCGCGGCTATCTCGATTCCGATTTCGAGTACCATCAGGCCAAGGAAGTGACTCGCGGCCTCGGCAGCAAACCGGACGTACTCGCGGTCGGTGGGGGATTCGGCATCATCGGCTATTGGATCGCAACCCTTTCAACGGCGGTAGCAGCTCCGGTCGACCCTGTCGCTTTGGGCGTCGTTGGATCGGCGCTTATCCACCGAGCCGCGCTCGGGTATAGCCTCGTGGGGGCCCGGCCCGGCCAATGGTTCGACATGAGTCCCTATGAACATGGACACACCGAAAGCGGGACAGTAACCGACGGTGGGAATTCTCCGGTCGAACCGTGGCTGTCCTATCAGTACCGGTGGTGCAACGTAGGCACGCTCGGGCTAGTCGTGGGGGTTCTCGGGGCGTACATCGCGTACCTGACTGCCAGCCCGTTTCTCGCCTTCGGTATCAGCGTCGTCGCGTTGGTCTTTCTCAACGCCGGCGTTGCCGAAATCCCAGTCACCCACCATATGTCCTTACCGGCCAGTACGGCAGTACTCGCGCTCGTTGGCGGACCGGCAACGGAGCTAACACCGACGGTCGTGATGGGGACAGTTCCGTTGTGGTTGGCGCTACTTGTCGGGGCGATCTTTGGCATCGTCGGCGCTCTCTTCGGGGAGGTCCTCCAGCGGATCTTCTACGCCCACGCCGAAACCCATCTCGACCCACCGGCAGCGAGTATCGTCGTCACGTCGGCGATAATCGCGCTACTCGCAATGGGTGGCGTGTTCGCCTCGTCGGTTTGGATCCCGACCCCGTAGCGGGGACGTCATAACGATCGAGAACGATCGATCATAGAGAACTGGCTCCGCCGGCTATCCCCGGTTACAGACCGTAAAGCGAGCCGAACTTCTCCTCGGCGTAGTCGATGAAGTAATCGGCTGTCAGCGGTTCGCCGGTCGCGCGCTCGATGAGTTCGTCGGCGGGATATCGCTTGCCGTGGGCGTGAATGTTCTCGTTCATCCACGCGAGGAGCGGTTCGAATTCACCGGACCGGATCAGCTTATCGACATCGGCATCGAGGTCCGCACGCATGGCGGCATCCAGTTGGGCGGCGAGAACGCTCCCGACCGTGTAGCTCTGAAAGCTCGCGAAGCCATGTGTCCAGTGGATGTCCTGCAGACAGCCGTTAGTGTCGGTCTCGGGGCGGACACCGAGGTATTCCGCCATCTTGTCGTTCCAGACCTGTGGGATCTCATCGACGGTGATATCCCCGCTGACGAACCGCTTCTCGACCTCCGATCGAAGGATGATATGGAGGTGATAAGTGAGCTCGTCAGCCTCGACGCGGATCAGGTTCTCGGGGTAGATCCGGTTGGCCGCCTCGTAAACTTCGCCGGGAGCCATATCGATGCCGAGGTGGTCGTTGAACGTCGGCGCGAAGAACTCCCAGAACTCCCGGGTTCGACCGACGTGATTCTCCCAAAAACGTGACTGTGATTCGTGGATTTCCCAGTGTGGCTCACCGAGCGGCGTGCCGTAGTGTTCCTGGGGAAGCCCGAGTTGGTAGGATGCGTGGCCGTACTCGTGAATCGTAGCCGTCAGGGCATCCAGCGGATGGGCCGGCTTGATACGGGTCGTGATCCGGCAGTCGTACTGGGTGCCCGAGGTGAATGGATGTGGCGACGTGTCGAGCCGGCCGCGATCGAAGTCATAACCGAGCACCTCGGCGGCCTCACGGTTGAGCACCATCTGGGTGTCCTCGTCCCACTCACCATCGGGAACCGTCGCGAGATCGGCGTCGGTCGCGGTGAGATCCTCGATGAGTGGGACCAGCGCCTCACGCAGATCCGCGAACACTTCCTCGACCAGATCCAGCGGCAAGACGGGCTCGTAGCCCTCATACATCACCTGATATGGATCGCGATCAGGGTCGATGTATTCGGCGCGGTCACGATGGAGATCCCGGAGCGTCTCGAGCGTGGGCGCAAACTGCTCGAAATCGTCCTCGGCTTTAGCCTGCTGCCAGATCTGTTGGGCTTCCGAGCTCGTCTCGGCGATCTCCTCAACGAGGTCGCCCGGCACCCGAACGGCTTCCTCGTAGTTCCGACGAGTCTCACGGACGACGGCCGCCTGCTCCGGCGTCAGATCGGTATCCGCCAGCTCCGCGAGGGCGTCGCCGACCGCGTCGTCGGTGATGATGTCGTGGGTCGTCGCCGAGAGCGCGGAGTTCTGTTTCGAGCGGGCGGGCGCCCCACCGTCGGGCATCATAACTTGCTGGTCCCAGCGGAGAGTCATCGAGACATCCTGGAGGTACGAATGTCGTTTGACCCGCTCAAGGAGGTCAGTGTAGGCGGCTGGTGGATCGGACATATCCACACGATCGATCTGGGTCCCAAAAGGGGTTACCAAAGCGGTGAGCTGCCGGCGAGCTACAGCACCCTGATGGACAACTTCACTAGACGACAGGATGCGCTCGTCGAGCAGACAACGAGATGTCAAGACACATCGGAAGAGGCCAGCAGCATCCCTTTATCAGTAATCGGTCCGTGACGGCGTCCATGAAGATCACGGCAGTGCGGGGCCATGCCCTCTCCTCGCCGATCGAGCCGCCACAGGAACGGCAGTTCGCGACCGGGACCCGCCACCTCCTGAAGCGCGACAGTGTGCTCGTCGTCGTCGAGACGGCCACCGGCGCCAGGAGCTATGCGCCCGCCGGGGCGAGCAGCTCGGCGATGCGGGAGTATTTCGAGGATGCCTCCCAGCATACCTTCGCCGACGTAATCGACGGGCCCGTCGCCGACACGCTCGAGGGGAAGACTGTCGAGACGGTAACGACCATCCACGATCTGATCCGGGACGCTGGATTGTCGCCGCGGCTCGAATCAGAGGCGATTTCCGCGCTCGATATCGCATGGCACGATCTCAGGGGGAAGGAAATCGGCGCGCCGATCTATGAGCTGCTCGCCGAATCCTACGGGACCACCCCGACGACCGATCTGCCGCTGTATGCCAGTGCTGGAATGTACATGCAACCGGAGGGCTACGTCGACCAGGCCAGCCAGCTCGAGGCGCTTGGCTTTTTCGGCTACAAATACCGGCCCGGTATCGGCGCCGATGCCGATCGTCGGACGGTCGAGCGCCTCACCGAGACTGTCGACGACATCGAGATCATGCTCGATGCCCACACCTGGTGGAAACAGGCGGATATCTATACGGAGACGATTGTCCGGGAGCTGGTCGAACACGCTGCCGAGCAGGGCGCCTTCTGGGTCGAGGAACCCGTCGCGCCCGATGCGTACGATGAGTATCGCGAGCTGGCGACGACGAGAGCGCCACTAGCGGGCGGGGAAAGCGAGGAGTCGTCGGCTGGCCTACTCGCGCTCGCTGAAACCGGAGCGATATCGTTCCTCCAGGGCGATGTCCGCCATCACGAAGGATTCACCGGCTGTCGAGACGCGATCGAATACTGTCGGGGCCGTGAGATCGAGTTCGTCCCCCATAACTTCGGGACCTGGCTCGGGTTGATCGCCAATGCTCACCTCGTTGCAGCGGCGCCGGAGGTCAGATTACTCGAATACCCGGTGTTCGAGGGCGATCCGGCACTGGCCGCCGATCCCGATCCGGGGATGTATCCCTACGAGCTGGCCTTCGACATCATCGACGGTCAACCGTCGATCGACAACGGACGATTGACGGTCGATGATGCGCCAGGACTGGGGGTGACGGTGAACCTGGATGTGATCACGGACTACCCCTTCATCGAGGGGCCGTGGACGGAATTCCGGTACGACGACGAACCCACGGAGTGATGGTTACTCCAGCATTCCCAGCTCTTCAAGCCGGGTCGTGATCGCCTCGAGTGCGGCCTCGGCATCGGCCGGTTCGGTCCCACCCGTGATGACGAGTTTCCCCGAGCCGAACAGCAACACAACGACTTCGGGCTCGTCCAACCGGTATACCAGTCCCGGGAACTGTTCGGGTTCGTACTCGACGTCCTCGAGCCCCAGGCCGATCGCGATCGCGTTCAGGTTCAACGATTGATTGAGGTCGGCCGAGGAAACGATGTTCTGGACGGTGATCTCGGGGTCGTCGGCCACATCGATGCCCAACTCACGGAGCTCATCGAAGACGATCGCGAGCGCTTCGTGGACGCCATCGACGCTGTTGGCGCCGGTGCAGACGATCTTGCCCGATCGGAAAATCAAGGCTGCTGCCTTCGGATCCTGCATGCGATAAACCAGCCCTGGGAACTGATCGGGATCGAACTGTGACCCCGTCAGATCCATTGCGACGCTTTCGAGATCGAGTTCCTGGCCGATGCCGGTCGAGGCAACGACGTTTTCGATCGTGATCGTATCAGTCAGATCCGTCATCGGTCATTAAAATGGACGAAGGACGGGTATATAAAAGCAAGTCAATGTATAACGATGAATGCCGATCTCGACGGATTACCGAGGGTTTCACAGCCGATTCAACACCAAGCGCGGCACCGAGGACTGTCAACTACTCGACTCAGGGGCGCCAACATCGACGATTCACGGCGCTAAGGAAACCGTTGTCCGTTCTGTCTGGGAACGGTCAGGACCCACGAGGTGATCTTCGTCTCACCGCGGCGCAGAATAGTGCTGGCCGTCAGGAAACTACAGCCAGACGAATCGGGCAAACGAACGGGAGCGACATGCCGGTCGAGGCGGTCCGCCACGACCAACCGACGGAATCGTAGCTCAGGACGGCGCCGGATTATCGAACAGTTCCTCGACGACCTCACCGAACGCGTAGGACTCGGTGACATCGGTTATCTCGATCCGGACCCGGTCGCCGGGTTCGGTATCGGGGACGAAAATGACATATCCCGGATCGAGGCGGGCGATCCCGTCACCCTCATCGCCCGTGTCCTCGATGACGACATCGAGCTGTTCGCCCTCGGCGACTGGGGCTTCGGTCATTTCCGCGGTGGGTTCAGCGGGCACGGACGGAGCGGTTTCTCGTCCGGCGACGACGTTGTCGTGTGGTTCGAGGATACCGATCCGGTAAGTCTCATTGGACGCTACTGATCCCGATTCGACGATCGAGGCCGGGATTTCGACCTCGTACGCATCGTCTTGATGGGTGACTTCAGCGTGAAAAACCGCAAGCAATGCATCCGAAATCTCACTCACCATCGCTGGATATCCGTTATGACCCCGGTTACTTGCCTCTGTTGACAGTTCATGTGCCTGTGACCGAAGCGTACTGTCGGCTGGGCGGTCCAACGACTACCACGAGAGGAGATCAGAGTCGCTCTCGTCGGCCATTCGTGGATCGTATTCGATCCGTTCAAGACCGACCGCGCGGGCATGATCGAGGATAGCCTGATACTCCTCGGTCGTAATCCGGCGACTGATCGCCGCGTAGCGCTCCTCGGTACCGGCCTTGTAGTGGGGCCGGTATTGGGCCATCACGTTGACGAACGTCTCCGTACTGATCTCCTCGGCGAGAAAGGAGAGCACGCCCTTGGCGTTCTCGACGTGCTCGGGCATGACGAGATGGCGAACGAGCAGGCCACCGGTCGCGAGCCCCCGGGCATCGATATCGAGATCGCCGACCTGACGGTGCATCTCCCGTAGCGACGTCTTGACGTTCGACCAGTAGCCAGGGGCTTTCGAGTACGTTGCGGCAGCAGCGTCATCACTCCATTTCACGTCGGGCATGTAGATGTCGACGATGCCATCGAGGAGTTCGAGAATTTCAGCGCGTTCGTACCCCCCACAGTTCCAGACGATCGGGACCTCAAGCCCGCGATCGCGGGCGATCCGGATCGCCTCGACCAGGTGAGGGGAGTGATGGGTCGGAGAGACGAAATTGATGTTGTGGCATCCCTGCGTCTGGAGTTCAAGTGCCATTGTGGCGATCTCTTCGGGCGTTGCGGGGTCACCCTTGGCGTCGTGACTGGTCTCGAAGTTCTGACAGAACACGCACGTCATGTTACAGTGTGCGAGGAAGATCGTGCCACTCCCGTTGTGCCCTCGGAGGACATCCTCCTCGCCGTGGTGATCGAAATACGAGGACACATAGGCCGTATCGTCGACCTGGCAGGCACCGAGTTCGCCGTCAGTCCGATCGACGCGACAATCATACGCACAGAGATCACAGTCGGCATACCGCTCCCACAACGCCGTTACGCGGGCATTGAACTCCTCGTCCGGGAGTTCCCGGTAATTCGGGGTCGTGTCCGGACGCGTGCTCATATCTAACGGTTGTGAACGAGTAGCAAAGAGTATATCGTCGATCAGGCGGGAAGCGCATGCAACGGCAATCACGATCGCGATGGTTGTCAGCGGTCCCGCATCCGTCCGGATTGGGCCGATTATTTCTCCGATTCGCACCGTACCAATAGGGCAATTCAAATCCTCAAGCGATCAACGCGATCAGATCAGGGGGGCCTGAAGCTTTATTGAACCGATCCGACACTCTCGAAACATGACCGCCGCAGATCTCACGGCGATCGAAACCGCAGTCGACGAGGAACTCAACGACGCCATCGAGTTCCTCCGGACGATGATCCAAACCCCGAGCGTGAATCCACCCGGCGACTACGAGGCCATTCACGAGTTGGTTACCGGCGAGTTCGAGTCGCTCGGCTGGGAGACGGAAACACTCTACGCGCCCGAGGGGCTCCTCGATGAACTCTGCCTCGAGGGACCGCGTCCGAATATCCTCGCATACGTCACCCGGGGGAATGGCCCGACGATCGCGCTGAATGCCCATCTCGATACGGTGCCGGTTGAGGAATCAAAGTGGGAGTACGACCCGTTCGCGGCGACGACCGATGAGGGGCGTGTCTGGGGCCGTGGCGCCAAAGACTCCAAAGGACGGGTCGCGGCCTACACGCTCGCGGCCCGGGCATTAGAGACCGCGGATCTGGTGCCAGCGGACGCCACGATCGTCCTCGCGATCACGGCCGACGAGGAAACGGGTGGCCATGCCGGCCCCGGATACGTCGTCGACAGCGGCGAGCTGGACGCCGACTACGCGATCGTCGAGGGAAACATCGATCGGGTCGATTATGCCGCCGCCGGAGTCATCCACTTCGAGGTCACCGTCTCGGGACAGTCCGCCCACGCCGGGACGAGCCCCGATACGGGTGCGAACGCGCTTGTCGGCGCCTCGCGGATCATCAGTGCGCTCGAGGCCTACAGCGAACGGCTGATCGATGCCGGCGAAAGCGACGTCCCGGGAATCGGGCATGCCACCTGTACGCCGGCCACGATCGAGGGCGGCATCAAAACGAACGTCGTCCCGCCGTCGTGTTCGTTCACGGTCGACAGACGGGTCCTCCCCGAGGAGGATATCGACGAAGTCGAGCAGACTTTCCGGGACGTGGTCGCGGATGTCGAGCTACCCGCGAGCGCGACCGCGGAGGTCGCCACCGTCCTCAAGGCACGGCCGTTCATATCCGATCGCGACGGGGCGCTCGTCAGATCCTTGGAACAAAACGCCGAGGCGGTGACCGGTTCGGATATCCTGGTCGGCGGTACGCGGGGATTCACCGACGCCCGTTTTTTCGCCCACGCCGGGATCGAGACAGCCAAATACGGTCCCGGTGATGAGGACTCGAACGTCCATGGTCCCGACGAGAACTTGAAGCTCGAACAACTCCGGGACGCCGGCGCCGCCGTTGCCGGAACGCTATCCGAAATCGGCTCGGATGAGTAAGAACGGTGAGGATACAGCTTGGAACTGATGGTCCTGTACTGTTCGACTCGATTTCCCGTCGCATCGTACTCACCATCCGGTGATACGTTAGGGTGTGTAGCATTTCCCGAGCACATAAACCGAATCGACGCGAACGCGGTGACATGACGACCCTCGATACGATCGGCGTGCTCGGTGGGATGAGCAGCGCCTCCACCATCGAATACTACCGGCTCATCGACGAATTGATCAACGACGAGCTGGGCGGCCACCACGCCGGAGAGATCCTGATCCGGAGCGTCAATTTCGCCGACGTTGAGCGGTTTATCCGCGACGAACAGTGGGACACTGCCGGCGATCGGCTCGCAGTCGCCGCCAAAGAACTCGAAGCTGGCGGCGCCGATTTCATCGTCATGGCGACGAACACGATGCACAAAGTCGCCCCGGCGATTACCGACGCGATTACCATCCCGTTCGTCCACATCATCGACGTGGCCGCCGACGCCATCACGGAGGCCGGGATCGATACGGTCGGTGTGCTGGGCACCCAGACCACGATGGAAGAGCCGTTTTATCGTGATCGATTCGAGGATCACGGCATCGAGGTCATCGTCCCCGATCGGGCGGATCGGGAGACCGTCGATACGATCATCTTCGAGGAGCTCACGAAAGGGATCACTCGGGAGGAATCTCGGACGGCCTATCTCCGGATCATCGATGACTTGGTCGACAACGGGGCCGAAGGACTAGTCCTCGGTTGCACCGAGATCGAGCTGCTGATCGAACAGAACGATCGCCCGACGCTCCCGATGTTCGATACGACGGCCCTCCACGTCGAGCGGGCCGTCGAACGGAGTCTCGATCGAACGATCGAAGCCGAACCGACGGCCGAATAGCTGATACACCCGGTGATGACGGCCGACACGGCTGGACTGACCTCGGGCGCCCGCAATATCTTTGAGCACGCATTAGCAACGGTAACGTAGGGGAAGTGGGCCCAACCTGTCACACGCTCCATGGCCCCGACTCCCCTGTCTGATACGACTGTCGCGACTGATTCTGGCCTGGTCGTCGCTGATCATATCGCCAAGTTCGACACGAGTGACAGTTATCCTATCGAATGGAACAGAACCAAGCGGTTCATCAATCCACGGCGGGAGTAGCCGCGTATTTATTCCGACGGTGAGTAATCCACCGACATGCACCTCGAACTGCGGTTCTTTGCGACGTTTCGCGAGACGGTCGGTCAGAAGACGATCGAACGCGAGTTCGACGCGGGGACGACAGTCGGCGAGGTGCTCGAGTCGCTCGTCGATGAGTACCCGGACCTCGATCTCTTCGATGCGGAGGGCGATCTCCGTGATTACCTGAACGTCATGAAAAACGGCGAGAACGTGATCCATCTCCAGGGGCTCGATACCCCGCTCGAAGACGGCGATCGGCTGAGCCTCTTTCCGCCCGTCGAAGGCGGGAAGCAGTGATGGGCGATGGACACAGAACCGGACAGTCATCGAAAGCACACACAGCCGATCACGACCAGCGATCGTTTCGATCCCCACACCGGGATTTATTATCAGGCGCCGCCGGATACGTGTATGCTCCACGCGAAGGGGCCACTCCTCTCGATCGATCTGACGAATCACGAAACCCACACCGAGGACGTTGATGACGTCCTCTCGTCGTTTATTGGCGGGCGGGGCGTGGCGACGAAGCTCGCCCACGACCGCATCCCGTTCGACGTCGATCCTCTCGGCCCGGAGAACCGACTCTACCTGACGACCGGTCCGATGCAGATGTCGATCATGAGCTTCACCGGCCGGATGAACGCGACTGCCGTCTCACCGCTGTCGACGGGGCTCGCGTCATCGAACGCCGGCGGATTCATGTCGCGGAACTTCACCGGCGCCGGCAACGCTGTGGTCGAACTCACCGGCCGGAGCGATGAGCTGATCGCCGTCCATGTCACCGACGAGGGCGTCGAGTTCGAAGCTGTGCCCGACCTCGAAATGGCGACCGTCCCGGAGGTCACCGAGTACATGAACGACCACCATGGACTCGAAGCCGAACACATCGCGGCCATCGGGCCGGCGGGCGAGAATCTGGTTCGGTTTGCCGCCATCATGACGACCGAGTCGCGGGCGTTCGGTCGCGGCGGCATGGGCGCCGTCATGGGCTCGAAGAACGTCAAGGCGATCACCTTCGACGGCGACTCGGAACCCGAGATCGATATCCCCGATATCAGCACGGAGATCCATCGGGATGCTGCCCAGAGCGACAGTATCATGAAACGCCAGGGGACCGCGAGCGTCACCGATCTGGCCAACGAGCTCGGGACATTCCCGAGCTGGTACTTCGAGGAGACCAGCTTCGAGGGCTACGAACAGATCAACGGCGACATGGTCGAAAGCAAGAAGTACAAAAAGGGTACGTGCTCGGCGTGTGCGTTCGCATGCAAGCTTCCAACCAAAGACGAGGCGTCGGGCGTCGAGACCGAGGGCCCCGAATTCGAGACCATCATGGCCTTCGGGGGCAACTGTGCCGTCGACGATATCGTCGATGTCATGCAGTCGAACGAACTGTGTGACAACTACGGGATGGACACGATCTCGTGTGGGAACGCCGTTGCGGCTTACCTGCAGGCCAATGACGAGTTCGGAAACACCGAACTCATCCACGAGATGGTCGAGAAGATCGCCTACCGTGAGGAAGACGGTGACCTGCTGGCCGAAGGCATCCATCGGTTTCACGACGAACTCGACGTCGAGGACTGGACGGTCAAGGGGATGTCCTTCTCCGCCCACGACGGCCGAAGTGCCCACGGGCAAGGACTCTCCTTTGCCACCGCAAACCGGGGTGCCGACCACATGTATTCGACCTTCTACGCCTGGGAATACCCGCTTGTGAGCAACGAGGAAGCGGTTCCGATGGAGGGCCTTGAGGGGAAGGCCCCACGTATCGTCGAGCAGGAAGAGCGCCGGGCGCTCGAGGACTGTGGTGTCATCTGTCGGTTCTCCCGGGGGATGCAGTCCGAATCCCGACTCGAGGCGCTCTTCGATGCCGACTACGAGGAGCTCCTTGCGGTCGGGGAGCGCACGATCACCCTCGAACGGCACTTCAACAACAAGCGCGGCGTCGATCGCGAGGACGACACCCTGCCGTACGAACTTCCCGGATTTGAGCAGGCACTCGATGAGTACTATGCAGCCCACGGCTGGGACGACGACGGGACCGTCCCCGAGGACACGATCGCCGCCGATTGAACGGATACGGTCAGCTGAACGAAAATTTAATACACACAGCCAGCGTTTTCTCAGCAGATGCAACGGATCACCGCACCCGTGCGTTCATCCGTCGGGAGCGGTGCAACCATCGTCGCTATTATCGCGATTAGCGGTATTATCGGGGCTCTCCAGTAGCCCCACTACCATTCTATCCATCGATTTTCGGTTCGTTTCGTCTCACCAAACAATCCATCGTGTCGCCGATCACGCCGGCGACGACACACCAACCCACGATCCACCACCCACGATGTCAGAACCCACAACGATCACAGAAGAACCACCCGAGGAATCATCGACGCGACCAGTCACGACCGGCGCCGAGGCCGTCATCGCCGCCCTCGAAGCCGCCGATGTCGAGCACATCTTCGGGGTCCAGGGCGGTGCGATCATGCCCGTCTATGATGCCCTGTATCATTCCGAGATGACACACGTCACGATGGCCCACGAGCAGGGCGCAGCTCATGCCGCCGATGCGTATGGCATCGTCGCCGGGAAACCGGGTGTCTGCATGGCCACATCCGGCCCTGGCGCGACGAATCTCGTCACGGGGCTGGCTGATGCGGATATGGATTCCGATCCGATGCTTGCCCTCACCGGCCAGGTACCGACCGAGTTCGTCGGGAACGACGCCTTCCAAGAGACCGACACGACAGGGGTAACGATGCCGGTCACGAAGGCGAACTTCTTCGCCGACAATTCGGACACAGTCGGGGACATGGTCGGGGAAGCGTTTACGCTGGCCCGAGACGGCCGGCCGGGACCGACGTTGGTCGATCTGCCGAAGGACATCACACAGGGCGATACCGAACGGACACCCGGTCCCCCCGAACGACCGGACAACTTCGACGTTCCCGATGCCGCCGACGGTGCGGTCGTTACCGCGGCCGCGGAGGCGCTCGCGACCGCCGACCGTCCCGTTATTCTCTCGGGCGGCGGCGTCGTCAAAGGCGAAGCCTGCGAGGAGCTCCGGCGATTCGCCACCGAATTCGAGATCCCGGTCGTGACGACGATGCCGGGCATCGGCTCGTTCCCCGAGGATCATTCCCTCGCGATGGAGGTGGCGGGAATGCACGGCACCGGGTATGCGAATCTGACCCTCCAGCTCTGTGACGTCATGCTCGCAGTCGGCACGCGCTTCGATGATCGCTTGACCGGCGGTGTCGAGACGTTCGCCCCCGATGCGGAGATCATCCACGTCGACATCGACCCCGCCGAGATCTCGAAGAACATCCGCGCCGATCACCCGCTCGTGGGGGATGCATCGACAGTGCTCGATCAGCTTCATGACGCCATGCCCCAGATGCCCACCGCCGAAGCGTGGCACGAGCAGTGTCAGACCTGGAAAGACGAGTATTCGATGGAGTATACGGCCCCCGAGGACGAACCCCTGAAACCCCAATTCATCGTCGAGGCGATGGATGCATTGACGGCCGATGACACGATCGTGACGACGGGTGTCGGCCAGCACCAGATGTGGGCGATGCAGTACTGGACATACCGTCACCCACGGACGTGGGTCTCCTCCCACGGCCTCGGGACGATGGGGTACGGCCTTCCCGCCGCTATCGGGGCACGCTTTGCCGCGGACGACGAGCAGTCGGTGGTCTGTTTCGACGGCGACGGCTCATTTCTGATGACGTTGCAGGAACTCGCCGTCGCCGTCCGGGAGGACCTCGACATCACGGTGGTCGTCCTCAACAACGCCGCCGTCGGGATGGTCCGACAGTGGCAGGACGCCTTCTTCGAGGAACGCCGGATGGCCTCGGAGTACCCGTGGGTGCCCCAGTTCGATGGGATCGCGGAGGCATTCGGGGCCCGGGGATTCCGTCTGGAGGAGTACGACGCGGTCGAGGAGACGCTCCAGGCCGCCGTCGACTACGATGGCCCGTCGGTCGTGGACGCTCATATCGACCCCGAAGAGGACGTCTACCCGATGGTGCCAAGCGGCGGTGACAACACGAAGTTCGCGATGAACCTCGCACAACTAGAAGAGCTATGAGCGGCGGACTCGACGGCCCCGGGCCACACGAACGTACTCAGCCGGCGGGCCGACGGACCGCAGCGGGGATTCGAACCGACGACGTGGCCGATGACACCGAGCGCCGGCGTGCGGTGCTGTCGGTCCTCGTCGAAAACGAATCGGGCGTCCTCGCGGAGGTGGTGTCGCTGTTCGCCCACCGACAGATCAACATCGAACGGTTGGTCGGCGAACCGGCCGGCGACGGCGAGCGCTCACGGATCACGTTCGTGGTCGAACCACCCCATCCCGGCATTGAGCAGGTGCGCCGCCAGCTCGAGAAGCTCCTCCCAGTGATAACGGTCGAGGAACTCGATCACGACGCCGCCCAGTATCTCTCTGCGTTCGTCGACGAATCACTAGAAACTACACACTCAGAGGATTAGCCCGAGCCCTTCGTAACGCATCGTCCGGCATCCGTGGATGGAACGGTACAAAGACTTACGCGCCAGCTACAGCAGTCCCAACGTGTGAGCCAGCAAGCGACCACATCCAGGGAATCCCTGCCGATGCGAGTCGGAGTCCGGACCCGCACCCTTGGGAGTGATCGATTGGCGTTCTGCAAGCAGATCGGCGTCGATGACGTCTTTTTGGACCACCGTTCGCCCCGCGGCGACGTGTTTACCGACGAGGGCGACGATTTCGATGCGACAGCGACGGTCACGATCGACGAAAGCGTCGTGCCATCCGTCGACACGCTCCTCCAAGCCAAAGAACGAGCGGCCGAGGCGGGGATCCGGCTACTCGGGGTTCAGTCACTATCGTATAATGTATATGGGAAGATCATGCTCGGGCAGGAAGGGCGTGCCCAGCAACTGGAGACGATCAAACAGCTCCTCCGGAATCTGGGGGAGGCAGAGATCCCGATTCTGGGCTATCAGTGGAACCCACGCGGTGTCGTGCCGATGCGAACCGGGTACACGCGGCTTCGTGGCGGTGCAGAGGGGCGTGCCTTCGATATCGATGTCATCGACGACCCGTATAATCCCGTCGAGGACCTCGATCGGGAATACGCGGAGGCCGAACTGTGGGAGCACTACGAGACGTTTCTGGAGGAAGTACTGCCCGTTGCAGAGACGGCCGGCGTCACGATGGCCCTCCATCCGGCGGATCCACCGACCGTCGAACAACTCGGCGGCATCCCACGGCTCTTCAGGAGTTTCGAGGCGTTCAAGCGGGCGATGGGGGCGGTCCCCTCGGACAGCCACGGACTGAAACTCTGTTTGGGCTGCTTTGCCGAAATGCCCGAGACAGACATCAGGGAGGTCGTTCGATACTTCGGCCAACGGAACGAGATCGTGTTCGTTCACTTTCGGGATGTCGTCGGTACGTGGCCAACGTTCCACGAGACGTTTATCGACGACACGGCTAGCAATTTCGATCCATTGTCGGTGATGGAGACGCTCCAGGAGACCGACTTTGATGGCGTCATCGTCCCCGATCACGTCCCCGACGTCATCAACGACACCGATTGGGGGCATCGTGGCCGGGCTCACGCTGTGGGCTATCTCAACGGGCTCGTTCAGTGTATACGGAAATCCTGAATCACCCACTCGATAGCACACACGGTTAGGCGCTATCGACGTGAGAGGCTGAGACCCGCGACCGGGCAGACGGTGGACGTATCCGTGTGACGATTCAAGTAGAGGTGTGGAGATTCTCGATAGCGGGGTTCGGCTGTATCTACTCGTTCTGACGGGAGTGGCGACGGGGACGGTCGTCTGGGGAATCAATCGGTTTCTGTTAGGGAACACGTCAGGAGGGACGGGATGGCCGGTGATGATCGGTGTTTCGGTGGTCATCGTTGCGCTTGGGCTCCTCGGGCGCCTTTGGTACACCGCAAGTGACGCCGATCCGAAAATCGAAGAATATCCGTGGTAAACCGCCGGGAACAGACGATCCGTCTAGAAACCAGTACTTATCCATCCGGTTCCCGAAGTATTGACGGCATGAAAACACGAATCCAGCGTGCCCTCAACCGGGCGAAATATGCGGCCATCCTCGCGGCTATCGGTGCCGGTATCGGCGGATTGTTCAGCCGGAATACGGCGAGTACCGGTGCGGCTATCGGGGCGCTCGTCGGCGCGACGATCGGCGAAAAGACGGCGGCGTCCGAATCGATAACCCAGACCATCAAAGACCGGACGACCGGGTTGGCGTCCGACGACACCTAGTGGCTGTGGATTAGTGAACGGCGAGAACGATCGGCCAACAGCCTCCAGTCAACCAGTCTCGAACAGAAATCCACTATCGAAGGGAGTGTACAGCAGTTGCCATCCCTGTCGGCAGGCATACCATCAGACCGGTGACGACAACGAGCCTTGACCGGCACAGTTCACTGATGTCTCAGTACGTGTACTCGCAACGATCAATGGACAAAACCCGGTCCCAAATCAGATCCAAAGGACAGATCGAGGCTGAAATCGGGACTCCGAATTCGGAGGAGTCAGTACGAACCAGGAATTGGTATATTCCGCTTTATACTACGTCTCCTCACTGATACATGCTGATCTCCGACGCCTGTGAACTCTCGTGTTCGGCCGCCTCTCGCATTTGCTGGGCCAACTGCTCGCGCTGTTCCATGATCTCTTCGGCCTGCTCGACGAGGGGCGCCGTGTCGATTTCGGGACCGATCACCGGATTGATCCCCTGTTCGATAAGGATACGGGCGCCTTGGGGATCGGGGAACCGGGGATCAGTTTCGACGACGAAGCCGACCGCACTAAGATTCCGTCTGCGTGCCCGACTCAACAGCGCGCCGGCCGGTCCGCTGATCATTCCAGCCGTGCTCGGCGATTCGACATCCGTCTCATCGAGATGCCGACTGCCATCGCCGGTCGAAACACCGAATATCGACGGGATCGCGTCGGGTTCACGGCTTGTCGGGAGCCCGCTCAAATAGAGAGGGAGTACACCCTCGTCATCCAGCCACTCGGTCACATCTTCGGCAAACGCCGGCGCATTGATAGCCGAGACGGGGACATCACTTCGCAGGGCGAGCAGATCGTTGTCCTTGTCGGCGAACAGCCGGATTGGTGGCTTGACATCGGAATCGCGCTCATCGAACACGGCGACAGGTGGCAACTCCTCACCCGTCACATCCGCGTAATACGTCATGTCCCGCTGTTCGATGATGTGGTCGGTCGCGATCTTGCCGACGAGACCGACGCCCGGCAGTCCTTCGACCAGAACCGGCGAATCCAATACCGTATCCGGACTGCGGACAATGATTTCCACCATACATCTGATACTAATCATTATATCCAAAAATAAACAACGAGATACGATAATAGATATTTAAACCGTTATTATATAATTTGAATTATAATCATATCGTGGAAATTTATCCACCGATCTTTTTTATCTGAGAGACTTAGTTCATGACAGAGGTGATACCATGGTTGAAAGCCAGTGGCTATTCGTCCTGGTACTCGGACTGATCGTAATCGACGCCTTAGTCACCTACCATGTGTATCGCCTCCGAGAGCGGTCCACCAGTATCGGTAGCGACGGGGAAAGCGGCGACACTAATCTGGTCGATTTCGAAGACGGTACCGTCGAATGTCCCGACTGTGGCGCCGAAAACGACTACGGATACCGATACTGTCGTTCCTGTGTGAACGAACTGCCGGGAGCGGTAAAATTCAAACGAGAAGTCGACAGCCCGCTTGGTCGGCTCACGAACTGACATGTGTCGCTCATCCATCCCGTTCGTCAGCGTCGTTGGTCGTTCGATACGACAGAAAATTGGAGATCTACAGGCGGAGCAGGCCGGGTACCTCAAGGCTTGATCCCGAGGCGGTTCACGGAACAATACCGACACAACAGTAGCGAACCTAGTAGTGCCACATCGGTGTCTCGAATGAATATGATATAGTGCACGGTGATTTTCCGGACCGGGGTTGGAACCGTCAGGCCGATTCCGGCATTGGCTTTACTAGCGTGGAGTGAGTAAACTCAGATAGCCATGTCGACGAAAATATGGCGACCGCTGAGCGACAGCCACGGACACGCCGTTGACATGGTTGCCGGAGGATTGAGCGGTGTAGTTGCGGGGATCTTCGGCAGCATTGTCTTGCAATTAATCGATTCCACCCAGGTACTGACGGAGGCGATTCCGGCACTCATCGGCCTTCCGACCCCTGTGCTGATCGCCGGCTGGCTCCTGTTCATTATGATGGGGGTGGGCGCCGGACTGTTCTATGCCGGACTGCTTACGGCCGTCGGTCGGAATATCACTGCACCGGATCGTGGCGCGCTCGCAGGAGCGCTCTACGGCGTCGTCCTCTGGGTACTCGTCGCTGTCGTGTTCGTCCCTGTAGCGACCACAGCGGTCGGATACGCCGATGCACCACCGTTCCCCTACATCGAGGTGGTTACGCTTGCCAGCTACGTCGGGTACGGGGTGATTATCGGCGCCTTCTACGCCGCGATAGCCGGTTATCGATCCACATCGGCCGACTCCAGTACTGACGTAGCGCTGTGACGCGTCACGACAGCGAACTGCGCTGACCTGGTTGTTTTAGTGAATCCTCTCGATGTCGTTTTCGATATAGTGAGCCCTACTACTGCCTTCCCGTCGTGATGGTTGCTTTTCAGTATCGACAGTAGTTTGTGGCCATGGCTGTTTCTGGTCATCGAACGACCGTTACCGGGACCGAGGCCTGATCGATCAGTCCCTTCGCAACACTTCCAAGCGCTGGGTCCTTCGAGAGATCCCGGTGTCCGACGAATAATCCATCAAAATCGTGCTCTTCGACATAAGATGCGATCGTCTCAACAGGGCGGCCGTAGAGCAATTCGGTACGAATCTCAAAGCCCCGCTCATCGGCACGAGTAACCGCCTCATCGAGGATCTGTCGTCCTCGCTGTTCGGCGTCCTCGATGTCTTCGATTACGAGACGCTGTTCGGCATCCGGAAGATCAGCGATCGGTTCGCTACGTCGCTCCTCATAGATGCTCGGATCGACCGCATGGATCGCAATCAGTGACGCGTCTAAGCCGGCGGCGATATCGATCGCGTGATCGAGTGCCGTTACACTTTGGGTCGATCCGTCGGTCGCAACGGCGAACTGCATATTTTGGGTGATAGTACGAAGGTGGTGCAGTAACAGTTGGTTGAGCCTCAAGGCGACTCCTGTCTGACCGCG
>JBDGPX010000070.1:0-50284 GCA_042219475.1 Halobacteriales archaeon
CGGCGTGGATCCGCGACATCGCCGATGGCGCCGCCACCATGACCCAGACGACCGTTGATGTCGATTTCCGCGGCGGCAACTACAACGTCCTCTCGAACAACACGCTCGCCGACGTGATCGAGGACACCATATTTGACCTTGATGGCTTCGAGTTTACCGGTGACGAGGCGTTGGCCGCTGGTCTTCGAGATTCGCTGGGTGACGTTTCCGATCAGGTCGGCCGTTTGCCCGAATCCCACGCCGAGGCCGCGAAGGATGCGGCGATGTACACCGAGGCCGTCGAGACGCACGACGATGGCGTCGTCGGCTCGTATTCGACCGACACCGGATCGGTGAGCTGGAACGTCCCCGTCGGGCGATTCCGAGCCGCAACCTGGCCGGTGGGCACGCCCGCCCACAGCTGGCAGGCCGTCGCCGCCAGTGGCTCGGTCGGTCTGGATGCGGCGGTGTTTGCAGCGAAGGTGATCGCCGGCAGTATGTACGAACTGTTTACCGACGAAGCCACTCTCAAGGCAGCGATCGAGGAATTCGAAGCCGAGCGCGCTACGATGGACTACGAGCCCCCGCTGCCCGAGGACGCTGATCCCTATGGCATGAAGGGGTGACCCGCTGACCGGCCGGAGCGACAGCGTTTTTCCCTCCCCCGGAAAAGGGCGGCGTAGTGACCGAACTGCGGGGCACCGTCGTCGGCATCGGCGATGTCCAGACCATCGACACCCAGTATGGCGAGCGTGACCTAGCCACCATTCAGGTCCGCCCGGACGGTACCGCTGATCTCACTACGGTATCGTTGTGGGGCGATTGGGCCGAAACTGCCGAGTGGGTCGAGCCGGGGATGGCGATCCGGATCCTCGACGCCGAGGAGCGAACCTATCAAGGGGAGACTGAATTCACGACGGCGGGTGATACCGTCGTGGTCGTCGAACCCGAGTACCTCGTCAACGTTACTGATATCCGACAGTGGGTCCAGTGTCCCCGTTTGCACTACCTCAATCGACTGCAGGGGATGCCCCTCGCGTATCCCGTTGTCAAAGGGACGATCGTTCACGAAATCTTCGGCGATCTGCTGCGTGGTCGCGACCTCGACGCCGCGATCGACGACGCCGTCGCCGAGGCGGCCGTCGAACTGGGATTACTCGACCGGGAGCCAACGGCCGTAAAGGCCGATGTCCGCGATCATGCAGCGGCCATTCAAGGTTGGCTCAACCAGGGAACGCTGACCGATGGCGACGGGTGGCGAAGCGAGTACACCCTGCTCAGCGAGCGGTACGGGCTCAAGGGCCGGTGTGATGCTATCCGACGGGGAATGCCCGTCGAACTCAAGACCGGCAAGAACACCAACCGCTCACCGCGGTTCGAGGACAAGGTCCAGACCGCCTGTTATGCGCTGTTGCTGCGTGAGCGGGACATGGGACCGGCCGATACCGGTACACTCCTCTATACGAAAAACGCGGCGCTGGATCGCACCGATGCGACCGGCGACCTCTCGCCCGCCAAGGAGTTCTCGATCGGCGACGGGCTGCTCGATTACGTCATCCGGACCAGAAACGAACTCGCGGCGATGGCCGCGGCCGGAACGGTGCCGACCGGCCGGGAAGCCGATGCCGTGTGTGAGTACTGTTTCGAACAGGACGCCTGCATGGTCGTCGCCGGCAAGCTCGATCAGGCGTCCAAAGCCGGACAGATCGGCGCTCCCATCCCGACGTCCCATCGGGAGTACTTCGGCCGGTTCTATGACCTCATCGAGGCCGAACGCCGAGTGATCCATCGGGCGTATACGGATCTCTGGCGTCAGAGCGGCGAGGAACGGGCGGCCGCCGACACCGCGCTGATCGACCTCGAACCACGTGGCCGGCGCCGGCTCGGTGACGGTCGCTGGGAGCTCCGGGCAGCCGGACAGGGCGCTGTCTCGAAGATCCGGACCGGCGATGTCGTCCTCGCCTCCGACGGTCATCCCGTTGATGGCCATGCGGAACTGGCCCGGGTCGAACGACTCGGTAAGGAGATCGTGGTGACGGCCGACGAGCCAGTCGAACTGCGGCGGCTCGACGTGTATCCTTCCGAGTTCGGCGCCGACCGGATGCTGACCGCCCTCCACGAGTTCGTCCTCAAGGGTGATGACCGGCGAAAGGAGCTCCTCATCGACGATGTGTCGCCGGCCTTCGACGCAGTCGAGGGTTCCGATGCGCCATACGTTCCCAACAATATCGCACAGAACCGAGCCGTCGAGCGGGCCCTCGCCGCCGAGGATTTCGCGTTGATCCACGGGCCACCGGGTACGGGGAAGACATACACCATCGCCCGGCTGGTGCGGGCACTCGTCACCCAAGGCGAACGCGTGTTGCTGTCGGCGTTTACGAATCGGGCGGTCGACAACGCCATCGGGGCACTCCGCGAGCAGGAGTTCGAGGACATCGTTCGCGTCGGCACCGAAAGCGGTGTCCGTGAGGATATGCAGGACCTTCGGCTGCCTGACCGGGGTGATCCAGGGAAGCTCGCCGATCAACTGCGAGAGGCGCCGGTGGTCGCGGCAACCACCAGTTCCTGTGGCTCGCGGACCCTCCGGACCCAATCGTTCGATATCGCGATCATCGATGAGGCTTCACAGCTCACCGAGCCCGAAACACTGGCTGCGATCAATCGGGCCGATCGCTTCGTGCTCGTCGGCGATCACGAACAGCTGCCGCCGGTGGTCCGCGCGGAGAACGATCTCTCGCGCTCGCTGTTCGAACGGCTCATCGAGACCAACGATGAGGCGGCCGTGATGCTCGACCGACAGTACCGGATGAGCCAGGCGATCCAGGCGTTCCCGTCCCAGGAATTCTATGACGGCCGGCTCCGTCCGGCTACCCATGAGGTCGCTGCCCAACACATCAGTGATTTGCCGGACATCGATCCTGATCGCTTGCCCGATCACCTCACTGACCCGGTAACGTTCATCGATCCCGACGGAACACAGGTCGGCAATACGAATCCGGCGGAGGTCGACCGGATCGCGGCGATCGTCGAGGCCTACCTCGATGCTGGTGTCGACAAGGATACAATCGGCGTCATTGCGCCGTACCGGGCCCAGGTGGCGGCTCTCGAGGATCGGTTACCGGCGAGCGTCACCGTCGATACTGTCGATCGCTTTCAGGGATCGAGCAAGGAGATCATCATCGTCTCCTTCGTCGCGACTGGATCGCTTGACGGCCCGCTCTTCGAGGATCATCGACGGATCAATGTCGGGCTGACACGAGCGAAGAAGGCGCTGATCCTCGTCGGCGACGAGACCGCCCTCCGGAGCAAGGACCGATATGCGCGGATGCTCGAATGGGCGCTCACCTGATCAGATCAGCTCACACTTGTGTGGCACGGTATTCTCCGTACTGGATCCCGATCCAGAGGGTGATGAACCCGAACACGACCATCGCCGGAAGGACCATCATCAGCACGGTCCGGGTCGTCATGACACCCATACCCAGCAGTCCCAGGGTGCCGATCGCGATGATCGCGACGAACGCGATCGCAGTTCGTGTTATGTCAAACTCCATACCTGATCCTACGCCATCGAGCCGTATCAAGCTTCCAATCTTCCGCCATCGCTACGGCGACACAACCGATGTCGTCAGTCCGAATCGCCGACATCGGCTTCGTGCGCTGGTGGCTCGTCGATCGCGTCCATGACCCGTTCGTGAAATTCCTCGAGGATCGCGCTCTCGTCCTCGGCGAGGACGACGTCACTCGCCATCAGCGTTGCCAGGCCGAACGCCCGTGGCGACGGTGATTCGACTTGCTTCGTCGTGACTGTGAGTTCTTCGTCGGTGATTCGCTCGAGAACGGTCTCGATGGCGGCGACATTGAGCTTGTCTTCGAGCAGTTCCCGGTAGGTCTCTTCGATGACGGCGAAATCCGTGAGTTCCTCGGCGAACCCCAGCAACATTTCGCTCGAAACCTGCTGTTTTTGGGCGGATTTCTCATGGCCCTTGTACCGCTTGAGGATCATCAGCGATCGGGTGGCGTTGATCCGAAAGTAGCGTTTGAGTAGCTCAGTCCCCTTAAGGCTCGCCCGGAGATCACTCCGGACGGCTTCGGGATCGATCCCCTCGATAATTCCGGCGAGATCGATCTTCCGGTTGAGCGGCAACGTGAGGGTAAATCCGTGATCGGCGACCGCGACGTCGACGTTCGCGGTGGCCTCCTGAGCACACCGGTAGGCGACGAGCCGTGAGAACCCGTCGTTGAACTTCCGGCCGTAGTTCGAATGGACGTAGTAGTGGCGCTTGTACTGTTCGTGATCGAGTTCCTCCTCGATGGCGAGACGATCGAATGTACTCACTGAGTCGGCTCCCGTATACCGGCACTGCTCGTCGAACATCCGGGCTAAGGCGTAAACGGCGTCCTCATCGATCGGGAACGACCGCAGCCAGTTCCGAACCGCCGGTTGGCCGCCACGGTCGAGACACTCGAGCATCTTTTCTTGGAACTGGAGGATCTCACACCCGAGATCGAAGGTCAGTGGCAGGCGCTCGGAGAACCACGACGGCACGGTCGGGCGTGCGTTCGTCCGGTCGACGTAAACGTTCGATCCACGCCGGTAGCGAAACTCGAATCGCTCGCCGCCGAGGACGAAGACGTCGCCGCTCTCTAAGGTGTCGAGATAGTCCTCGTCGAGGTCGCCGACCCACTCGTTGTCACTCCGGGTGAACACATCACAGCTGAAGCTGTCGGGGATCGTCCCGATGTTTTGCATGTAGATCGGGCGGGCCAGCCGGCCTCGCTTGCCGATCAGTGGTTCGCCGACCGGGAATTCCTCGTAATGGTATTCTCCATCGGGCGGATCGTTCGTGTCCCGCCACACCTTCGCGTAGACGTTGCGGTCTTCCATTCCGTCGTAACTCGCCGTGAGATATCGAAGCAGCTGTTCGAACTGCGCGTCGTCGTATGCCCGGTAAGGATAGGCACGCCGGAGGGTCGCTTTTACCTCCGCTTCCGGGCGTACGCTGTTGATCGCCATCCCATAGACGTGCTGGGCGGCGACGTCCTGGGCGTTCTCGGGAATGAACACCCGATCGATAAAACCCTCTTCGGCCCGTTTGAGCATCACCGTACACTCGACGAGCTCGACGCGATCGAGGACCATCACCCGCCCCTCAACGGTCTCGCCGAGCTGATGACCCGCCCGACCGACCCGCTGGAGTAGCGCCGCGACCGATTTGGGACTGCCGACTTGGACGACCAGATCGAGCGTCGGCATGTCGATCCCCAACTCCAAGCTGGTCGAGGACGTCACCACGTCGATTTCGCCGGCCTTGAGTTTTTCCTCGATCCGCTCCCGTGCGGTCTTCGAGAGCGAACCGTGATGACACCCCGAGTTCGCGTCCTCATAGGCCCCGGGGTACCGCTCTCGGAGGTTATGGAGGACTCGCTCGGCCCCCGATCGAGTGTTGGTGAACACGAGCGTCGTGGTGTGGTCTTGGATGTATCCATGGAGCTGGCGATAGAACCGGTCCTGCACCTCCGCGCGGGGCGTCCCGATCAGATCGTCGGTGGGGCAATCGAGCCGGAGATCGAAATCCCGGACGAAACGGGTGTCGACGACCTCGTACTCGCGGGCGGCGCCACCGGGTTCTTCCCGCCCGACGAGGAATTCGGCCATCGTATCCAGTGGCTCGATAGTCGCCGAACAACCGATCCGAACCGGCGACCCATCGGTCATGTTCTCGAGCCGTTCGAGGCTGACGGCCAGATGGGTCCCGCGCTTGGACTCGGCGAGGCTGTGGATCTCGTCGACGATGACGTACTCGACGGTTTCGAGTTTTTCCTTGAACCGTGGGGAGTTCAACAGGATCGCGAGTGTCTCCGGGGTGGTATTCAGGATGTGCGGCGTCTCCTCGAGCATCCGCTGACGCGTCGCGTCGTCGGTGTCACCGTGACGGATCGCGTGGCGAATCTCCTCGACCTCGGTGTCGTTGGCTGCCAGTCGGTCGTGAATCCCGGCCAGTGGCACCTCGAGATTGCGATGGATATCGTTGGCTAGCGATTTCAGCGGAGAGACATACAGACAGTACACCGAGTTTTCGAGCCCGGTGTCGACGGCCCGTGCGAACAGCTCGTTGATGATCGAGCAGTAACTGGCCATCGTCTTGCCCGACCCCGTCGGCGCACAGATCAACGTGTTCGTCCGGTCGTGGATCAGCGGTATCGCCTGTTTCTGTGGCGGCGTAAAGAACCCGCCATTCTCAGGGATCGCCTCGCCGAACTCGTCGATCCACCAGGCCTGGATCGCGGGATCGAGCTTGGCGAGGACGTTCCAGTCATCGATCGTTCCGGGATCGATGTCCTCGGGGAGCGTGGTGGGAACTCCATCGAGATCGAAATCCGCGGGGATTCCCGACTCCGGCCCGCCCATGCTGTTGGTTCTACGGAATCGGCCCATCAGTAAGTGCGTTGGCATCGGGGCCCTCCCGTGGCCGTCGCTACCGGAGTGTCTTTGCCGGCGGCGGCCGATCGGCTCGGATATGCGCGTGACCTTTCTCGGGACCGGCAGTGCGATGCCGACCGGCGAGCGGTTTCAGACCGGCCAGCTTCTCGAAGCGGATGATCGAACGCTGCTTCTCGACTGCGGTAGCGGTGTCCTCCACCGCCTTGCCCGGACCGAGATCGGCTACACTGGGATCGACACCGTTCTATTGACGCACCTACATCTCGATCACGTCGCCGACCTCCTCCCGTTGTTAAAGGCCCGGTGGCTGGCGGGCGCCGGTGCCCTCGGGATCGCCGGCCCGCCCGGGATCGATGCGTTGCTTGATGGCTTACTCTCCACCCATGAATACCTGCAGGGCAAGCTCGAATTCTCCACCCGGGAACTCAGGCCGGGAAGCCATACGGTGGCTGGATTCGATCTCGAAGCGATGGAAACACGCCACTCGCTACAGTGTTTCGCCTATCGATTCCACGAGGGTGAAGGGTACACTTTTAGCGGGGATACCGAGGCGTTCGAAGCGCTCATCGACTTCGCCGATGGCTCGGCGGTATTGGTCCACGACTGTTCGTTCCCCGATGACGTCGATGTCTCGAACCATCCGACGCCCTCCCAACTGGGATCGGTACTCGCCGGGCATGATATCGGAACAGTGTACCTCAGCCATCTCTACCCCCACACTGAGGGTGAACACCAGGCGATGCTCGACTCGATCGCCGAACACTACAGCGGGGAGGTCACCTTCGCCGCCGATGGTGACTCCTTCGAGGTTTAGTTGATGTCGGTCGATTAGGCCGTCAGCACCGGCTCCTCGACGGTTTCCTCGGCGGCGGTTCGCCAGGAGTGGGATGGGGTCCAATCCAGGTGCCTTTTCGCTTTCTCGATCGCATAGACCGACGTATCACCCTCGATGGTCGCATCGGCCGGCAGGGGGCCGTAGTGTTCCCGGAATAGGGCAGCAAGCGGCCGGCCAAGCGCGTTGTCCGCGGCGACACAGTTGAACGCTTCGTGGCCATCGATCCCGGTTTCAAGGGCCCGTTCAACCATCGAAACCACGTCTCTGATGTCGACGTACGACCAGAAGTTTCCGGCCCCGGCGGCGAGGTCGTCGACGTAGCCCGGATCCCGGCATGGATAGTCACCGGGATACTGGATCCAGGAAGGCCGGATCGACACCGCCGAGACGCCGTGTCGACGGACGATCCCCGCGGCGATCTCCTCGGCGGTCACCTTCGAGAGGCCGTAGGGATCTTCGGGCCACTTGGGGTGGGTTTCGGTGACGGGGAGTTCGTCCGGCATCGGGGTCGGGTCCGCAAAGAAAAAGCCATAGATCCCATCGCTCGAGGCTTGGACGATATCAGCCCCGACACGGCCGGCTGCTGAGAGCGTGTGATACGCCGCTTGCGTGTTGGTTTCGAACAGCTCCGTTCCGGCATGCCGGCTCGCCGCTGGGATAGCAGCCCAGTGGACCACGGCATCGGGGTCGGTCTCGGTGATCACGTCGAAGGCCACGCCAGCGTCGGTCAGATCAGTCGCCCGAAACTCGATGTTCTCCCGGCCCATCGCATCGAACCCCGGGTGCTCACGATCGAGACAGATCACGTGATACGTCTCGGCGAGTCGATCGACGATCCACCGACCGGAGCGTCCTCGGCCGCCGGTAACGAGTACGGTGTCCATGCCAGTGGATGCCGGCCCGGGAGTAAGTATGCCGTGGAATCCCGATCGAAGCCCTCAGGTGATCCGATAGCGCAGGAGCGCGGCGATTCCGCCGAGGTTTGCGAGCTGTTGTCCGGGATCAAAGTCGCTGGAAAAGACGGTGATCTCCCCGCCCTGCTGTTCGACCGTCTGAATGACGTCGTTGATATCGATGTCCCACTCGCCTCCATCCATACCGCCGCGTTCCTCTCGGAGTCGTTCGTCCACCACCAACAGTCTCTCCACGGCGCCGTAGTCGGCGGCTTGTGCGACCTGTTCAGGGCCATACACGACCTCCTCGCCGGTCGCGATCCGTTCCATGAGTTCGTCGATCAGCTCCGCCTCGCGGGCGATCCGTGTCTCGGCCTGGATATCCTCGACGGCACCGCGTTTGAGGACTTCGTGGACGCCGCGATCCCCGACAGCACTGGTATCGACGATCGTGATCTTCTCGGCGAGCTCGGGATCGTTCTCGGCGATGAAATCGTAGGCGTCCTCCTTTGTGAACCCCGGACCGGCGAGGATGATCGCATCCACGTCGAGGCGAGCGAGTGCCGTCGCGAGATCGCCGAACAGTTCCGTCCGCGACCGGGCGTATTCGCCTTTCCCCGTCGTGCCGGTGATCGAGGCGTATTCTTCAGTGCCATACTGGGCGATGGTGTGGATGTGCGCCTCGCCTTCCTCGATCGTCGCCACGGCGACATCCGGGGTTTCGGCCGCCTCGACGGCTGATTCGATTCGATCGAGTTGATCGGGTTGCCAGACCTTCTCGACGGTGATCGATTGGTACTCCTCGACGTTGATAGTGTGATGAAAGCCGAGTTGGTCCTCTCGGGAACACTCGATAATGACACCTCCCACTCGGAGACGGTTGGCGAACTTGTGGAATTCGACATCCTCGACTTCGATGGTCAACTGGAGCTGTTCCCGCTCCCCGCCGGTATCGCGAAGTTGCTCGTCGTCGCGTTGGATCCGCCGGGTCGACTGGCCGGACACTTCATCCCCGGGTTCGAGGACATAGGCCAGATGCCAGAGATCATCGAGGGACTCCGGCACTAGGGTGATCCGCTCGCGATCAGCGTCGAGCTGCTCGCGCTCGTCGATCCGCATACCCACGCTTCGCTCCGCGGTGGGTAAGTGCTCTCCCATTCGGCCGTCTCGACGCTCCCTCGAGGAATCGATCCGATCACAGGGTTTCTTACTTCACTCCTCGGCGATGCGACTGCCCCCTGGGGGCAGGAATTCCTGGATCCGATCGGCGCTTGCGACCTTGCGGACGAACGTTTCGTCGGTGAACCGCTCGCGGAACTCCCGATATAACCGCTTTGCGATGTCGTTCTGGGCGTACCGACCTGGTTCGACGGTGATGCTCGTGGTGGTTCGATCGTCGATCGCCGACGGTGGGCCGCCGATCACGCGGGTTTCGGGCTCACACATGATCCCGACCGCGACTCCAACTTCTGTATCCCGGAAGTAGGTCCGATCGCCCCGGATCGCAAAGCCACCCTTTTCGAGAAACTCGCCGCTTTCCGGGGTCTTACTCACCTGATCGTGATCGACCATGTAGACGTCGCCGCTGAACCGGCCGTCCTTCCAGACCGAGGAGTACGAGACGGCAAACTGGGCCGTCTCCTCAAGGCTCCGGTCGGGGATCGTGACGTCCCTGGCAGCCTCGCTGGGCTCGGTCGCCTTCAATACCGTCGCCGGCCCGCCGTGTGCTTGGGTGTGGAAGAATCGATCCTCGCGATCGAGATACTTCTCGACGATCTCCTCGTTCTGATCGGCATTGCGTCCGCCGATGACGAGAAACCCATCGCTGGTCCGGAACCAGCGGAACCGTTCGTACCACTGTTCGGATTGTTTGATCGGGATCGAGGATGCTGACAGCCAGTCTGTCTCCGACGGCTCCGCAGTTGATCCCTCGGAGTCATCAGCAGTTGCCTCCCCATCGTCATCGGCCGACCAGTTCGCCTGTCGTTCACGGATCGCTTCGAGCTCCTCACGCGTTTCGGCGATCGCTTCCTCGGCGCCGGCTTTCTTCTCCTCGATCCGCTTGGCCTCCTGATAGAGGCGATCGGCGTTCTTCTCAACGCCCATCGTGGGATCGAGGCCGACCGTATGTTCGCCGAGATCGATAGTGACTTTTCCCGCCTCGGGATCGATATCCACGACGGCCTCGGCGGCCGGGATACCACGATCCTTGCCCTCCTCGAAGCGGTCCACGATGTCCGACCAAGGGATGTCCTGCTCGCGGGCTGTCTGGATGGTCGTCAGGATCTCGTCGATCCGGTCGTACTGGGCGTAGAGCGCCTCGGCTCGCTCGCGCTGGGCTGCCGCCTGGCGCTCGAATTCCTCGATCGCGTTTTCTTGCTGTTCGATGATCCGTTCGTGTTTTGCGATCTCGGCCTCGAAGTTCGGCCGATCGGCGTCGGTGTCGGCCTGTGCCTGTTCGAGTTCCTCGAAATATGTCGCCAACGCTGTGTTGAACGTCTCGAAGGATTCAGCCCCGAGGTCGGCGCGTTCCTCCAGCGGCACCGGCGTGACGTCGATCGGTTGCTCTTCCTGTCGGTACAGCTGTGGATTCAGATCGCCGCTGGCGAGGGTTTCGGCTAGCGCGTCGACCGCCCGATAGAGAGCCTCGTACGTCGATTCGTCGGCCTGTTCGATGGCGAGAGTCTTCTCGACGCCGGCCCGCGTACAGATCTCTTCACCATACAACCCGCCAAAATTCAATTGGGTCGCCAGCGTCCGAACAACATCAGTATCTGAATCCTCGAGGGCCGCGACGAATCCCTCGTAGTCGACGGTGAGCGGGTTGATCCGTGATTCCGGAAAGTCATACTGTGCCCCCGGCGCGACGGTCCGGGACTGCAGTCGAACCGTCTCAAGGGAGTCGATGACCATCCGATCGGCATCGAGCACTGCTACGTTCCCCTGTCCGAACAGCTCCGCAACGACGGTCGTCCGGACGTCCGAGCGCTCGAAGTGAAACTGGAGGATCCGATCGAACTCGTACTGTTCGACGCCCTGGAATTCGGCACCGGCGATTCGATCACGGAGCTTTCGGGCGAAATCCGGCGGCCGCTCCGGCGCATTCGGCACCGTCTCGGGATCGGCGAGGTGAGCGCGTTTGATATCGCCGACCTCGACGAGGAGTTCGATCCGGCCGCGATCGAAATCCCGCATCTTGAAGCGGAGCAGGTCATCCCCGTAGAGATAGACCTTATCGACCTTTGCCCCCTCGTAGGCGCCGAGCTCCCCGACGAGGGCGACGAGGTCAACGCTCGACAGCTCCCGCTTCGCGTCCATGGGTCGGTTTCGATAGGCGGTCGGAAAGGGGTATCGTTACGGTAGTGCCAGGAACACACTCCGTGTTTCTGAGCGGGGAGGATATCAATCGAGCCGAGTCGAGACGAACGGCCCGTCCTGGATGTACCCGAGTTGCTCGCGGTAATACTGGCGGGCACCGATCCCGCTGATCACCGCGAGCTTCCCGTAGCCGGCCTCACGGGCCAGCCGTTCGGCCTCGGCCATCAGTCGGCGGCCGTACCCCTGATGCTGGTGTGAGCCGGTGCCACCACCGGATTCGTTCAGGCCTACTTCGGTGCCGTAGACGTGCAGCTCACGGACGAGCGCCGCATCGGTCAACTCCCGACGGACCGGATCGTCCGGGAACCGGAGCCGACAGAACCCGATCAGCAGATCCTGGGCGGCATCCTCGAAGCTGATGAAGTGCTCGGTGCCCCGCGCGGCTTCGTAGGTCATGACGTCCAGTTCGATCGAGGTCGGCGGCTCGTCGTTCATTCCGACCTCCCGACACCGGATACAGTCACAGGACCAGCCGTGGTTGTCCATCCGCTTCCGGGCGAGCTGTCGGAGGTTCGACTTCCAGACGCCACCGTCGATGAAATCCGCCGGGATGTCCCGTTGTACCCGCTGAAGGCGGACGTATTTCGGGAGCATCGACTTGATCTCGGCGACCAACTCGGCGGCCTGGTCGTTGGTGAGGGGATCGAATTCCTCGCGTTTCCACATGTCATAGACACGGGTACCACGGACCACCAGCGTCGGATAGATCTTGAGGTAGTCCGGGCGCCACTTCGGATCCTCGAACAGCCGGCGGAAGTCCTCGCGACACATCTCCATGGACATCCCTGGCTGGCCGGGCATCATGTGAAAGCCGACCTTGAATCCGGCATCCCGGAGCCGACGATTGGCATCGATCGACGCCTGGATCCCGTGGCCGCGGTGCATCTCGCGGTTGATCCGCTCGTAGGTGGTCTGGACGCCCACCTCGACTTTCGTGCCGCCGAGCGCGAGCATCCGGTCGATCTGTTCGGGATCACACCAGTCCGGCTTGGTCTCGAAGGTGATCCCGATACAGCGAACGTCGGCGGTCTCGTTCTCGGCGATGACGTCCTCGAGGTAGCGGAACGGGTATTCGCCCGGTGACTGGGCGAAACTCCGTCCTTCCGCCGGATCCGGCTCTTTGGTGATGTCGTAGTCGTTCATCGCCTCGAGCGCCCGCTTGACGAACCACTCCTGGTAGTCGTGGCTCCGGGCGGTCATGGTCCCGCCCATCAGAATGAGTTCGATCTTATCGACGGGATGGCCGATCTCCCGGAGCTGTTCGAGCCGGAGGGTGACCTGGCCGTACGGGTCGTAATCGTTCTGCTCGGCGCGCGCTGCGGCGGGCTCGTGGCCGGTGTAACTCTGGGCGGAGGAGAACTCGCTCGCCGGGCCGCCGGGACAGTAGAGACACTTCCCGTGCGGGCACATGTGTGGCGAGGTCATGATCGCCACCGGCGAGACGCCCGAAGCAGTGCGGACGGGTTTGCGCTGGAGGACGGTTTCGAGCTCCTCGCGCCGTCCCTCAGGGGCGCGATCGAGGATCTCGGTGTTCTTAGGTACCTTCTCCGCCGAGTATTCGCCACAGATCTCGAGTTTAGCCGACTCGACGTCGTCAGGACCGATATCGCCCGCGAGGATCCGGTCGATCAGCTCCGCACAGACCTGCTCGAAGGCGTCCTCGGCGGCGTCGGTGGTGCCGGCGTCCGCGTCCGCATCTGCACCGGTACTCATCGATAAAGGATGATCGTGACGGCCGAATAAGGCTGTCGGGTTGATGAGCGGCTATTCGAATGCGGCCATCACCGCGTCGATTGCCGCCCCGACAACGGCCTCGCGGCCACCCTGGAGGAACAATACCGAACCGTCGCGTCCACCCTGGGTCTCGACACCGGCATCGGGAACGTCCGCGGCGATGCGGTCGCCGACCGTCCGCATGTCGATCGGTCGGTCACTCTGGACGAACAGCTCGTCGGCGTCGATGCAGACGATCGCGTCGACGTCACCGACGTGATCGAACAGCGCCGCCGCCAGCACCGGTGTCGGCGGGAATTCATACTGGTGGGTGAACCGTTCGGTATCGAGTACGCCGATGGAGACGCCGCCGTCCGAATGCGTTTCGAGATGGGAGGCGGCCGTCCGGAGCTCCCGATCGACGCGTTCTTGGAACTGTTCGCTGGCGTACTGGGCAACATCTGGATTATCGCCGAACAGGATGTCCTCAATTAGCTCCCGTTTGTCCTCGTAGGACTGATAGAAGGCATCGAGTGCCAGCGCCTTCCGGAGGGATTCGATCGTCCCGGTCTCATAGCCCGCCTCGCGGGCGAGGGCCGCGTAGGTATCCGGCGTCTCGTTCCAGTAACTGATCGCGGGTAGGTGCCTGAGGTCATCCCGGACGGCCGGGTTGACATGGGCGGCGATGTTTGCGGTCAGCGCGCTCGTCGAGACCGTCTCGGCGGCCTCGTGTTCGCCGGCGAGGAACGGTGAGACGAAGACGTTCGCAGCGTCGGCCATCGACTCGTCGGGATAGTCGCTCTCGACGACGATCCGATCGGCGCCGTACACGTCGAGAAGATCGAAGCCGTCGCGTGATTCCTCGGTCGCGCCGGCGTTGACGAAGACGAACAGCGGCGTCGCCTCGTTATGGCGTTCGGCCGCCCGCAACATCGAGGTCGTGTCGTGGGTTGCGTCGCCCATGTCGTAGATACGCCCTTCGAGGGGGCGGCGGTTGAAGTAGTGATACTCGGCATCGCTGGCCTCGTGTTCCTCGCGGATCAGCGGCAGGATCGCCCGTTCGAGGGCGGCGCCGGCGACGTAGCCGTCGGTCGTGGCGCTGTGACGGACGACGATCGGACGGGATTCGATCACGGCCGCCCGCAACAGGGTGGCGGCTTCGACGATCGGTTCCTCGACGGCTGCGGTTCCGGGGTGATCGCCGAGGAGCTCGACGGCCGATGGGCGAGCCCGGTCGGCCAGTGCTTCCTTGTGTCGCTGTTCGACGGCTTGGGTTGCCTCCTCGTCGAGTACTTCGAGTTGTTCGGTTTCGATCTGGAGGTTTCCGCGTCGTTTCTCGACCTCTCCCAGCAGGCCGACGGCGTCGCCGACCTCGACCTCGGGATAGGCCCGCACGCCGGCGGATTTGAACGCCGCACATTCGACGGTGCCCGACTCGTCTCTGATCTCGAAGACGGTCGGCCCACTGGTCTGGCGGATGTCGATGACTTGGCCCTCGATTCGGATCTGATCGCCAACGCGATCGGTCAGCGAGTCGATGGTCACCCGCTCGACCGAATCCAACGACGGTTCCGGTTCGGCGACGGCCGCGCCGCCGCCATCCCCACTGTGGGAACGGGTCGTTGACGGAGTGGTATCCGTCGTCGCCTCGATGCTGCCACCCGGGGTCGCAGCCGGTTCCGCAGGTGTCTCCGTGGTCGTCGTCTCCGGTTCGGGCTCCGACTCCGGTTCCGGTTCCGGCTCGGTATCCGAGCGGGATTCCGACGCCGCTTCCGGTGTTGGCTGGCGGTCGGCCTCCGGGAACTGTTCGGCGCCACTGCTCCCCTGTGACGATTCCGTGTCCGACTCCCCGACCGGGGATTCCGCCGGCGATGGCGTCGGCGTGGCTGTATCGTTGTCGACGCTCGGTTCGGGGGTGGCGTCGGCCGGTTCATCCTCCCCGGTTTCCGTCGAAGTCGTCGCTTCGTCGTCCAACAATTCGTTGCCACTCGGGGTATCGACGAGACCACCACGGAACGCCCTGGTTTCCTGACGGATCGACCATCCGAGATCAACGTTGCCGTTGTCCCGGACGGATTTGACCCGCACGAAGACCTCGTCGCCAGCTTCCCAATCGAGGCTTTCGAGCCGGCGGTCTAGTTCACTCCGATGCAACAAACCGGTGACGCTGTCACCGATGTTGACGAACACGCCGAAATCGGCATAGCCGTCGACCGTTCCCTGGTAGAACCGGTCCGGCGTCAACTGGTCGGGCGAGTTACCTTCGAAGATGAAATAGACGTCCTGCTCGTGACTCTCGCAGATATGTCCATCAACGTCTTTCCCACAAATGATACACGAACCCATTTGGTGGTAACCAATGGGTCCGACCTAAAACGGTTGTCGAATCGTCCTCGATTCACACCAATCGTGATTTGGTCATCAGCATCCCAATAACTTGGTTGCCTATCGGAACGATCGGCGACCTGTCGGCGTTGATCGGTTTCGACGTCGGTCGATCTGTTGATAATCGGTATTAATTTATCATTTATTCGAGATTATTGTCGTCGCTATCAGCAGATAATGGCGATTGAGTCGCTTTCTAAGACAGCGAGAATCCTGCTCTTCCGGTGAATGGGGAATATTCAAACATGTATTGTCAGAACCGAGTGTGTTACGACTTCGCAGTAATTAACTAACCAGTGGGTTATCTTCTCACCTATACGTTAGCTGAAAATAATATAGTCAGGTAGATATCTCTCTAGACATGGGTGCCGATCGACGCAAATTTCTCAAATACAGTATAGTCGCAACGCTGGGATCACTCGCGGGATGTTCCGGACAGGATGGGGGAACGACACCCACATCGACATCCGAACCTACTAAAACCGAAGAACCGACTGAGACTGAATCGCCGACGCCCGAACCTACGAAAACCGAAGAACCGACTGAAACACCGGAACCGGAAGCTACCTACAGCTGGCAGGATGCCACATGGGATTCTTACTGGTATTCCCTGTATAACATGAGTACCAACATTGCGATGAGCGGTAACGGGGTTCGATTCCCTCACAACGAACAACAAAAAAAGGCGCTCAATCAGCGACTTCCGGCGATAGCGAAAAATGCGGATGTCGAGAAACCTCCGATTAAGAATCCATATCTGAATATGGCCGCATTCACGAGGGGCGACCCTCACTTCACTCAAAAGCCAGTTTTCGATGCGGGCGATGGTCGTCCTGATGCTTCGACGCTCCGATGGGATAAATCGAAATCTTCCGGCGTTGTCAGCCCGTCGTCGCTTGGCTGGACCCATCTCAAAGGCGTCACATGGGCAAAGAATTTCCAGAATCACTTCGATCTGTTACCGACCTCGATCGCCCCTAAATTCCGCTCTCAAGTACTAACGACGCTTGCTCAGATCGGTATCAAAGCAACGTTGATCGCTGGCGGTCCAGAGGGTAACGGAGCGCTCACCAAGGGTGATAGCATGGAACTCGTTTCGGGGTTCAAACCTGCTGCCGGCGAAGTTGTCGATTCGACATCGAGACCCAACCACCACTCAGCGATGCTATGGTTCCTCTCGGATATGGTGAGCCTCGCCACGGGTGATTGGTTTGGCTATGTCAATCCTGAACCACTTATTCCCCAAAAGAAACTTCAGAATCTCGCCGACGGTTTAGCGAAGACGACGATGAACCTCTTCCCGCCTTCAAAGATTGTCGAGATGGGTTCGACACGCGATCTCGGACAGATGCTTGGCGCGATCGGCTGGTACGGAACCCACGCCGGAAGTGAGGAGATGACGTCGATGGCCGCCGAGTACGCGAACGAGCTCGCCTCAACGATACAGAGCAACGTCGCGGATGGCAAAATCGAGAATGGCGCGACGAATCAGGCAGCCACACAGGGTATCGTCGGACAAGGACTCGTCTGGGCATCACAGATCGATGGTGTCGATCAGATCGAACTGGCCAGCGAGACGCTCGAGTGGATGCTATCAAACCTCTGGGATAACAGTGCAGGTACGTTCGCCTCGGGCGAGAACGCCGATACTTACACCATTAGCGCGCGGGATGCGGCCGACATCACTGGCGGGCTCAATGCTGCCGACGCCGAGCTCGGTATGGACATAAAGGGCATTTACGCCCGTTATTTCAACCAGACGTTCAACCGGGGCCGACTCCAGCGTGCCGAACGACCGCCGTCACGCGATCCGGACGCCGAGTACACTCTACCAGTTCCGCCGAAGGCTGGCGGTGACTACGGTCAGGCTGCCGTCTACAACACGTCGGTCGAGTACGATACCGGTGCAGGAGAATGGGAAGTAACTGATCCCATGTTCGATACCGAGCAAGCTTTGTACCTCGCCAATCAGGATATCTGGATCGGTCAATGGGGCGGTGAATTCTTCCAGGGTCGCGGTGTCCCGGGAAAGAACGACTCGCCGAAATAGATCACGATATCGACGCGTGAACCGTTTCACGATTCCCCTGTTCCGGCGGATATTAATGACCCCGGACGGCTTTGATGTTATCCCACCGTGACGCTGCCTTTCATGCCAATCTGTTCGTGGGGGATACAGAAGTATTCGTACTGCCCTTCCGTCCGGAAGGTGTGTTCGTACGTTTCCCCCTCACCGAAGGCCCCGTCTGGAAACGCGTCCCGGGCGGCCGACTCGCTTTCAAACCCGCCGCTGGCGAAATAGGTCGCACCATCCGGAATCTTGTCTTCGTATGCGGTCACCGAGTGGAGGATCGTCCCTACGTTCTTCCAAATAACTGTATCGCCGACTTCGATCTCGATGCTTTCGGGGATGAATTTCAGATCGTCGGTGAGTTCGACAGTGTGGCCTTCCTTGCTCCCCTCCGTTGTGGCTGTAGTTGTCGGTGTTGGTGTTGGTGTTGGTGTCGATGTCGGTGTCGATGTCGATGTCGGAGACACCGTGTCTGTCGGCGTCGATGTGGGAGTTGTCGTGGTGGACTGGTCAGTCTCCGGTATCCCTGGAGTTTGAACACAGCCAGCCATTGCTACTGCTGCTATTGTTCCACTCAGTTCCAGCATCTTTCGTCTGTCAATCCACATGTCTTCATTCACGATGCTCGAAGTCATCAATGTCAGCCAACTTTCAGTAAGGCGGTAACAGATACATCACCGGCAATCGAGCGGTGGCCCACAGTTCTTTTCCATCCGTCGACCGAGCGATTCGTTCAACGCGTACTGGACGCCACCCCATGGACCGTGATGTGTCCAAAACAGCCGGCAGCGGATCTGATAAGATGAGTCGTCCGTCTGAGGTCATGTTCGTTCATCTGATCCGACGCCTTGATGAGGAGTCGTTTGCTGCATTCGTCGTTGACCTGTGGAATGCCCGCGGCTGGGAGACCGAAATGCGGAACGGCGTAGTTGTGACGACGAACCCGAAGACTGGTGCGCATCACACCCTCTACCCTCTCCATCACGGCGGGATGCTGTCGCGCTTTCGTCGGCGGAAGCCCCCCGTCGCCGATATCGATGTCATCGTCGCAGTTGACTACGGATTCCGCGAACGGACGCTCGCAGCGGAGCTGGATGCGGATATCGTCGATGCGTCAACGCTGTACGAGATCCTGATCTACGCGATCGATGAGGACTGCCGTACCCGGTTGCTCAAGGATTACTTCGACCGGTCAACACTCTTCGACGGAGCTATCGGTTCGGTATTGAATCCCCGACACGATATCGTCGGCTGGTATCGAGTCAACGTCCCCCGTGTTCGTGCCACATTCTCCTCGTGCCATTCGAGACCTTTGATTGGTCTCACGCTCGTGACGATGGCTCTTCTCGCCTGGATTTTGGTTTCTCAGTCCCCACTTTTAGCGTTCGATAGTGAGACTGACCAGATTGAGGCTGTCGGCCACTCCGTCGATCAGACGCCGGTGTCGACCCAACCCATCGGACGATCCAATCCATCCGGTTCCCAATCGATCGGATTCCTTATCGTCAACTCGACTAAAAGCGAACCGCTGTGGCCCGTCGGTGTGGTTCCAGGTGGTGATTGGCCGACGTTCGGTTTCGATGTGGCTCGGACGGGCTACGCTCCCGATGCAGTCGGGCCCAGGGGCACTATTGTCAGGACAGCAAATCGAAGTCTCGATATCCCGGTCATCGGTTCTCCCGTCGTCGTCAACGGGATTGTGTATGTCCCACGCTACGATGGCATGATGTTCGCGTTGGATGCGAGATCGCTATCGGTCGAGTGGCGCTTGGCGCTTGACCAACCGATCGTCTCCACGCCAGCGGTTGCGAACGGAATCGTCTACGTCGGTACCGCTGGTGGAACCAAATCAGACAGCCAGAGCTCCATTCGGAGCGGGGACACTCTGTATGCGGTCTCGGCAGACACTGGACGTGTTCGATGGCGCGCTGCGGTCGGTCCGATCGTTCATTCTCCGCCGGCGGTCGTGGACGGGGCCGTATACGTTGCGAACCATACCGGTGGCGTTCAAGCCATCGATGCGGATACCGGTATCGATCGGTGGAACACCTCAACCGATGGAACCGTGCGGTCCTCGATTGCGTTCGCGGACGAGACCGTCTATATCGGCGAATTTGGCGGCATCATGATGGCATTCGCAGCGGAGAATGGCACCATACGTTGGAACCGGTCGGTACAGGGACAGATCTTCTCGTCACCTACCGTTTCGAACGGCACTGTCTACCTCGGGACCGGAACCGGCCACGTATACGCGTTTGATGCGGCGACCGGCGCCGACCGTTGGACGCGGTCTATCGACGGAACGATCCGCGTTTCGCCCGCCGTGGCCAATGGGACGATCTATGTTGTAAACGGAACTGGTGGCGTCCATGCCTTCGACGCGGCAACCGGTGATGATCAGTGGATCCACTCGGTTCGCGGATCAAGCTCGGCGGCGCCGGTGATCGCGAATGGAACCGTCTACGTTGGAACCCAAATCGGCAATGTTTATTCCGGAGTCTCCGAAGGCCGCTTGTACGCCCTAAACACAGAATCCGGGACCGTATCATGGGTTTTCATCGCGAACGGAGGTATCTCGTCTTCCCCTGTAATAGCGGGCGATACTGTCTATGTCGCCGATTACTTCGGATGGGTGTATCGGCTCACCGGTTGTCGATCGTCGGAGCCGTCTGGACGGACGTACATCGTCAACAGGATCCACTGTCGATGACCTTTGGATCGGATGGTCCCGGAGGAGGGTGATCGATCATTTCATGGGGTATTTCGATCGTTGTGAACGAGGTTACTATTCACGAAAATACGGGTTACTAGTAGTGAGTTAATTATTAGATGTGACTTTATAATGCTGCACCGACTAATTGCTGAACATGAGCGATACATCTTCAGGAGATCCGCTTCCGGTCTGGTGCGCCGGCGAGGACTGGTGTCCGATCACCACGACTGCGACGTTGATCGGCAAGAAGTGGCATCCGGTGATCGTCCACCGATTGCTTCAGAACGGACCGCTCGGTTTCAACGATCTCAAAACGGAGGTCGATGGTATTTCGAGTAAGGTGCTTTCGGATAGTCTGGAAGATCTCGAGGAAAAAACACTGGTGGATCGAACGATCGTCAGCGAGAAGCCCTTCCGCGTCCAGTACTCCCTGACCGAACGTGGGAAATCACTAGAACCAGTCATCACCGCAATGGCCCAGTGGGGCGAAGAGCATCTTACTGAGGCCGAGGATCGATCCGCTTTCGGGTGAGCCGATCACTCGAACACCGGGCTATTGTCCTCCAACTGTTCGATGTCGTCGACGATCGCCCGCACGTCCTCCGGAAAGAGTGCGACCTGGATCTCGTTGTCCGATTCGTCTTCGAACACGAGCTTGACCCGCTTGTCCCCGAACTCACGGGCTTCAGCGTCGGTGACATCGAAGAGCTTCGCGCTGGCTGATTTGTTCGCCGGTCCTACGTTCTTGATCGACCCGTCTTTGAGTTCGATCAGGAAATCGCTGAGCGATAGCGAAAGCATATCCACGGATTGGCGAGCCGCTGTCAAATAATGTACCATCGAGCGAGCAGTGACGCGATCGCATCGAATCCGCGGAACCCGTAGCCGAAGACGATCGCCGCCGGAAGCGCACCCACGAGGCCGGCTCTGGTGAAAGTGATGCCGTGTCGTTCCCGAAGGCCGATGAACAACAGCACCGTTCCGTAGGCCGTACAGCCGATCCGAAGCCAGGGCGCCGGGATGCCAGCAAACACACACGGGGCGGCGGCGTAGGCGAAGACCTGGACGGTCTCGCTGGTTCCGCCACGATCCGGCGCCGTTGGAATCAACAGCAGCGTTTGGATCGCAGCGACGAGATGCAACGCTGCCGGCGTGACCAACATGACCGCGAGTCCAACGACAATCAGCGACGCCAGCGGCGGTTCCCCGAGTGCGGTGGGAGCGGCGGCCGGGACCAAGATGAGTCGGATCGTTTCCTCTATGAGTACGACCGTCATCGCGAAGGTTAGCCCCGGCGCCTGATCGCCGGGGGCTACATCCGATCGAAAGAACCGACTGGGGCGGACGAGTACCTCGATCCACGCCCGTCCGATCCCACGGAGACCGCGGTTCCGGCCACCCTCCGGATTCTCGAGCCACCGAGTCATCGCTCGCCTCCCCGTTCCACGGATGGATAAACGACTCCGATACACATCATCGATGGCGGATGCATGGGACAGCGTCAGTTGCCGGCACCGACGTTCTGATCGCTTTCAAAGGATGACGGATCAGTTCCGATATTGGCGAACTGCACGGTTCGGCGACCGAGCGTGGCGACCCGCTCTTCGATCGATTCATCGACGAACGCGCCATCCTCGATTCGACTGGATGCATTGGGAACGGCGGCCTGATAGGGGAGAACCCACGCATCCAGCGCCCGACAGACTGAACGGAGATGATCGAGGGCGGTAATCGGGAAACTGCCTCCGGCGACCCCCAACAAGCCGACGGTTTTGTGTTCAAACTCGTCGAAGCCACAGTAATCGAGCGCGGTCTTCAACGGTGACGAGTACGAGCCGTGATACATCGGGGTGCCAAGCAGGATCGCATCCCCGTCCCGGACGCGTTGGGTTAGCTCCGTCGCATCGGCGGCGTCATCGTCGTCGGCGTCGAAGATCGGCAGCTCGAACGTGCGGAGATCGATCAATTCGGCCGTCCCACCGGCATCCTCGGCGGCCTCGAGTGCTCGGTTGAGTGCAACACGCGTGTGGCTCTTGTCGCGAAGACTGCCACAGATCGCGACGACATGGGGTGAATCAGCGGTTGCCATATCCGATCACCCGTAAGCAGGCTTATTATTCGCCCGGAAATCGTTTGCGAACGCCATCTCCACCAGTCAGCTCGGCTTCATTCCCGTAGTCGTACGAGCGTCTTCCCGCCGGTTTCGCCGATTTCCACCAACCCGTCGTCGGCCAGATCTTCGAGTAACTCACGGAGCCATTCCCGTCCATGGTCCCCATCAGGTGTGTAGTCGACACGGATGCGGGGCCCCAATTCGTCGAGTGTTAATTCGTCGTGGTCGCCGAGGGTCCGAATGATCCGGCCCCGGAACTGTCGTCGGCTCCCCTCGAACTTCGGCTGAGTGGGGACATCGGGTGCAGTGAAATCAGCGGTTTGATAGGCGTGACACCACTCCCGCCATGGACATCCTTCTTCGTCACATCGGGGGGTTTTCTGACAGGCGACACCGCCCAGCTCCATGATCGCGTTGTTCCAGACACGCGATCCATCCTCCGGCATGAGGGTGTCCGCGACTGGCCCATACGCTGGATCGTCAGCCTCGCGGATATCAGCAAAGACGCGATAGAGCACGCGTTTGACGTTGGTGTCAACGACGGCGTCACCGTTGTTGAACGCGAAACTGGCAACGGCATTGGCGGTGTAGGGGCCGACTCCGGGCAGTTCCTGGAGTTCCTCCGGCGTCCGTGGAAATTCGCGGTTGTACTCATCGACAATCAGCTGGGCGCTCTCGTGGAGATAGCGGGCTCGATTGTTATATCCCAGCCGATGATCAGTCCAGAACTCGACGACAGCGGATTGATCGGCGGCGGCGAGTGCTGTCGCGGTCGGCCACCGATCGAGAAACGCTTTCCAGGGTTTGATCACGCGGTCGAGTTGGGTCTGCTGGCTCATTACCTCCGAGACGAGGATTGCGTAGGGATCAGTCGTCTCACGCCACGGAAAGGATCGGTGACTGGCTTTATACCAGTCGATGAGCGAACGGCGGATCGCCTCGATGTCATCTGTAGGCACGATATCGGCTTCCGCATCACCGGGATCGGCCATCGCCGGCCGGTTCGTGGCTCCGGGCCTTACACGTGCCGGTTCAGGTGCTGGTGGTTCTATCGCGGCTGAGCCGAAGGGCTCATCCGCCACCGGTGGCTACCCCGGCCACACATGAGCCTCGATGATCTCAATACGGCTGTCGAGACGGCGTATGGCGATCTTGATGACGATATCGAGACACCGCTCGATCGGGAAACCAAACACGAACTCGCAATGTTGGCGACGGTTCTCGGCGAGGACCCGTCGGAGCTGATTCAGCGGGCTGTCCATCTGCTCTTTCAGACCACCGTCGATACCGGGAAACTCGACTTCCATCTTCGGACGGAGTACGACATCACCTACGATGAATACCTCACTGGGATGACCTACGACGAAATGACCGGAGAGGACCAGTTCGGTGCCCCGGATGACGACCGCCGGTATCAGTTCTGACTTCCTGTTGACGCATCGAAAGCCGTCGTGCTGTCCGTCAAGGAGTTTACAAACAACCGACAGTAGCGGTCGGTCTCTGGATTGTCTCGGGGTATCCGCATCTGGACAACAGTTAACTCCGCTTTTGGAGAACTCCTGAGTAGGATGGCCAGCGACGATCGGACGGTCGATCTCTTATCGCCCTTTCGCCAGTTGCTGACGATGGAGCGGGACGTGTTGGTCCTCTCGGGCGCGATGTTTGCGTTCAGTCTCGGCTTCCAGATGACGAGCCGATATATACCCCGCTACATGAGCGTCCTCGGGGCTGGAGCCGGCGTCATCGGGCTCTACGGCAGCCTTGGGAAACTCATCAGTGCCATCTATCCGTATCCAGGCGGGGCGCTGTCGGACCGGCTCGGTTCCCGCCGGTCCCTGACTGTCTTTGGATCACTGTCGGCGCTGGGGGTTCTCGTCTGGCTTGTCGCGCCACAGGTGGGAACGCTTGATTTCGGTATCCTCACGCTGCCGGCGTGGAGTTGGATCTTCGTTGGCCTGTTGTTCACACAGGCCTGGAAATCCTTCGGCCTTGGCGCCACTTTTGCCGTGGTCAAACAGAGTGTTCCGAACGCCGAACTGGCCGCGGGCTTTGCGAGTACGGAGACCTTCCGCCGGATCGGTTTTCTGGTCGGTCCCCTGGTCGCTGCCGGTCTGATCGCCGCCACCTCGGAATTCACCATCGGTTTCCAGTGGGTGCTTGGATTCGCGTTTGTTTTCGCCGTCCTCGGGACCGCATTCCAGCATCTCCTCTACGATTCAACCGGGGACAGCCTGGGCAAAGAATTCGAAGGCGTCGAACAGATCATCGCCGATCTTCGGGCCCTCCCCACAGAGCTTCGGCCGCTATTGGTCGCCGATATCCTGATCCGGTTCGCCAACGGGATGGCCTATGTATTTTTTGTGATCGTTGTCACGGAGTTTCTCGGTGCCGGATTTTCGGGGTTCGGGTTCGAGCTCAGTCCCGACGCCTTCTTCGGCGTGCTCTTGGGAATCGAGATGGCGATCGCACTGGTGTCGATGCTACCGGTGTCGCGATTGGCCGAACGCATCGGATTAAAGACTGTCATCACCGCCGGGTTCGTGGTGTACGCCACCTTCCCGGCCCTGTTGATCAACGCCCCGTCAAATCAGTGGGTGCTGGTGGCGCTGTTTGCGTACTCCGGCCTCCGGTTCGCCGGGCTGCCGGCACACAAGGCGATGATCGTCGGTCCGGCCGAGACAGACGCTGGTGGCCGCGTCACGGGCTCCTATTATCTGATCCGCAATACTCTTGGAATCCCGAGTACAGCGATCGGCGGCGCGATCTACGCCGTCAATCCAACGCTGTCGTTTATGCTTGCGACGGCGGTCGGCCTGCTCGGTACGGGTTACTATGTTCTCTTCGGCAGGGAGTTCGCGGCCTACGCTTAACCTGACTCCCCGGTCAGTCATCCGGCGGAATAGACGCCGTCTCGACGTCCGAATCCGTGGTCGACATCTCCTCGGCTCTGGCGAGGCGTTTGGTTGCGAGGACGAGGCTTCCGCCACAAACGACCAGCGCCGCTGCCACACCAAATGCCAGCGGGAACGAGATCGTTGCGAGCCAGCCGCCAGCGAGGCTTCCGAGACTCCCGGCGATCGCCGAAAGGGCCGCATAGAGTCCGAGGATACCGCCACGGGTTGCTTGTGGTGCAAACCGGGAGACGATCGACACGCCGGTGACGGCGATAAAGGCCCACGTCATTCCGATGACCGCTAGGATGGCACCGATCACGAGCAACACACCCAGTTGTCCGTCGACGATAGTTCCAAGCCCGAGCACGCCGAAGACCCCGATCATGACGAAGGCGCCAGCCCGGAGACCGAGCGCACCTCCCTGCACGTATCGAACGTCATACTGACTGGTTGCTCGACCCGCTCCCGAATAGAGAACTGTCGACGCGATGTTATTCACGAGATACAACGCGAAGATCGATCCCGAGAGGAGCCCGAGATCGGTGAGATAGAGCGGGAGCGGGGCCCAGAATACGGCAAAACCGGCGAAGAACAGAAACGCCGCGATGAAATACGTCCAGAGGACGGTCGGTACGTTCTCGCGAAGTCGCTTGATCCGATCGCGGGGCAGCGACCGGAAGGCCCAGAAAAACCGGTTCCCGCCGAAGGCGAACGTCGCATCCCGGACCCGTCGGTTCGTCCGAAACAGGATCGTGGCGATCCGGCCGGACCGGCCGGCACCGACGGACAATCGTGCCTCTGGCGGCAGATATCTGACAGCTAAGAAGGCGCTAGCCACGCCGATCAGTGCCGCAAGGACAAACAGGGATCGCTGGGCCATGGCCGGGCCGATCGTCAGCGCGACGGTTCCGGTCCAGATGGTTCCGATCACCAGGCCGGCGGTCCCTCCATACCCCTGATACTTGTTGAGCTGAGCGATGCGATCGGCCCAACGCTCTTCGGGTTGATCCTGGACGATCAACATCGTGACGATCGGACCGATCGCTGCGAGGGCGATCCAGAGCACCGCATTCACGACGATCACCACCGTGACGGATTCCAATAGCGGTATCAAACCGATCGCGAGCACGCTCACGATCAATCCAAACAACACGACACCACGTCGCCGCCCGGTCCGATCAGCGTATCCACCCGCGAGGATTGCCCCGGGCGCACCGACGAGCGAGGACAACGCCGCCGTAATACCGAGTGCGGCGGCTCCGGCACCGATCCGGACTAAATAGAGGGGAACGAGCAACCCGGCGATACCCGACGCGACCGATGACAACGCGAGTGCGTAGAGCCATCGGTCATTGGCCATAGGCCAGCTTGCGCACCCAATCGATAAATCCCGTCGATTTCGGAACGTCCGCGATTCGACTCCCGATCATCAATGCATTCTCACGATCGGCACGGTCCGCTCACGTCGACAACTGCAGTCGGTACCGGTCAAATATACGCTGCATCCCAGCGACTCGGTTTCGCGGTGTTTCCACACTCCCCACACTCGAGGCCACCCATCGAATCCATTGCCGTCACCGGGGAGCCGCAGTTCTCACAGTAGTAGCCGTACCGGTGTTCCCGCTCAGTGTCAGCGTACAAGGCCAGAAACAGTCCTTTCGATCCGCGATCCGCATCGTCGTGATCGACGAACAGCTCTTGACCATCCGGACCGGTGATCGCTTCGAAATCCTCTCTGACCTCGTCGACGTAGACGTTCTCGATGTGGTCGGTGCCGTCGATTTCGATGCGGTTTTCACCGACTTTGGTGTAGCCGATACGCTCGAAGAAGGCGTTCCCGTCGGTACTCTCGGCGAGCACCCGTCCCCGGATGGTACTGACGTCATAGGCTTCGAGACGATCAACGACGGCATCATGCAACGCCTGGGCGATCCCTTCCCCACGACGCATCGGCTCGACATGCAACCAGAGGATGTCACCGTGCTCATCGACCGCGATTCCTTCGGTGACGCCGATTATCTCCCCGCCGTCCTCGGCAACGAGCAGAACAATATCGCCATCATCGAGTTTGCCGTCGATCGATTCCGGACCGTACACCGATTCGACGATCCCTTCGATGGCTGACGGACTCAGCGGATAGGATGTCTCCATCGATGCCTGAGTGACCCGTCGGATCGCCTCGCCGTCCTCAGCCGTCGCGTCCCGTATCTCCATGTGTGGCTATATGTGATCGTCTCCGGATAAGCTCCCCGCGATCCGTAGATTTTTTAACATATGTAAAATTCTCAATAGACCACTACATCGGGCTCCGGCGACGCCGTGTTACGGGAGCCGCTCCCGTAACTGTCCCACAGTCTCGATCGCCTCATCGAGATGGTCTTCAGCCTCGGGATGCTCGGTGCTCTCAATCTCGTTGAGTAACCGATCGACGTGCTCGAGCCGAGTGGCGAGGACCGACGATTCCGGCATGTCATCGACGAGATCGGTGACGATCGCCTGTGCCTCGCCGAGCCAGCGACTCGCTGTCGTTTCGACCGGCAGCTCCTCGGTCGCCGTGAGCGACGCGTGGAGGTCATCGAGCAATGCGTGACATTCCTCCTGATCGCTGTTGGATCCCGGAGCCATAGTGATCCCTCGGGGGGCCGATAGTTGACGGTTCCGGGCGGTTGTCGCCCTCGCTGGAGCCGGTCCTCCTGTTCAGGAACCATACCGCCGATGGTACCACATGTTTTGAGGGAATTGCTGCCTCAGGTCCCGTGTGATCCTACACTATGACGACTTGGGATGAACGGTTCGGTGGTGCGTGGACGATTGGTGGAAAATTTCTTCTCATGTCAAGAATGAGTGCACCAAAGCTGTCAGTGGGTTCCTTTCACCAGAAATGCGATGAGAATATGTCGTCCACCATTTGTGGAGACACCACCGAACGGTTCCGACGGGGCGAGTATCCCACCGATCCCGATCCATCGCCGGTTCTGCGGGACTACATCGATGAGTTCTCAGACGGTCGTGCGCTCGACATCGCCACTGGTCCTGGCCGGAACGCGCTGTTTTTAGCCGAACAGGGGTACACTGTCGATGCGATCGATCGGTCACGCGAGGGGCTCCGGATCGCCAAACGGAATGCCACGCACCGAGACGTCGCTGTCGACTGGATCCAGGCCGATGCCACCGAGTTCGCGTATCCATCGGCCACCTACGACGTGATCACGATCGGTTTCTTCCGGATAGTTGATCGACTCCCAGACATCAAGGCGGCGCTTCGACCGGACGGCTATCTCTTCTATCAACATCACCTCCGCACTACCGATCCCGTCACCCATGGACCGAGTAGTGATCGGTATCGCTTCGCCGCCAACGAGTTGCTTCGGGCGTGTCTGGACCTGACGATCCTCCATTACGAGGAGACCACCGAAACCTTCGAGGGTGATCCGGTTCCGACCGTCGAACTGACCGCCCGCAACTCAACCGGATCCAGCCAGACCTATCCACGAGCACCACGGGCTGTGGAATAGTTGATCGATCGCTAATCCCAACTAACCGATCAACGGAAGTCGTGATGTAGTGCCAGCCCTTCCTCTTCGAGGACACCGCCCTTGACCGCGATGTCGACACCGCGCCGTTCGAAGACCTCGCAACAGGGGATCCCCGGACTGCCGCCATAGAGATCGGCCGTCTGTTCGCCCGAAACGCTGTAAGCCACCCCACCGAGGCCAGCGATGCTGATCCCGCCGGCACACATCGCACATGGCTCCGTGCTGGTGTACATCACCGTCTCGGCGCGTTCGGCCGGCGTGAGCTCCTGGCCCGCCCGTCGGGCGAGTGTGAGTTCGGGATGCAACGCGAGGTCGCCATCAGTCTGCTCGCGGTTGCCCTCTTCCATGATGATCTCACCGTCGTGTACGAGCACCGAACCGTACGGCCCGTCGCCCCGGTTGCCGGCCTCACGGGCGAGTTCGATCGCTCGGTGCATGTATCGATCGTCGTCGAGCGCTTCGATGTCGACCATAGCTCCCTTTGGACGCCGAACCGGACGTGATTTGTGGTTGCTAGAAGGGATGACATACCGTCTATCGGGATCAGGCATGGTCATGGTGTATGGGACCGACGGTTCCGAACGACCATCCGTCATCGTGGTATAGCGCGGAAGCCCACCCGCGGTAGATGGCTGATGATGACGCTTCTTGATCGAGGGGCGACGCTGAAGCGATTCGCGCTATTTTCGGGGGGTAGCTGTCCGGGTCTACGGGACAGTTTGGGCCGATTGACCGGTGATCCATCGCTATCTCAGCGCCGGGCGATCGCACGAGTCGGAGCGGCTTCAAGCCCACTCAGCGGCAACGGGAGACATGATAATTCGATCGTCCCGACATCGACGATCCGGTCGACGTTACAGAGGTATTCGACGATCGGAATGCCGGCACCGAGGATCGCCTTGTGGCCCGGTCGATCGGGGTAGTAGGGTTTTCCGATCGCTAGGTCGCTTGCCTCGGTCACGAAGTCGTTGGCGACCATTGCCAGATCGCGATCGGCGATCCATTCGGCAGCCGCAACCGAGAACGCCGAGGCCTCCTCGAACAGCGTGGTGAGAGTCGGCTCTTCGACCTGATGGAAGTGGGTATCGACGTCTCCAGTAAGGAATACGGCTCGGTCGCCAGCCTCCAACGTGGATGCTTCGGTTTCGAGGACGGACGGAGTGATGAGCTCACCGCGATAGTCCCGGAGATCGATGACCGTGGCCTCGCCCGTCAACCGATCGACCGACACCTCAACGATCGTCTTGCCGTCCTCGATGAAATGGGCAGGCGCATCCGTGTGCGTGCCGGTGTGGGTATGCTGGGAGAAGCTCGAGATCCGTACCCCGTCATCGGCAATTGTCTTCAACGGCGTTGATTGGAAACTGTCCGTCGGGTAGTCCGAGCCGCCAGATCCGGGTTCGGGGATCAAAAGCGTCTGTTCGTTCAGCGGGAGCGTGAGATCAATGACCATGTCGCTCCCACTGTTTACGGGGAAATAAACGGCGGTGGTGGACGCTCAGCCGTTCGTCTCGGTGAGAGAGTCACAGTCGGATGCTGAATGCCTCGAATCCGAACTCGCCACTGCCGGAACTGAACTGGCCCTGTGATTCGAGTTCATCGACAGCGTTCTCGACCTGATCAAGGAGTGTCGGATCGGCGGGGAATTCATTATGGCTTGGCAACACCTGTTCGACGTCATCCAACGCGGTCAACCGACGGACGGAGGATGCAAATGCCGCTGGCTCCGAGGTCGGCAAGAACAGATAGAGCGGTCCACGATAGATCAGATCGGCCGTAAAGAGGTAGCCTCGGTCGGGTTCATGAAGACAGATATGGCCTGGTGAGTGTCCCGGTGTGTGTAACACAGTCAACTGTCGATCGCCCAGATCGATCGTCTCCCCGTCGGTCAGGACACAGGAGGGTTCACCAGTAAACACCTCGTACGCATCGGGATCGAATCCGTCGGGGAGCGGTTGGCTGAGATCGTGCGTGAGGTTCACCCGGACCTCCTCGTGGGTGAGGTCCGGCATCCCGTCGGCTAACCATTCGACCTCCCGTTCGTGGACGGCGATTTCATCGAATTCGTCGTGGGAACCGATATGGTCCCAGTGGACGTGAGAGGTCACGACCTCGATTGGCTTTGCGGTCAGTGCCCTGACGATCTCGGCGAAATCCCCGATACCCAGTCCCGTGTCGAGGACGATCGCCCGTTCATCGCCGATCAGCACATAAGAGTGGACTTCCTCGTAGTGACCCCATTCGCTGAGGGCATAGGTCGTCTCGTCGATTCGACCGACCGTGAACCAGTCCTGATCGAAGTCCTCGAGGATTTCCATGGGAGATCGCTAGTTCATCACCGTAGCCCATCAGTATTGGTTTGTGTGTCCTCAGAATGATACGGGTTGATACCGGGGATGGATGTGTGGCGATCACGTTCTCGTGATTTGACGCAGCGAGCCAACGGTTACCTACTGGAACATCACCACATGATTGGAATTGATTAAGATGTCACCTCTCCGATCGGTTAAATGATATATCTAGTATTCGATATTTGGGTCCTATATCGACGGTTGTGACCCGATTTCCCGATCATAGATTCCCGATAAATTGAATCAATAAATATTTATTCTGACATGTATAACTCATGGTTCCTGTCGAACGAATATGATCGTTTCGCCGTTACACCCTTTGGGCTCCAGTACGTACATCCGTTGACATGAAAAAACGGGAGTTGTTGCACCTCCATGGACTGTTGGCGGAACTCCGTCGGTATCTGGAGGAGGATGATCTCGTTCCAGAAGACGCCTTTGACCAATACGACGAACGGGCGGTGTCGCCGCTCGGTGTCCAAGAACGGAAAGAGAAACATCGCACCGCTGTGTTGCTGTTGCGGGATGGCCTTTCCGAAACCGTCGAGGAGAAAATGGCCCAGCAACTCCCGGAAGACAGCAGCATCGATAGTGAGTCACCGACGAACGTAGCATAGTTGCTACCGACCACTCTTGTTTGGTATTGAGGGCTCAATAGAATTCATAGCAACGGCTTAGGGGATCGTCTGACCATCGTCGGACATGTCCCACGCCTTGGACCTGCCATCCGTTCCAGTGTACCGTAACCACCACGAGCTGTTGTATATCAGACGATCGGATGACACCGTTCTCCTTTGTCGTCGGTGTGGGAAGACTGCTCCTGGTATCGATCGGTTCGAATCGATCACCTGTGACACTATCGACGCCCAGGTCAAAGCGCCGTGAACGAATCCTGATCGGCGTGTCGGCTCAAGCACGTTGTTTTTGATATCGACCCGGAGCCAGTTGCTACTCAACTCAGTGTTCTGACGGATATCTCAGCGACTCACCATCCGATTGTCGTTTGCTTTCGTGGGGTTCGACCCATCCAGCCGGCTTTGATAATGGTGACCGGGTCCTTTTTGCTGATCGCTTGTGAATCGATAGCTACGCCCATGGGGGTTGGTGAGAATAGCGGTGAGGTCAGCCGTGAGGATCGGTTCGATGTTCTCTGTGTCAACACTGATTCAGTGACGCTCGATCAGATCGCTACCTCGCTTGAAGCGGCCGATGACCGCATCTCGGTGACGAGCGCCAGCGACGAACAAACCGCACTCACAACCCTCGAATCGGAATCCATCGATTGCGTCGTATCCGATTATGATCTTGACGACACCGACGGGCTTGAACTGTTACGGGCCGTCCGGAATCGGTCACCTCACCTTCCATTTATCCTCTTTACCGACAACGGGTCCGAGATGGTCGCTAGCGATGCGATCTCGGCCGGCGTCACGGATTATCTCCAGAAGGATACGATCGACGAACAGTATACCATCCTCGCCAACCGGATCCGGCGTGCCGTCGCTGAACGGAACGCACAGGAGGCCCTTGAGGAACGTGAACGCCAGCTCACGACACTTATCAGTAACCTCCCAGGTATGGTGTACCGGAGTCGAAACGAACGGGGCTGGCCGATGGATTTCGTCAGCGACGGCTGTTTCGAACTCACCGGGTACGAACCCGAGCAGTTGATCAATGGCGATGTCGAGTGGGGGACAGACATCATCACATCCGATCACCGGGAACTCCTCTGGGAGGCCGTTCAGGCCGCCCTCGATGAACGAATCCCGTTCGAGGTCACCTACGAAATCGAGACCCGCGACGGTGAGACGAAGTGGGTCTGGGAACAGGGACGGGGTGTTTTCGATGAGGAGGGCGAGGTCGTTGCCCTTGAGGGATTTATCACGGATATCTCAGACCGCAAGGAGCGCGAACAGGCGATCACTGCCCTCCACGATGTCAGCCGGGAGCTCATGGGGGCCGAAACTGTCGATCGGATTGCCGACATCGGTGTGGAAACGGCCGAATCGGTGCTCGAAATCCCCTATGCGGCACTTTTCGGATGGCATCCGGAAACCACGGAGCTACGGCCGTGGGCGATAGCGACCGCCCCGGATCTCTCGTTGGGCGATCCGGTGACGGTCGACCCACAAGATCGACCGATCGGGACTGCGTTTGACCAAGGGGAGGTGAAGGTGGTCGAGGATATTCACGTCGAGGATGTCACGGTTCCGGTGATTGATGACGATGATCATCCGGCGACGCTACGGAGTCTTTGTGCCATTCCACTCGATGAGTACGGCGTTCTTACGATCGGATCAATGACGCCGGACGCCTTCGAACGGAGTGACATCGATATCGCGAGTATTCTGGCCGCCAACGTCGAGGCTGCCCTGACCCGTGCCGATCGTGAGGTGGAACTCCGGGATCGGGAACGTGAGCTCCAGCGTCAAAACGAGCGCCTTGAGGAGTTTGCAAGCGTCATCAGCCACGACCTCCGGAACCCACTGAACGTTGCGACCGGTAATGCGGAGTTGCTCGCTGCTGAGATCGATGATGATCGCCTCGAAAAGATCCGCACCGCGTTGGACCGCATGAATCAACTCATCGACAATGTCCTCACCCTCGCCCGACAGGGTCAATCGGTCCAAGAACCCAAACCTGTCGACCTTGAGACAGCGATCAAAACTGCCTGGACGACCGTCAAAACCGATGACGCCACCCTCTCGATCGATGTCGACGGCTCGATCGCCGCCGATCGGAGTCGACTGATCCAGTTGCTTGAGAACCTCTTTCGGAACGCGATCGATCATGCCGGCTCTGAGGTCAATGTCACGGTCGGCACCTGCTCCGATCCCGACGGCTTCTACGTCGCCGATGACGGGCCAGGGATTCCGGACCATCACCACGACCGCGTCTTCGATTCGGGCTACTCGACGGCCGAGGACGGTCACGGCTTCGGGCTCGCAATCGTCGAGGAAATCGCTAAAGCCCACGGCTGGTCGATCTCGCTCCATGAAAGCGAAGACGGGGGTGCTTGCTTTGCGATCACGGGCGTTGATCGTCGGTAGCGGCCCCCGTGCTGAAGTGTTCGTGGCACCCCTCGCGAACGGTTTCGAAAAACGTTTTAGAATGCATCGGCGAGGTGGTGACGACCCTCGCCCTCGAATCGGTTGCCCTCCATCACCGGCTGCCCGTCAGTATCCATTGACGATCGGTTCGAGGCCACGTCGTGATCCCCTATGAGCCCGCCAACTCACCTTGTCCTCGCGGTGGATCCGACAAACCGATCGGATCCTCCGCCCAGCGACCAACGAACCGATATCGCACCGTCACGGTTGTCCCAGCTGGTCCACAAAGCGCTTAATCCCCGTAACACTGTACTGTAGCTATCAGTCACGGTTTCACGGTCATGGCCCTCTCAGACTTCCTCCTGTCCCCGCTCGGGCTCCTCGCGTTAGGATCGATACTTCCGCTGTTGGCGCTGTACCTCCTGAAACCCGATCCTGACACGGTCGAGATCCCGACGCTTGCGTTTCTCGGACCGGAGACCGAACGCAACCGGGCATCGCCGATCTTCCGCCGGCTGCAACGAGAACTATTGTTGGTCCTCCAACTGTTGGCGCTGATCTTACTCGCGCTCGCATTGGCCGCCCCGTACGTGATGGTCTCAGCGGAAACGACCGTCGAGGAAACAGTCCTCGTCGTCGACGGTAGCGCGAGCATGGCAACGACCGATGGCGGTCAGTCACGATTCAGCCGTGCGATCGGAGCCGCCAAGGACGCGGTCACCAGCCGAACCTCGCTTATCGTCTCGGCCGAGCCGGTCCGGATCCGGCTCCGCCGGGCCCCGCAAACCGAGGCGACCCGCCTGCTGGATCAACTCCGTGTCACGGGTACTGAAGGTGATCTGCGTACCGCGATTGCCCGTGCGACCGCGATCGCGGGCGAAGACGCCCGGATCGTCGTCCTGAGTGACTTTGTCGACTCCAGCGACTGGCAGACGGCTGTCCGATCGGCGCGGGCCCAAGGGTACGACGTGAGTTTAGAACAGTTCGCCGCCGGCGGCGAGGACAACGTCGGCATCGTGGGCTATTCGTTCGCCAGTACGGCAGTCGACGTCCGGATCAAGAATTTCGGCGATAGCACCGTCACCCGTCGGCTCGCCCTCGGCAATCAATCTATCCAGATCTCGCTCCAATCCGGCGATATCGTCACGCGACGATTCACCATTCCGGATGGGGGTGGCGAGATTCGACTGACGCCTGGTGACTCCTTTGGAATGGATGATCGCCTCCCGATCGCCGCCCCTCAGGATCCGACTGTCCGGGTGCTGGTCGTCTCGAACGATCGCAACCGGAACCTCGAAACGGCACTGTCGGTGATCGAACAGGTCGATCTGACGATCAAATCACCGCCGGCCTCGATCACCAACCAGTACGATGTCGTGATCTTCAGCGGCGTCAATCCCGACCGACTACTCTCGGGGACCGTACAGGTAGCCCAGGAGACGTTGGCCCGTGGCGGTGGGGTGGTCATCCAAGCCCAACCGCGCCGGGAGCTCACCCGATTAAATTACGGCGACCTATTGTTGGTTGCCCCGACCGGAATGGCCGATACGCCAACGCTTGCGGATCCGAGCGATCATCCACTGACGAGCGATATTGCGTTTCCGGCGCCGACCCGACATGTAACCGGCCGAGCCACGGATGGCCAGCCCCTGGTGCGGACCATCAACGGAACGCCGTTAGTCGCGATCGGTGACCGTCGCGGCGGCCGGGTGCTTTATTATGGGTATCTGCAGAACGCCTCGGCGTTTCAGTACAACTACCGCTACCCAGTGTTCTGGAAACGGGCGATCTTTCACCTCACCGATCGCCCATCGCTTGCCCGCTTGAATCGACAGACCGGAACCCGGCTGCAGTTCGCATCCTCGACCGTCGTTCAAACTCCGAGCGGCCGGCAGGAAGGCGAATCGATTCGCATCGATCAGGTCGGGTTTTATACCACCGAGAGTCGCCAGTACGGTGCTGGCCTCGTAAGCCGTGAAGAGTCCGCCGTCGAGACCGATCCGATCGATAGCTCGGGGATCGACGCTGTAACGGGGCGCGTCGAACAGCAGCGGATCCCCCGCGAATTAACGCATTTCGTCATCGTCGGCGTCATCGCGGTGTTGTTGTTGGAACTGCTCGTCCTCCGCAGACGGGGTGATCTCTGATGGGGCTTACGACCCCTACTATCGGCGCGCTTGTCGGCGTTGGCGATCTTCCTAGTCTCCTCCGCGGTATCTTCGCGGCGAGCGATGCCGGGTTCGAACGCCCGGTCGCGCTGATTGGAATTCCGATCGGTGTCGTCGTCCTGTGGGCGCTGATTTTCCGCCGTACGACACCGAGTCCAACCAGCCGACGACAACGACTCGGACTGTTCGGGGCCCGACTGTTGATTGTCACCTGTCTCGTCGTCGCCGCTGCGGGGCCATATACAGTCACCACGAGGGCAACAACCGGTGAGCCGCGGGTGACGATGCTGGTGGATCAGTCGGCGAGTATGGCGGTTTCCGAATCGGTTGCCGACGAACTCGAAGCCGGCATCGAAAACGAGGGAGTAGCCGTCTCCAGGTCGGTTATCGCCCAGGGCAATACCTCCCGCATCGGTGACGGCGTCATCGCAAACCTCGAGCCCGAAGGCAGCCTGCTGGTCGTCTCGGACGGGCAGATCACCGCTGGCGAGGAGCTCTCGACGGCGACTGAGCTGGCACGATCGCTCAACGCCACGATCAACACGGTCGAACTCGAGACTACGACAGCGGAACACTGGATCACGATTGACGGGCCGGACAAGACCAGCGTTGACGTGACCAATCGGTTTTTCATCACCGTCGGCGGCGTGAACGATCTCCCTGGTGGTACCCAGATCGTCGTCCGCATCGACGGGGAACGGGTGTCGTCCCAACCGGTGCCTGAGAGTGGCACGCTTCGAGTTACGCATAATTTTTCCTCGGTCGGGACCCACCGAATCACAGCCCGTCTCCGGGCCGACGACCGATACGGACAGAACAACGTCTTCCGCCGGACGATCCGTGTCGTCGAACAACCACGGATCCTGTATCTGAGTCGTGGAGAGTATCCGTTTCGGACCTATCTGTCCCAGCTCTATGACGTGACGACGGCCGATCGGATTCCGGATGACCTCTCGAAGTACTATGCCGTCGTCATCCAGAACGTCGCGGCATCGGATCTCGGAAACGTCAGTACCCTCCAGCGGTTCGTTATCAACGGCAACGGGCTGGTCGTCGCCGGTGGCGATCGCGCCTATGATCAGGGAAGCTATTCGAGTTCGCCCATCGCAGCGATGCTTCCGGTGCACTTGGGTCCATCAACCGGAGAGCGATCCCGGATCGTGCTCGTGATCGATGTCTCCGGCAGTGCGGAACAGGGGATGCGTGTCCAGAAGGCGCTGGCGCTTGATGTCCTGTCCCAACTCGGCGATCGTAACGTCGTCGGGATCGTCGCGTTCAACAACAATGCCCACCTGATCGCCGAACCGACCAGCCTCGAAGAGAACCGGGCGGAACTCAAAACGAAGATCAAGCGGCTACAAAGCGGCGGGAAGACGAACATCGCCCGTGGACTCCAGGGCGCTGGTCAGTTGCTTGGCGAGGACGGTGGCACCGTTATCCTGCTCAGTGACGGGCAAGACAAAACGGGGCCCTCGGCCGCGGTCGCGCGCAACCTCGGGGACCGGGGAGTTCGGGTCATCAGCATCGGTGTCGGTCAACAGATCAGAGAATCGCTGCTCCAACAAGTCGCCGGCGAATCCGGCGGGAGTTACTTCAGGGCCGACGAGACCAACCGATTGCGGTTGCTCTTCGGTGGTGATCAAAAACAGTACCAGGGGGAGGGGCTGACGGTCGTTAACGGCAACCACTTCATCACTTCGGGTGTCCGTCTTCAAGCCGGGCTCGCACAGGCGAATGACGTCTCCGTCAGATCCGGAGCGGATTACCTGGTGGCGACCGGATTCGGTACCCCCGCGATGGCATCTTGGCGCTTCGGGCTCGGACGGGTCGTCGCGATCACCGCCTACGGTGCGAATAACGGTCTCGATGGGTTGTTGACTCGGCCGGATTCGCTCCTCGTCTCGAAGTCGGTTAACTGGGCCATCGGCGATCCACAGCGCAAATCCGGCGGTGTTATCGCGTTGGCGGACATCCGAGTCGGTGACCAGACCAGGCTGGTGTACATCGGCGACGAACGTCCGTCGATTGCCGAGACGTCAGTCACCCAGACCGGGGATCGACGCTACGAGGCGCTTCTGACGCCGTCCACTCGTGGCTTCCATTCGGTCCTCGAAACCGAGTATGCCGCCAATTACCGAGCGGAGTACGCTGCCTTCGGGCTGTCAGGATCGCTCGAAGAGACCGTTACGGCGACCGGCGGGACCGTCTTCGATCCAAGCGAGACCGCTGTGATCGCACAGGCCGTCAAACGACAATCGACCCATGTCCGCGAGACCCGACAGGAGTGGGATTGGCTGTTGGTGCTTATCGCATTGATCGTCTTCCTCGGTGAAGTTTCCTTCCGGCGGCTTCACCGGTATCGTACCACCGGCCGGACAACGATCTAACACACCCATGGCATACATCGGCAAATCGATCAACCTCATGCTCACGCTGGTGATCGCCGTCTCGGTCGTCGGGATGGGCGGGGCAACCGTCTACTACCAACAGTCAGTCGAGGAGCTCAGAACCCAAAATCAGCAGCTCCGGGAATCAAACGCCGATCTCCGATCAGAGCTCAACGAACGGATCAAGGAACTCCGTCGGACCAAACAACGGTTGCGTAATCTCAACCAAAGCCTGCAGACGCGGCTCTCGGATATCGAACAGGTCTCGACGAAACTCCGACGAACAGAGAATCAACTCAATCGGACCCAGGCCCAGCTTCAGGAGACCGAACAACAGCTCGCACAGACCCGCCAACAACTCAACTCGGCAAGAGAACGCGCTGCCGAACTCGAAGAGGAAAACCAGGATCTCCGCCGCCGGACGAGCGCGCTTGAAAGCCGCGTCGATCAACTACAGGAGCGTCGCGACGAACTCGAAGCGCGCGAGAAGGAACTCGAAGATCGTGTCGATCGGTTCGGTGATCGGATCGATACGCTCGAAGACGAAAATCAGGATCTCAGAAACGAAATCGATGCCCTCGAAGACGAAAACCAGCGACTGAAAGAACGGATCGAGGAGCTCGAGGCCCAACTCAGCGATCAGAACAACGAGTGAGACCAATGAATGACCCAACCGATTCGACGCCGGATGTGGCTCCCGACACATCGACCGACACCGACCGCCGGGATCAGATCGGCGAAGCCATCGCCGAGATCCGTCGTGAGGGCCACAAAGCGGCGTTCATCCACGCGATCGTCGATACGGTGGCAGTCGTGATGATCCTGAACCTGTTGCTCTCGATGCTCGGAGTACCGATCCTTGAACGGACGATCGGTCCACCGGACACCCTCAATCGGCTGATGGCGATTTATCTCGGTGTGCCGGGCGCGATCCCGCCGATCCGGTATGGCACGCTCGTCGCTCTCGGGGTCGGTCCGCTGGTCTTTTTTGGGGAGTTCCTGTGGCTCGTCCGTCGGCCGCTCATCGAGCGGTTTGAGGCAGCCAATCCATCAGTTCACGAAACCCTCCGTACCGCTCGAGATGCGGTCGAGCGCGATGCCAACGATCCGATCGCCCAGGCCCTCTACGCCGATGTGATCGACAGACTCCGCGGGACGTCGAGTATCGGGCTGTTGAACGTCGCCCGGATCGCGATCGCGGTCGGGGTGATCCTCGGGGCCGGCGTGGCTGCCGTTCAGGTGTCGATCGTCGGCCTGGAGGTCGATCTCGCCGGGACGACTGATACGGACAGTCCCGCCCCGGCCGCTGAAACGACCCGGACACCAGCGCCCCAGGGCCTCCAGTCCGGTGATGCAATCCTCGCTGAACCGACAGATGTCAGCAGTGGGTCGGAAAATTTCTCCGCGGAGGTCGATTCGGGTGCCGGCGGCCGTGGCACAGAACAGCGATCCTATGATTCCGGGGAAGCGGCCGACAGCGGCGGTAGCGTCGATACCCAGCGTGCCGGCTACGCCCAGCCGGAGGAAGTCAAGGATGCCGAGCTGATTCGAAAATATGCCAGCCGGCTGTCATCGCAGAATCAAGAGGAGACATCCGATAATGAGTGATCACGAATCCAATCCAGAGGCCCAGATGACCTCGATTGACGACGTCGTCCAGCGAATCGATCGCGTCCGCGAACAGATCCGCCGACGAATGGTCGGACAGGAACGTGTTATCGACCAACTGCTCGCGTGTGTCATCTGTGACGGCAACGCACTGCTTGAGAGCACCCCCGGGCTCGGCAAGACGATGTTGGTCCGCACGATCGCCGCCGTGACGGATCTCTCGTTTTCGCGGATTCAGAACACGCCCGATCTGATGCCGTCGGATATCATCGGCACTGAGATCATCCGGGAAACCAACCGCGGGCGTGAGTTCGAATTCCAACGCGGACCGGTGTTCGCGAACATCGTGCTCGCCGACGAGATCAACCGAGCGACCCCGAAGACCCAATCGGCGTTGCTCGAAGCGATGGAGGAACAACAAGTCACGGCCGGCGGGGAGACCTACCCGTTGCCGAGCCCGTTTTTCCTCTTGGCGACCCAGAATCCCATCGATCAGGAGGGGACCTACGCGCTGCCGGAAGCCCAAGCCGATCGGTTCATGATGAAGATCCGAGTCGAGTATCCCTCGACCGAGGAGGAACGCGAGATCGTCGACCGATACACCAAAGAAGTCGATCGACAGATCTCGGTCGACCGTGTCCTCGACGCCGACTCGCTCCGGCGGATTCAGGAGCTGACCCATCAGGTCCCGATTGCCGACGATCTCCGGGATCGGGCGGTCGATATCGTTCAACGTACGCGTCAGGCCGAGACCATCGAGTACGGTGCCAGCCCACGGGCCAGCATGTCATTAGTCCGGGCGGCGAAGGCCCGGGCGCTCATCGAAGGCCGGCCCCACGTCAGTAGTGATGATCTCGATGCGATGACATTACCGGTCCTACGCCATCGGATCATTATCGATTTCCGGGCCGAACGGGAGGGCTTGACCGAGGACGACGTCATCCGGGAACTGCTCTGAGCATGGCGATCACGACGGAGTTCCTGACCGAGCTCGATCGGTTCACCACCTCACAGAAACGGCAGGTGAGCTCGATCTTCCAGGGCGAACAGAGCTCCGAGACGGTCGGGGAGGGACTCGTCTTCTCGGATTATCGCCGGTACTCCCCGGGTGATGAGCCGCGACTGATCGACTGGAAGCTCTATGCCCGTACCGAGGAGCTCTATATCAAACAGTTTGAGGAGGAACGGAACCTGACGGTTCACGTCCTCGTGGATGCAAGCGGGTCGATGGATTTCGGATCCGAGACCGCACATAAGTTCGAGTACGCGGCGAAGATCGGGCTCGGCTTTGCGTATCTCACCGCCAGCGAACACAACGACTTCCGATTTACCGTCTTCGCCGATACCGCCGAACGGTTGGACAGCGGCCGATCAAACCGCGGGGAGATTCTGGCGTTGATCGATCGGTGCAACGAACTCGAGCTCGCCGGCGGCGCCGACTTCGCCGACGTGCTCACCGAGTATGCCGGGACGATCGATTCCCGTTCGCTGATCCTCATCGTAAGCGATTTTCTCGAGGAGCAAACGGCGATCCGGACAGGGCTCGAATCCCTGCTCGACAACCAGCTCATCCTTGCACACGCTCTGGCGCCGGAGGAGCGAGACCTCCCGGCCGATGGGGATACTGTGTTTCGGGACCTCGAAACCGACCGGACCGAACGGACGTATTTCGGCCCGCGTCTCGCGGATTCCTATCGTGAGCGGTTGCTCGATCACGTCGAGTCGGTCGAGCAACTGGCTGACGATCTCCGGCTCCGTCACGAGACGATCGATACCGGGGCGCCGTTTTTCGAATCGTTCGCCGATGTCTGGATCGAGTGATGGCCGTGATCGATCACCACTTTTCGTGCCGATCGATCGGCTGAGTGCGAGTGGTTCACAGACACTAATCGTTGTTTCACCTTACAGAAGGGGTTTATGAGTACCCTGAATACAATCGAGCGTAGTCCCCGGGTGCCGCCCTGATGTCTTCGGCCCTCCACGCCGCTGGCTCGGTAATCCGGGGAAGCTACAGGCAGAGACGCACCTATGCAAATACGGACATACATAGCTGTGCTGCTGGTGATCGGCATGGTAGTGCCGGCCGCTGGGGCACAGATGGTTCCCGCAACGGATCGCTCGACGACCGATACAATTTCGACGCCTACCGCTACCGGGACTGGCACGGCGGCCCAGGCGTCCGATGACGATTCGGAATCGAACTACACCTCCCTTTACGTCGAGGAGGATTATCATCATCTCGAACTCAAACCGGGCGAGGAATTCAGCTTCGAGGCTACTGTCGAGAACGGCGAAGATGCCACCGTGACGCTCGACCCACACGTGTTCGTCCCGAAGGTCGGCGACCGACCGGTCAAATCCGATTGGGTCACCATCGAGGGCGAGACGACCCTTGATCCCGATGAGGAAACCACCTTCACCGTCAACGTCGCAGTACCGGAGGATGCCGAACTCGGTCGCTACCGCGGCTGGGTCGCCTTCACGAACGAGACGATCTCCTATCCCGGCCGGCCGCCCCGACCGGTCCATGCGGCCTCGTTCAATGTCGAAGTCTGGAAGGAACCGACCGTGACGATCGATTCCGATCGGCATATCCATCGTCAGATCAAGGCCGGCGATAGTTTCACCCGCACGATCGAAATCACAAACACCGGCGATCAGCCGGTCCCGGTGAGTCCCGAGTTGAATATGGAGCGTGGTCATCGCCGCGCCCGCGAAGATACGATGAAGCGGGAGTGGATCGATATCGAGGCACCGAGCGAGATCGCGCCCGGCGAGACCGGAACCGTCGAGATCACTGTCTCGATCCCGGAATCGACCGATCGGGGCGACTACGATACTGAGATCGATCTCGGTCTCAAAGACCCGGCCCGACCGGACCGTCGTTCTCACTGGCAACAGATTCGCATGCACTTCCAGGTCTGGAAACAACCTGAAGAGCCCTACACGACGTCGTTCTCTGTCAGCGAGGACACCACTACTGTCACGCTCACACTCGACACCCATAACCGGCGGTACGCCGACCAGAGTGACGCTAAGTCGCCGAGCTTTGACGTCACCTTCGTCACTCCCAACGGCACCGAAATCGACGCCGAACGTGTTCAACGCTCAGAACGGGGACGTGTCGATCTCGGTCATGACAACGATCGGCGGGACACAGCGGACGACTCCGCCTATTCCGTCCGCGGTAGTCAGGAGACGTTCACCTACCGGATCGAGGAGCCAGCTGCCGGCGAGTGGACTGCCGAAATCATGCCACACAATGCGGTCCGGTTCGGCTACGAGATCGTTCGCGACGAAACCGACGGCTGATCGATTGCAATCGTAGAGCGTCGGATCGATTCTTGACGCGCTCTCGTCTTTTTCCCCTCACAGCCAACATGTAGATCCCACGCCAGTAATTCTACGACCGTTCCCACCCGGATGTTCGGTCGAACGATCGTGATCTACAGCTCTTCCCACTCTGTCCCACAGTCCGGACAGATCCGCACGGTCCCAACGCTGTCGGTATCGTTGTTCCGTTCGAGTTCCGTCCCGCACGCCGCACACTGGAGCCTATTGAACGTATCCCGCCGAAGCTCATCCTTTCGGAGCCCTTGTTGTACGGAGTCCATCTGTGTTGTTCGATTCTGGGAGTTGACCGCAGTAAAAACGTCCGGAAGTCACCCCGCCGTGATCGGTCCCCGATCAGAGGAAGTCGGCGACGTATTCGACGACCTGTTCGGGCGTGTTACCGACGGGCACGCCGGCATCGTTGAGCGCCTCGATCTTGCTCGCTGCGGTGCCGGTGCCCTCCCCCGAGACGATGGCGCCGGCGTGGCCCATTCGCTTGCCCGGTGGTGCGGTCCGACCGGCGATGAAGCCGGCGACCGGCGTATCCATGTGCTCGGCGATGTAGTCGGCCGCTGCCTCCTCGTCTTCGCCGCCGATCTCCCCACACATCACGACGGCGTCGGTTTCCGGATCGGCCTCGAACAGTTCGAGGGCGTCGATGAAGTCCGTCCCGATTATCGGATCACCACCGATCCCGATGGCGGTCGTTTGGCCGATCCCCCGGCTGGTGAGGTTGTCGACGATCTGATAGGTAAGCGTGCCGGACCGGGAGACCAGCCCGACGTTGCCCTCGGCGAAGATGTTGCCGGGCAGGATACCGAGTTTGCTCGCGCCCGGCGTGATGATCCCCGGACAGTTCGGGCCGATGAGGCGGGTGTCGACCTCTCCGAGACGCTTGTAGACGCCGCTCATGTCCTGGGTCGGGATCCCTTCGGTGATCGCCACCACGAGATCAAGCGGTGTGTCGAGGGCCTCGAAGATGGCATCCGCGGCGAAGGCCGGCGGAACGAATACGACCGATGCGTCGGCATCCTCCTCGCGGACTGCGCCGGCGACCGTATCGTAGACAGGGACGCCGTGGACCTCCTCGCCTCCCCGGCCGGGGACAGCACCGGCGACGACGTTGGTGCCGTATTCGATCATCTGTTCGGTATGGAACGATCCCTCGCCGCCGGTAATCCCCTGGACGATCACGCGGGTGTCCGTGTCGACGAGGACGCTCATGCTGTCACCTCCTGGGCTCGTTCGACGGCCCGTTGAACGGCGGCTTCGAGCGTTTCCTCGACTTCGACGACATCGGTATTGAGAATCTCCATTCCCTCGGCGGCGTTCGTTCCCGCGAGTCGGACGACGACCGGCTTTGGCAGTTCGTCGAACTCCCCGAGCGCCTCGTTGATCCCGCGAGCCACTTCGTCACCCCGAGTGATCCCGCCGAAGATATTGAAGACGACGGCATCGACGTTTTCGTCGGCAAACACCATATCGAGGGCGTTACGGACTCGTTCGGCCTTTGCACCGCCGCCGATATCGAGGAAGTTCGCGGGTTCCCCATCGTAGTAATCGACGAGATCGAGCGTCGTCATCACCAGTCCCGCGCCGTTACCGATAACGCCGACGTTCCCCGACAGCCGGACGTAATCGAAGCCGTATTCATTGGCCTTCGCCTCGAGGTCGTCGCTCGCGGCCTCGTCTTCCATCTCCGCCAGAGCGGGTTGTCGAAAGAGCGCGTCGTCATCGATGTTGAGGACCGCATCCGCCGCGATGACTTCATCGTCGCCAGTTACCATCAGCGGGTTGATCTCGGCTTCGGAGGCGTCCTTTTCGTCCCAGATGGTATACAGAGTCGTCAGGATCGACGCCACATCGCCTGCGATATCGCGATCGATGCCCGCCTCGTAGACCGCTTTGCGGGCTTGGTAGGGATGCATCCCGAAGGCGGGATCGATGTGTTCGCGAGCGATCGCCTCGGGCGTCTCGGCGGCGACCTCCTCGATGTTGACCCCGCCCTTCGAGGACACCATCGCGACTGGGCGTCCCTCGCTTCGATCCATTGTCACGCCGACGTACAGCTCGTTCGTGAAGTCGACGGCGTCCTCGACGAGGACCTTCTCGACGTGATAGCCCTTGAGGTCCATCCCGAGAATGTCTCGGGCGGCCTCTCGTGCTTCGGGCTCGTCCTCTGCCAGTTTGATGCCCCCGGCCTTCCCACGACCACCGACGTGAACTTGGGCCTTGATGGCGACCGGATAGCCGATCGACGCCGCCGCGTCGACGACTTCCTCAACCGTCGTCGCGAGGGTCGCCGATGGTGTCGGGATATCCGCATCGGCGAACACCTCCTTGGCCTGATATTCGTGGAGTCGCATGTATCTCTAGGCGGTCTCGCTGTTCGCTTAAACCCACCCATCTCCACACGAGATGACCACTGGATGATGATTACAGGGTTCGAGATAGCCCGAAATCAGATGGTTACTTGGAGTCGATAATTCACTCCCGGAGCTAGTTAATTATCGAATCAGTCACTCTGTGGCGTTTTCGTCGTCATCGGCTGGGACCAGCCGTCGCTCACGCACTAGCTCCTCTAACGGTTCCACGGTGACTAACACGCCGCTCTGTTCGTGGATTACGCCATGGGCCTTGTTTTCGCCAATCTCGGTGAGTTTCATCATCGATTCGATTTCGTCGGCGTCGGAGCTCTGAGATGATACGTCTCGAGGAGTTTGATTTCGATGGTTGTCGTCTAAATCGATCACAACGGACGCGATCGACGGTGATCTATATGCATTTTGGCGGTTACGAATGGCATCCGTTGAGTGTATCCGGTCGTTCACCCCGGTAACGGCCGTGAACTCTCGTGTAGTATAAATAAAAGCATATTTGTTACCTGATGCCGATCTCCGGATGGCTGTTTCAGGCTTCGCCGTAGACCGGTACGGCTGCACCGCTGGTTACTTCGGCCGTCTCGCTGCTGAGGAACATCACGACGTTCGCGATCTCGCTTGGTTTCACCCAGCTTGAAAAGTCTGCATCCGACATCATCTCCCGGTTCATCGGGGTGTCGATGACGCTTGGCATCACGGCGTTTGCCCGTACGGTCCCGAGGTTCTCCTCGGCGATCGTCTCGGTCAGCAGACGAACCCCCGCCTTCGATGCTCGGTACGGACCGTCGCCCTCGCCCCCTTCGAGCGATGACCGTGCCGACACCGAGACGATGGTGCCCTCGGTTTCCTGCAGATGTGGAAGGGCGTGTTTCGAGACCAGAAACATCGTCTTTAGGTTCACGTCGAAAATGAACTCGAATTCCTCGAGATCGGTTTCGTGAATTGGGTCACCGCCGCGCCACGTCCCAGCGATGTTGCACAGTGCATCGAGCCGGCCGTGATTGTCGATCACTTGCTCGATGACGTGTTCGACGTCTGCTTCCTTGGTGAGGTCGGCTTCATAGAACTCGACTGCGCTTGGATCGACCAGCGCATCGTCGCTCTCGGGTGCAACCAGATCCGTCCCACAGACTTTCGCCCCGGCCGCATCGAATGCTTCGGCGACGGCGCTGCCAAGCGCCCCACTAACCCCTGTGACCAACACCACTTGTCCACGGAAATCGAAGGTCGTCGACATGGGCTATCATTCGTGTAAACACGAATAAATGTAGTTGGATTCGACCATTACCATCGATCACTCGAGAGTGGTAATATCCGGCTCGGGATGTCATGCAACGACACACCTACGTTGTTCGAAGCGACGCGCTCCGTCTGATACAGCGACGCTCCGATCATATCGAAACGGTGTATGTGGTGAGTTAGGTCCTGCCACTAAGTCACTCTCTTGGTCGGAATAGACATCCGGCCTCGTCTTGGATATCCCCGATGTCGGTCCTTAGATCGTACTGGTTCAACGATGAGGACACTCGGACTGGATCGATCGTTTTTGTTGCTGATAATCTCGAGCTGAGTTTTAAATGATAACCGGCGACCGTCAATACGAGGGAGAGGGGAATGAGCGTCTGTACAAGAGGGAGGGGTTTCTCCAGCGAACGCTTAGTATCGATTGACCGTCGGGGATGTCGGCTCATCGACGGACAGCTTTACGACCATTCGGTCAACGCATTCGCCGACGATATGATCAACCGTCGGTCGGCGAATGTTTCGGAGGGGATCTACGATGTTCGTCTCTGAACTCTCCAGACGCGATCTGGGGACTGTCTACCTGTTCAGTCTGGCCGTCGGTTTCATGCTGGCGGTCGTAGGCAACCTCTATCTCTATCCCTATCCACTGCGGGACATCCCGATCGGCATCGGGCTTGCGACCGGCGTGCTCCTCGCGATTGGGCTCGCTTATCTCGGTATCGAGATTTACCGAAGCAACCTGAGCGACGACCAGGTGTGGATCATTTCCCAGTGGAGTTCGATCGGCCTCGGTATCACGACTCTACTCGCCGTTATCTGGGTTTTCACCTTCGATCTCCGGACGACGCCGCGACCGGCGTACTTTCTCAATCTCAGTGCCGCCGGAGGCGTGGTCGGGGCGCTCGTGGCATCGGTTCGAAGCCTCCGGATGAAGAACCATCATACCCGCCGGCTTCATCGACGAACGACCGTCCTGCAACGAGTCTTGCGACACAACATCCGGAATAGCGTGAACGTCATGCAGGGATATGCGGGTATATTGGAGAATCACCTCCAGGGGACAAACGAGGAGATGGCCGAATCGATCCGTCGACAGGCAGATTCGGTCGCGAGGATCAGCGAGACCGTTCGGGATTTCACTTCCCTGGATGCCGATCGAACGACCCGGCCGATCGATATCGTCGCACTCCTCGACACACAGCTCGATACCTTCGCCGAGTACCATCCGTACGTAACCATCGAACGAGCGATGCCCGAAATGGCACTGGGATGGGTGGATGATCTCTTTGAAGTCGCCGTCTGGCACCTTCTTGAGACACTCATTCGCTACAACGACTGCCCGGATCCCACATTCAGTATCACGGTCACGACGGATTCCGATACCGTGATAATCCGGATCAGCGACAATGAGACGGCGATCCCCGAACAGGTCCTGACCGCCATCCGGCAGGGTCAGGAGACACAACTCGAACACACTGACGGAGTTGGTCTGTGGCTGGCGACATGGTTGATCGATGATTACGGTGGTGTCATACACTTCGATGAGGGTGACGTGGCAGGGGTCGACATTCGGGTCACGATCCCCAAAGCAGCTCACACGACAAAAACGACTGAGGCGGCGGAGGTGGTCGTGTGATGGCGTCCGAATCGGTCGCTCAATTTTCCGGCTCCATCCTCGCTGATGTCACGTCCGCTGATGAACCGGCCACTTCACAGATCATCCTTGATCGTGATCTGTTGTGTATCGATTCCGTTCAGGGTTCCGAGGATGAACCGGAGGGCGATGAAGGGTTGTCCATCGAGATCCCGCTTGATTCGATCGTTGATATCGTCATCGGTCCACCGCCACAGGCAATTGCCGATCAGTTCACTACTGAAACCGTCACGATTAGCTATGGGAACGACGATCGACATGTCCTTCATGTCGGTCATCCAGAGCAAGAGACCCTCACCCGGTTTGGCAACATCCTCTTTATGAGCATTCTTAACGAGACTGATATTATTTTTCGGCGCCCTGTTGAAATCGGCCGGGACGTCACGAACCAGTCTCCGGTTTCCGGCAAACTCTATCTTCGTCAAAATACCGTTCACGCCGTCAATCCGGATGACGCATTCACAATTCCACTCAATACTGTTATCGACTTTGCGACCTGTCGGCGTGACTTCAACGATGAAGAGAAGGCCTGTGTCGCTGTTTCCTATCTCCGAGATGGGGCGTCGATGCACGCGGAGATTGCCGTTGAGTCCAACCGGAAGATCAATCTCCTCGGTCGGTATCTCCGCCGACAGTACCGACAATTACGGGAAGCACTCAACGACTTTGATCTCTCGAAGGCCGAGATCAAGCTACTGGTCAAACTGTGCTCTCTCGGCGGCGAGGCGACGGTGCAATCGCTGCTTCCCGAGCGTTCCAAACGATCGTTCGAGACGCTGGCGAAACTGGATGGACGTGGATTGGTTACCGTCTACGATGGTCAGATTACGATGTCACCGGAGGGGTGGATCATTGCCACCGATGAAATCGGTCATTGATGGCTACTATCTTCGACCGCTGTCGCCGGGATAATTCTTCCCGCGAGGAGGGTCACATAGCACTCTCTGCAAGGCACCGTTGGCACTATGACGATTGACGATATTACGACCTCTGCCGAAGAATTATCAAAACAAGATTGCTGAAGGTACTACATGTCCGGATATCAAAAGGAATGGAAAATTGGCCAGATGTCAATCTTGTCATAGCTATCTGTATTTATTCTCCAGTCGGCAAGATCGTTCAATCCACTCTCTCATTGTCCTAATTCAGGCC
>JBDGPX010000084.1:0-19811 GCA_042219475.1 Halobacteriales archaeon
CGCCCAAGGGTGCGCCTTCGTCGCCCCCAGTTTGGTTGCGACGAAGATACCGTAAGCCGATGTTTTTCGCGGCGTTGTAGTCGGCGTGATTCTGGTTTCCGCATTTCATAATGATTGCTACGATTCTTTACCGCCGCGAAGATCCATGTCGGTGATTAGAGGATCTGAACTGTCGTCTTTCCACACCGTCCGTGAAACTATTCGCAGTAATCATTATCAGGCATTCGAACTCCTCGCCATCGCGGTTGTCTGGATGGGTGAATCCACACTGCGAGCAGCGGCGCGACGTGTTTTCAGGGGCAACCTGTTTGAGTTCAATCAACTACAATGTTTGATTGTTCGGATCGCCTCATACCGGGTCGCTGAACGTTCCACGCTGTTTTTGGTCGTCGGTCCGTTAGCGTTCTGTACGATGACGAACGTACGAGTGGCTGGTGTGGGGTTAACCCATTTCGGCCAACATCCCGAATGGACTGGCCGGGACATGTTTGCGGAGGCCGGCCTCAACGCGATCGAGGATTCCGGTGTTGATCGCGACGATATCGAAGCGCTCTACTATGGCAACTTCATGGCCGAACTCTCCGAACACCAGGGCCATCAGGGTCCGTTGATGGCCCAGGCTGTCGGTCTCGACGTTCCGACCGCCCGATACGAGAGCGCCTGTGCCTCAAGCGGTGCCGCCGTGCGGGAGGCGGTCAAGAACATCCGTAATGGCGAATCGGATGTGCTGTTGGTGGGCGGCTGTGAGCGGATGAACAACCTCGGGACGGCCAAGGCGACCGAAGCCCTCGCCATCGCCGCCGACGACCTCTATGAGGTCAAAGCCGGCATTACCTTCCCCGGTGCGTACGCCCTGATGGCGCGGGCCTATTTCGATGAGTTCGGTGGCTCCCGCGAGGACCTCGCCAATATCGCGGTCAAGAATCACGAGAACGCCCTCGAAAACGAATACGCCCAGTTCCAACGTGAGATCGATGTCGAAACGGCGCTTGATGCCCCGATGGTCGCCGAACCGCTGGGACTTTTCGATGCGTGTCCGATCACCGATGGGGCCTCAGCGTTGGTGATCGTCTCCGAGGAGTACGCGGAAGCAAACGACCTCAGCGCGGGCGTCGCGATCACCGGCACCGGCGCCGGTGGCGACAAGCTCGCACTGGCCGAACGGCAGTATCTCGCCCGGACACCGGCTGCCGAGGACGCCGCAGAGGAGGCCTACGCCGACGCCGGCATTACGACCGAGGACGTCGACTTCGCCGAGGTCCATGACTGCTTTACGATCGCCGAGGTGCTGGCAATCGAATCGCTCGGATTCTACGGTGCCGGCGAGGGAATCGCCGCTGCCCGGAATGGCGAAACGACTCGGGACGGCGATCGGCCGATCAACCTCTCGGGCGGATTGAAGGCGAAGGGACATCCGGTCGGCGCGACCGGGGGGAGTCAGATCGTCGAGGCGACGCGACTCCTCCGGGGGGAACATCCCAATAGCGATGCCGTCAGTGACGCGACGACCGCGCTCACGCACAACGCCGGCGGTACGGTCGCCAGTGCGTTCGTTCACGTCCTGGAGGTGGTAGCATGAGCGAGGGCACCGAGCGACACGCCGGCTTCGATGAATTCCTCGACGCCGTCGAGGACGGCGAGGGCTACTACATGGCCTGTCCGAACGGCCACGGATCTCTCCCGCCACGCCGGGCCTGTCCCGAGTGTGGCTCTCCGGAGATCACCGAAGAACCGTTGCCCGAGAGCGGTACCGTCGAGACCTTCACCGTGGTTCACGTCGGAACGCCGCAGTTCGCCGATGACGCACCCTATATCACCGCGATCGCGGCGTTTGATTCCGTCCGGATCACTGGCGTCCTCCGTGGTGTCGAGCCGGAGGCCGTCGACACCGGGATCGAGGTCGAGCCGACCATCGAGCAACGAGAAACGAACGACGACCGACTCTTAGTGTTCCGCCCGCGGTAACTCCTCGTCGAGCAGATCGAGGAACTGCTCGGGATGCTCATCGTGGGGGAGCAATCGGCTTCGGTCGAAGACGACCAGCCGGGCGTCCGACTCCTCGGCCAACTGTTCGCCGACCGATAGCGGCGTGATGTCGGCGTCCCGGCCCCAGACCAACGTCACCGGGATATCGAGATCGCTGAGCGTTTCACCGAGATTCAACTCCGGATCGAGATAGCCGCTGATGAAGGAAGCCGGCGCGAAGCGGGCGCCGGGTTGATGGCTCGTTCGCCACTGGTAGCCGAGCCGGTCGGCATCGAAGGCCGCCATGTCCGCATAGCCGTGATCGGCGTTGAAATACCGGATCGACGGTTTGCTGACGAGGAAATTAAAGAGGGTCTGACCGACGACCGGCAGTCGAAACACCGACCGGACCAGCGGCCGCCGTCCCGGCATTGAGGTGGCGGTCGGACACACCATCACGAGCTTTCTGAACGCACCCGTTCGTTGCTGGGCTGCGCCCGCGTACGCGCCGGCAAGCGAGGAGGTCACGCCGATCGGCTCTTCGGCGACATCCGCCACGAAATCGGCGATGAAGTCGATGTAATGTTCGGCCGTGTACGATAGTGCTGGGCGGTCCGAACAACCAAACCCCGGGAGATCGGGTGCGATCACGTGATACTTCTCCGCAAGTGCTTCGAAGATCGCTGCGAATTCATTGCTCGAGGAGGTCGCACTGATGCCGTGCAGCAAGACGACATCGGGCGCCGATGGGTCACCCGACTCGGTGTAGGCAACGTCCATTCCGCGCCACCGGTAGGTGTACTGAATCCCCGGTAGCGGGGGTTCGAGGTCATCGATGGTTGCGGCCAACATCGCGTTCCCGGCGGCCGCGGCACCGATCGCGCCAACCACACCGCCGACCAACTTGCGGAGCTTCATATCAATGGGTAGGGATGCCAGCAGTAAACCCGTTACGTGCTCGGACTGTCGGCACTTAGATCGATTCCTGCTCCGGTTCCTGTGGCCGGTCCTGCTCGTGGCGCTCTTTCAGACAGTCGACGACCGGTTCGATCAGTTCGTCGGCGATCCGGTAGGGGTCGGACTCACCCCGCTGGACCGCGGCGACGGCCTCCTCGATCCCACCCTGTCGGTCCAGTTCGTTTTTCATCAACCGGGCCGCATCCTCACGCAGTAACGTTCTGATCTCCTCGGCATAGCGGGTCCGTTCCTTCCGTTCGTGAAGGCCGGTCTCGTCGAGGAACTGTCGATGGTCGCTAAACGCCTCCAATAGCGTTTCGACCCCCGTCCCGTCCTTTGCGATCGTCTCGACGATCGTGGGTTCCCATTCCGGCTCGGATGCCGGACTGCTCTTTTCGGTCGCTCGCTCATCGATGCCGCCGAGGAGATGGCTGCCGATTCGACCGTCGCTCTCTTGGATCATCTCCTGGAGGGCTTGGACCGTCCGGTCGACGCCGTCGAGGTCGGCTTTGTTGACGACGAAGATATCGCCGATCTCGAGGATGCCCGCTTTGAGCATCTGCACCGCGTCACCGCTCTCGGGCGGAACCAAGACCGCGACCGTATCGGCCGTCTTCACGATATCGATCTCGTTTTGTCCTGCACCGACGGTTTCGATGAGGATCTTGTCTTTCCCGAAGGCATCGAGCGCCTTGACCGCATCCGTCGTCGCCGTCGAGAGTCCACCGAGGCTCCCACGGGTGCTCATCGACCGGACGAACACGTCCATGTCCCCGACTGTCGAGGCCATTCGGACCCGGTCGCCAAGCACCGCTCCGCCCGTGAACGGTGAAGAGGGATCGACCGCAATGACCCCGACGGTCAATCCTCGGTCCCGATACACCTTCGCCAGCTTGTCGACGAGCGTCGATTTCCCCGCACCCGGGCTGCCGGTGACTCCGATGACGTCGGCGTCACCGGTGTGACTGTACAGCGCCGACACTAAGTCACGATAGCCCGCAGAGCGATCTTCGATCTTCGTGATTACGCGGGCGAGTGCGCGGTGGTTGCCCGCGAGGAGATTCCCGATCAGCTCCTCGTTGCCGTGGCTCATTCTCGCCTCGGTGCGTGTGTGCGGACGAATTCGATGGTCTCTTCGATCGATGTCCCGGGTCCGAAGATTTCGGCGACGCCTTGTTCTTTGAGGGTCTCCTTATCCTCGTCCGGAATCACGCCGCCGACCAACACGAGCGTGTCCTCGAGGGCGCCGTACTCCTCAAGCCCCTCGATGATCTTCGGAACGAGTGTGTTGTGGGCGCCCGAGAGAATCGAAATCCCCAGGACGTCGACGTCCTCCTGGACGGCTGCCTGGACGATCTCCTCGGGCCGGTTGTGCAATCCTGAGTAGATGACCTCGAACCCGGCGTCCCGGAACGCCCGGGAGATGACGTGGGCGCCGCGGTCGTGACCGTCGAGGCCGACCTTCGCGATCAGACACCGGATCGCCCGATCCCGCTGGGCGGGTGACTCGATGCTCACGCCCTCTCACCACGATTCCGGCGGACTGTGGGCGTCGGCGTGTCGATCGATACCATACTACTCCTACGCCGTGCCCAGGTTTGGTTCTAACGGAACCACCGGGTACGTCGGGTAAAAACGAGGCTTCCATGTGGCGTCGGTCCCAATCTATCCCCGATGAGTGTCTCCGCTGTACGTCCAGCCCGTAACCATCCGATTGCGGTTACGGTGGTGTTGTCGGTGATCGGCTATGGTCTCGTCATCGGGACCTTTCTCGGGGTCGTTCCACGGACGTTCTTTCCGGATCTCTCGCTGTGGGCGGTCAACCGGCTCGCCGATGCGATCGCGGTGATCAACACCATCACTGTCGGTGCCCTCGTCTTCGGATGGTACTCGATCCGGCACGATCGAATCCGTCGACATCGGATCGCGATGATGACGGCATTCGGGCTGATCATGCTCTTTCTCGTGTTGTATCTGGTCAAGATCGGCGGCGGCGGCACCAAGGAGTTCGTCGGACCGACGCTCCCGTATTATCTTTATTTAGCGATGCTCGCGATCCACATCGTCCTCTCGATCGTTTCAGTACCGGTTGTCGTCTATCAGGTCGTGACGGGCCTGTCGTATTCGACCACCGAACTCCGCCGGACAAACCACGCTCGGATCGGTCGGATCGCCGCAAGCGCGTGGATCATCTCCCTCTCGTTGGGTGTCCTTGCCTACCTGTTGTTGAACCACGTCTATAGTTGGGAATTCGTCGAGGCCGGCGCGGCGATGATCTTCGCCGGCCCCGCCGATACCTAAGCGGTTTTCCACCAGACCATCCGAACCCGTTCTTTGTCGATGGATCCGATAACTGGCGTCAGTCCGTTCGTGGGATCGTCCACGCACCCGCGGCGAAGAAGCCGACCGCGAGAATACTGAGGATCAACAGCGTCCCACCCGGTGTCTCGGGGAGCGAACCACCCGTCGTGGTCGCTGTCTTGGTCGTCACGAGACGCACTCCTCTGGCGAAGTACGTCAGTGGCGAGAGCGCGATCAACGGCCGAAACCAGGCCGGGAGTAAGGACGGTGGGACGAAGGTCTCCGAGAGAAAAATCAGCGGTAGCGCGATTCCGTTGCTCGCCGCAATGACGCCGTCCTGTGAATCGGCGAGCCGGCCCAGGAGTGCCCCGATCCCACAAAACAGTAACACCGCCGCCACGATGAACGGCACCACCAACATCGACAACCGGACAGCCGCGTCGGTGATCAGAAGGATCAATCCGAGGATGACGAGGCTGGCGACCCCGATGATCAGTACGTTGACGACGGTGTGGGCCGCGAGCCATTCCCGCCGGGTGAGTGGGGTGGTCGCGAGCTTCTCGAAGCGATTGCCGTCCCGATATCGTGCCACCGTACTCCCGATCCGTGACAGTGGTGTGAACAGGACGACGACCGCCAGATAGCCCGGAACGTAGTAGGCGGCCGGTTCCGTGAACAACCCGCCGGAGCCACCGCCGGTTTGGACGAGTGCACCGAAGATGACGATCAATAAGACCGGAAAGAAAAAGGTAAAGAAGACCGCCGTTCGGCGCCGGAGAAACGATCGGCTCGCTGCGACGGCCTCGGATCGAATCCGACCGATCCGGCTCATCGTTGCTGGCCTCCTCGCTGTGTGACGGCGGTGTCTTCGCCTTCGGCGCCGATCCGGCGGCCGGTGAGTTCGAGATAGACGTCCTCGAGATCGGGTTCGGTCCAGTGGAGCCCGTCGAACGCGATTTCCTGCTCGTCGAGCAGGCGCACGATATCCCCGATGTCAGCCGCAGTGATGCCGGCGAAGACGAGATCGTCGTCGGTCTCACGTGGCATATAGGATGTCGCCTTGAACGCGGTCGGATCGGCGTCGGTATCGACGCGGAGCCGGCTATCACCGCCGTGAGTTTCGATGAGCTGTGCGGGCGTGTCTACCGCGACCAGGTTGCCGTCAGCGAGCAGGCCGACGCGATCGGCGAGCCGCTCGGCTTCCGCCATGTCATGGGTCGTCAACAGGATCGTCGTTCCCTCACCGGCGAGCTCCTCGAGTACTGACCAGAGCGCTTCTCTGCCGACCGGATCAATCCCGGCCGTCGGTTCATCGAGAAAGAGGAGTTCCGGAGTGTTTACCAGGGCGATGGCCACACACGTTCGTCGTTGTTGTCCGCCGGAGAGATCCTCGTAGCGCGTCGATCCGACGACATCCAAACCGACCTCGGCGAGTGCCTCGGTCGGTGGACGGCTGTCATCGAACAGCCCGCCGTAATACTCCACCAGCTCCCGGGGAGTCAATCGTCCGGGGGGAGCGAATGATTGGGGCAACAGCCCGATCCGCTGTTTGTTCACCGCGGATGGTGCGCTCCCGAAGATCTCGACAGTACCGGTGTCGGGCTCGGTCGTGCCGGTCAGACAGCGGACGAACGTCGTCTTGCCGGCACCGTTCGGGCCGATTAGGGCGAAGACCTCCCCAGTGGATACCGATACCGAGACGCCGTCGAGGGCGACGGTCCCGCTATAGGCCTTCGTGAGTTCCTCGGCGCGGAGCGTCACACCGACCCCGTCGGCGACTGGGTCCATAGCAAGGAGCTCTCAGTCGCCCGGAAATAGGCCTTCGGATTCGGACCGCCCACCCCGTGGGAACTCAATCGAACGGCCGCCAGTAGAGCAATCCGACCGCCGAGAGAAACACTAGCGTCGAGAGGGCGTACGGTTGATCCATCGCCACCGTGGCGACCGCCGAAGCGCCGCCGAACACGCCGGCGAGAACGGTGCCCAGTATGGGCCAGGTACAACTCACACACGAAAAAAGCCCGACGATACCGGTCACAACCGATCCAGCGGTATCGAGCAACAACGCATAAATGAGATACGCCAGCGACAGGTAGCCGACCAATTTAAACGGGATAATATTGAGCTGGATCAGCGGGCTGTTGTACAACACGGCCGGTCCCCACCCTGGCGGGAGAGACGCCGTCACCACACGGAGTCCGGTGCCGTGGGTGTGACCGTGGAACAGATGCCCTGGTGCGAGCAGTCCGCCGGCCCAGGCCAACACCACGAAGTATCCACTGGCGAGGGCGATCCCGAGATACCGGTAGCGGCGGGATGTCGCCGCCGGTGTGGTTCGGACGATCGCCCAGACACCAATATTGATCCAGATGAACGGATACACCAGATAGCGCGGCTGAGTGATCCTCACATCCGCAATGAGGAGATAGCCGAAAACGGCGAGTATCTCGATATTGATCGCGAGCGCCCACCATAGCACCGTCGTTTTTCGCGGTCGCCATTGGGGTAGTCGGGAGCCGATCGTTCGCATGGATTACACCGCCAGCATATCGATTACGATGATGAGAAGCAGGGCGCCCAGGTAGGCGTTCGAGGCGTGGAAGGCCCGGAAGGCAGCCCGTGTCGACCGTTCGTGATGGAGTCGGATAACCGTCCAGAGGAACACGCCGCCGAAAACGACGCCGGTGACTGCCGTTGGGGAACCAAGCGGGCTCGCTGCGGCGAGCAATGTGGTTGCGATGAGCGTCGCACCGAGATACAACAAGATGTGCTTTCGGGTCGTCGCGTCGCCACGCACCACTGGCATCATCGGGAAGCCACCGCGCGCGTAGTCCTCCTTGTACGCAAGCGCGAGGTTGTAGAAGTGTGCGGGGGTCCACAGGAAGATCACGGCAGCCAGCAATAGCGCCGGTGCGCCGATCGTCTCGGTAGCAGCGGCCGCACCGATGAGTGCCGGGAATGACCCTGCGAATCCGCCGATAACCGTGTTCTGGACCGTGTTCGGTTTCAACAACAGCGTATAGATGACGCTATAATAGAGGATCGCCGCAAGCCCAAGCGCGGCGGCAAGCACGTTGATCCAGAGGAACACACCCACGGCGGCGACCGTCAACAATACGCCAAAGGCCGCTGCGTTCCGTACGCCGACCTCATCGGTTGCGAGTGGACGATCGGCAGTCCGTTGCATCCGTCGATCGATGTCCCGTTCGAGGAGGTGATTGAACGTCCCGCTCGCCCCGATGGCGAGGATCCCCCCGATCATCGTCACGACGACGGTCCGTACCGTGAGTGTTTTCCCGGCTGTCAACGCCATCGCGGCAGCGGCGACGAGACAGAGCAGCCACATCAATCGCGGTTTCATGAGCCGAGCGTATGCGCTCAATCGTCGCACGAGTCGGGCACGGATGGTGGTCGGTTCCGATGGCTGGATCGTCTCTTTGGGTGTCGTGTCCGTCGACGCTGTTGGTCGTGACGGTGGCCGATCGAGCATCTCGGCAGTGTCGTCTTCGACGGTCGATCCGCCAGGTTCGAGCGTCCAGGCTAAAGCCAGAAGCAGACACACGAAGAGGCCCATCCCGGCGAGCAGATGCAGCAACGAAAACGGCGCTGCTGCCCCGGTTACGGCGGTCATCGCGCCGATTCCGATCTGAACCGGGTACAATGCGAGTGCGGCGAGTAGCGTTACCTGTACGCGGCGTTGGGCGCTCGATCGAACGCCGGCGATGACGGCTGCCACCAAGACGATCCCGACCACGGCTGCGATCAGTCGATGACCCCACGCGATTGTCAGTTGCGGATCGTCGAGTGGAACGATCCACTGTCCGCCACACGTCGGCCACGTCTGGCAGGCCGTGATGGCGTTCGTGATCGTGGTCGTTGCGCCGGCCATGAGGAGTACGTACACTCCGATGGTCGCCGTCGCCAAGAGCCACCCGCGCCGCGTGACGGAGGACTCGCCACGAAACATCTACATCGATGGTTTGCTCCCTGGCTATTTAGACACGGCGACTCACGTGTTCGGGTCGTCCGATTTTCGGGGCTGTGAACGAATCGAAAACCGCGATCGCCCTTTGATCTCATCACCAACCGCATCTCTCCATTGGTGGAACGATCGCTGATTTAATCGCCCCTGATCGATTGAACAAACGATGCGGTTAAAACCCCTGACCACGAAGAACATCCGAACGATCATGGCGACCGGTACGGTAGACTTCTTCCACGACGAGAAGGGTTACGGCTTTATCGCAACAGAGGACTCAGACGACGACGTGTTCTTCCACATGGAGGACGTCGGTGGGCCCGATCTCGAAGAGGGCCAGGAAGTCGAATTCGATATCGAACAGGCGGATAAAGGCCCGCGTGCAGTCAACGTCACACGGCTGTAAGCGCCCGCGAGACACCACACGTTTCTCGCCCTTGTCGCTCATTCCGGGCGACGAGCCGGTGGCTCACCGGCGGCTTAATACGCCGGCGATACAGAGTGCGAGTATGCCGGAGATCACGGTCAGCGAGGAGCAACTCGATTATCTCGACAGTCTGGGCGAGGAGCTGGCCTCGGAACACGCTGGCCCTTACAGTACTGTCAGTCACCAGGACGCGCTGCAGTATCTGATCGACAGCTACGAGGGCGACCTCGAGGCGCCTGTAGTCGAGGATACTGAATCGACGGCAGCGTCCGATGCCGAATCGGACGAGACAGCCGACGACGATCCACCGGAGGACGAGGAGGATCGGCTCAATGCGATGATGAACCTCCTCGAAACGCACGATGATAAATGGGAGGAGGCCGATGGTGAGGAGGGTCGCTACATCGTCGAGCTCCCGGACGGCGGGGTTGAGCACGTCCAGACGAAAGACGACATCCGTGCAGTGCTCTTCAAGAACTACTGAGGATGATGTCGTTGCTGACCCGACTTCGACAGTGGATCCGGTCGTTGTTCGGAGCTGATGAGACCGCATCGCCGGAGACAGCTCCCACGACGGAGACCACTACGGAGCTGACCTACGTCTGTGCCGTTTGTGGAACGAATGTCGACTCTCCGGACGCGGCCTGTCCGCTGTGTAAATCGACCGATATTCGGTCGGCCAATGACGACGACAGCAACGGGGCCGAATCAGCGAATCTGGGGACCGAGACCGTCCAGCAAACACGAGTCACTGACGATGATGGTGCGGCCACGAAACTCCAGGAAATGAAGGCATCCGGCGAGGATCTTCTCGATCAATATGCTGATCGCTGGGAACAGCTCCAATCGGGTGATCGTTATCGCGTGACGTTGGCTGATGGATCGGTGAGGCACGTCGACTCGAAAGACGAGGTCCGTGCTTCGCTGTTGCGGGCGTACGGTCACGATGCCGACGAAATCGAGTCCGAATAGGCCACCCATCACCCACGGTTAGCGGTGTTTCTGTACCGTTCTTCTGTCGGACCAAGCCGTGTTACTGCTCCTTCTCGGAGAGGCCCGCCGATCGCACCTCGATGGCGCCGACGCCGACGATGTGGTTAAGTATTATACGAATGGCAGCGGAATTTTCGTTTGAGCTGGGTGTGATACACTATGTCTGACATCGAAGACGAGGTGACCATCGAAGCACGACTGTCGGAACAGGACTACTTCCGCCCGCCAACCGAGTTCATCGGCCAGGCGAACGTCAGCGACCCCGAGATCTACGATCGATTCGAGGACTTCCCCGAAGGATTCACCGAGTATGCCGAGCTGCTTGATTGGGAATCGCGATGGGATGAAGTGCTCGACGATTCGAATCCACCGTTCTACGAGTGGTTCGTCGGCGGGGAGCTCAACGCCAGTCAGAACTGTATCGACCGTCATCTCGACGAGCGGAAAAATCAGACGGCACTACTCTGGGAGGGTGAGGATGGGGAACAGCGGAACATCACCTACCAGGACCTCTACCGTGAGGTCAACAAGATGGCCGCTGCGCTCCAGGATGTCGGCGTCGAGGAGGACGATGTCGTCACGCTGCATCTCCCGATGGTGCCGGCGCTGCCGATCACGATGCTGGCGTGTGCACGGATCGGCGCCCCTCACTCGGAAGTATTCGCGGGCTTTTCGGCCAGCGCCCTGGCCGATCGCATCGAGGATGCCGACTCCGACGTTGTCGTCACCGTCGATGGCTACTACCGGCGGGGTGAGTTCCTCAACCATAAGCAGAAAGCCGATCAGGCGCTTGAGGAAGCCGATTCCGATGTCGATACACTGCTAGTTTGGGAGCGTCACGAGGGCGAGCTCCACGACGACATCGAACTCGAGGAGGGCCGTGACATCCTCGTCTCCGAGCTCCTCGAGAAACACGAGCGCGCTCGGGTCGATCCGGTCACCCGGAATGCCGAGGATCCGCTGTTTTTGATGTACACCTCCGGCACTACTGGCAAGCCAAAGGGCTGTCAACACCGGACCGGCGGCTATATGGCCTACGTGACGGGCACCTCGAAGTACGTCCTCGACATCAAACCCGAGGACACCTACTGGTGTGCCGCCGATATCGGCTGGATTACCGGCCACAGTTACATCGTCTACGGGCCGCTGTCGCTTGGGACGACGAGCGTGATGTACGAAGGGGCCCCGGACCATCCCCACAAAGGCCGGATCTGGGAGGTCGCTGAGCGATATGATGTGGACATCTTCCACACTTCGCCGACCGCCGTTCGGATGTTCATGAAGTGGGGCGAGGATCACATCGACGAGTACGACTTCGACTTCCGGCACATGACGACCGTCGGCGAGCCGATCCAGCCCGAAGCCTGGCTGTGGTACTACAAACACATCGGCGACGAGGACGCGGTCATCGTCGATACGTGGTGGCAGACCGAGACCGGCGGTCACCTGATTACCAACCTCCCGGCGCTCGATGACATGAAACCCGGCTCCGCGGGTAAGCCATGTCCGGGTATTCAGCCGGCCATCTACGATGACAACGGCGATCCGATCGAACCTCGTAGCGGACAGGCGGGGAACCTCGTCATCGAGAAGCCGTGGCCGTCGATGCTCCAGACTGTCTACGGCGACGACGAGCGGTTCATCGACGAGTACTGGCGTGACTTCTCGGATGTCAATTCTGACGATCCTGAGGATTGGGTCTACAAGGCCGGCGACGGCGCCGTTCACGCCCAGGACGGCTACTACCGGATCCTTGGCCGGCTCGACGACGTGATGAACGTGGCTGGCCACCGGCTGGGAACGATGGAACTCGAATCCGCCGTTGCCGAGGTCGAGGACGTCGCCGAGGCGGCCGTCGCTGCCCGGTCGGATCCCGAGAAAGGTGAAGTCCCCGACGTGTACGTTACTCTCCGGGAGGGCATCGAACCCTCGGATGCGATCCGTGAGAAGATCATTCAGGCCGTTGAAGACGAGATCGGTGCGTTCGCCCGGCCGTCGAACGTGATGTTCGTCGACGACCTACCGAAGACCCGTTCCGGGAAGATCATGCGGCGGCTGCTTGAGGACATCTCGAACAACAACGATCTCGGCGACACGACGACCCTCCGTGATCCGTCGGTCCCCGAACAGATCCGCGAACAGGTCCACGGGGACTGACTGCTGCCGATCGGTTGGATCGGTTGGTTGGTCACACCGCTGATATCGCCGCTGTTTTTCGCGGGACTTGCCGGACTCGACGGTTGTTCAACTGGTCCCGATAGCCGCGCTGCCCGCGAGAACGATCCCGTCGATCACGTCACGCCGATGGTTTCCTGATACCGGCCGTACTCCGCCTCGAAGACCTGCATGATCTCGCCCATCGTCGCATAGGCCTTGACCGCCTCGATGATCGCTGGAATGGTATTTCGGTCCTCGTCGATGGCCGTCTGGATCCGGTCGAGTGCCGCCTCGACGGCTGCCTCGTCGCGGTCGGCCTTGACGGTCTCGAGACGTGAGAGCTGGCGTTCGCGGGTGGCCCGTTCATCGATTTTGAGGAGATCCGTGCTCGTGTCCTCCTCTTGGGCGTGGGCGTTGACGCCGACGACGATCTCCTCGTCCTCCTCGACGCGTTCCTGGTACTCGTAGGCCGCATCCTGGATCTCACGATGGAAGTAGCCCTGATCGATCCCCTCGAGGACACCATCACGGATCGAGCCGTCACCCATCTCTTTGATCTCCTCGATGTAAGCCATGGTCTTTGCTTCGACCTCGTCAGTCAGGCTCTCGATGAAGAAGCTCCCTCCGAGCGGATCGATCGTATCGGCGGCGCCCGACTCCTTGGCGATGATCTGTTGGGTTCGCAGGGCAACCCGTACCGCCTGTTCGGATGGCAGCGCCAATGCCTCGTCGTAACTGTTGGTATGGAGGCTCTGGGTCCCACCGAGGACGCCGGCGAGGGCTTGGAGCGTCACCCGGACGACGTTGTTCATCGGCTGTTGGGCCGTCAGGGACTGGCCGGCCGTCTGGGTGTGAAACTTCATCCGGCGGGATTCATCCTTCTCGGCATCGTACCACTCTTCCATGATCCGAGCGTAGATTCGCCGGCCGGCACGGAACTTCGCGACTTCCTCGAAAATCGAGTTGTGCGAGTTGAAGAAAAACGAAAGCCGTGGTCCAAAGGCATCGATGTCGAGCCCACGATCGAGTACATCCTCGACGTAGGCGAACCCGTCCGCCAGCGTGAACGCCAATTCCTGGACGGCCGTCGATCCGGCTTCCCGGATGTGATACCCGGAGATCGAGACGGGATGGAACCTCGGCGTTTCCTCGGTCGCAAACTCGATGATATCAGTCACGAGCTTCAGGGATGGTTCCGGCGGGACAACCCACTCCTTCTGAGCGATGAATTCCTTGAGCATGTCGTTCTGGAGGGTGCCACGAATCTCCTCACGGGAGACGTCCTGCTGGTCGGCGAGGGCGATGTACATCGCATAGATCACGGCGGCGCTTGGATTGATCGTAAACGATGTCGAGACCTCCCCGAGGTCGATCCCATCGAAGAGGATCTCCATATCTCGGAGGGTATCGACCGCGACACCCTCCTTCCCGACTTCACCTTGGGACATAGGATCATCGGAGTCGATCCCCATCAGCGAGGGCATATCGAACGCCGTCGAGAGTCCGGTCTGGCCCTCCTCGATCAAATAATGAAACCGGTCGTTGGTCTCCTCGGCGGTTCCGTATCCCGCGAACTGCCGCATCGTCCAGAGCCGCCCCCGATACATCGTCGGGTAGACGCCGCGGGTAAACGGCGGTTCGCCCGGAAACCCCAGGTCCTCATCGAAGTCGATATCGGCGATATCTTCGGGCGTATATAACCGATCGATCTCCAGATTCGAGACGGTCGCGAACCGGTCCTTACGCTCGCCGTGTTCCGCAAGGACCGGATCACGGATCTCTCGTTCCCAGGTCTCGCGGGCCTCGCGGATCGCCGCGAGGTCCTCCTCGTCAAACATGCCCACGCCTATGCCGGAGATAGGTTTAACTGCTGTGCAGATTTCAGCGACACACGATCCCGACACGATCGATCCAGTGTCCGACTGTTATCAGATGATCATTGGCCTCCCCCTGGATCGGGTTTCCCGTCGTCTGGCTTACTGGAGACGCTTTGTGGTCTCGATCAGTGGATGGCGTGCGTAGTCGACGACGGTGATATCATCGATCGTGTGCAGCCCCTGTTTTTCGGCGGTCCGTTGCATCCCCAATTCGATCGGTCGTCCGACGATGATCACGTACGCCTCCATCTCCTCGATCCCAAGCCGATCGGCCGCCAGTACCCGGTGATGGCCGTCGGCTAACAGCAGATCGTCGACGGTATCGATCACGACCAACGGCTCGGCCAGGCCCCGTTCGAGTTCGTAGCTACGCCCCTCGAGTTCGTCCTGGTAGACCTTCGCCTGGGTCGGTCGAAGTTGATCGAGCTTGACCGTCTGGCGTTCCATCTCTACGTCGATGCCGTGGATCGTCTCAAGGGTTCGCATCAGCTTGCCGACCTTCTCTGGCGTTGCGCGTTCGATCTGGCTCCGGATCACGTCGGCGTTCGAAATAATGCCTACCAGATTACCCGCGTCATCGACGACTGGGAGCTTCTGGATTCCCGACCGAAGGATGACGCGGGCGGCGTCGTCGACGGCCATCTCCGGATGAGCCACCACGAGGTCCTGGCTCATGACCTTGAATATCGGTTCGGATTCGCCGGCCAACAGGAGATCACGGGCACTCACGAATCCCTCAACGCGGCGGCCATCGGTGACGGGGAATCCGTTGTGATCGGTATGCTCGGCGATCCGTTTGGCGACATCGCCGACGGTGTCGTTTGGCGATGCGGTCGCGACATCTCTCGTCATATAGTCTTTCACTCTGGCTTTCTGGCCGTCATGGTCGACCGCCTCATCCATACCCGTTTCGAGGAGACCCCTGGGCAAAAACTTCCCGTCGCAGCGGTTGCTCCCTCCGTTGGAAGCCGTTCACGACGAATTCGATTCGATCTCCGCCTCGATATCAAGCACTGATACCGATGGATTCAGCACCTCCATCGTCTCGACGGTCTCGAAAAAGCGGTTGGTGACGAAGTCGTCGACGAGATCGATGATGTCCGGCTCGTTGTCCATCTCGATCATGGCCAGAATCCCGAGCGAGAGCTGGGCACCGGCCATATCCGAGTGACCGCCGGCACTCCCGATCTGATCGAACGCCCGGCGGAGTGTTTCCCCCATATCGAGATCGCCGCTTAACGATCGGGCGGAGAGGTAGACGGTTTCGTCCTTGATACCACAGACCAGCGAGCCACTGACCCCTTCGATCTGGAGTAACTGCTCGGCCGCCTGTGCGAGCGTGTCGCGGTCGTTGATCCAGCCGACAGTACTCACGACCAATGCCCCGCGATGTTTGCGGTTCTCGATGGCTCGAGCGATCGTATCGAAGGTATCGGCGGTGACGCTCGGACTCTCGACTTGTTCGAGGATGTTCATATCGATCCATGGGCTGAGAAACGCCGCGGCCTCGAAATCCGTATTCGACGCTTCACGACTGAAATCCTTGGTATCGACGCGGATCCCGTAGAGCAACGCTGTCGCGACCGTCGTCGTGATGTCGATATCGAGCCGTCTGAGGTATTCGACGAGGAGGGTGCTCGTAGCTCCGGCGGCGCTTCGTCTATCGACGAACGGTGCGTCGATCGGCGCCCGTACCTGATGATGGTCGATCACGATGTCGACGGGCGTGTCATCGGGAAGCTGATCGTTCACACCGGCGCGTGCGTGATCGACCAACGCGATTCCGGCGTAGTCGTCGGGATCGAACGTCTCGGCGTCGAAGTTGACCAACGTGATATCGAGGAGATTGACGAACGCGCGGTTTTCCTGATGGGAAATCTCCCCGAAATAGCCAATGGTCGCTTCGACGTCGACGGCTGCGGCGATCTCCTTGAGGGCGAGTGCGCTCGCGATCGCATCTGGATCCGGGTTATCGTGGGTCACGATCGCCAGCGGTCCATCGACGCGGGTGATCGTTCGCCGGAGCTTCCAGGCCCGTTCGCTCCCGGCACCGGTCACGGTATCGAGAATTTCCGTCGTCATTGCCGCGTTATGATCGATGATCCGGGCTTCACTAGAGCGAAGTGCTCTCAGCATCTCCGCTGTCGGTTCGCGTCCGGTGTAGACGAATACCAGGGCCGATGGATATACCGTTTCGGCGGCCTGGACGGCTGCAAGGTTGGTTTCGGGATCGTCGCCGGCAACGAGGATCGTGGTCGTGTCCCTCCCGAACTCCCCGATGACAGCCGGATCCGTTTGATCGGCCTGCTCGGCCGCGATATTCTCCTCTTGGAGGGATTCGACGGTCACCCGATCGGGATCGATTACGAGAACATCTCCGTCCCACTCGAACAGGTCCTCGACGATGGTGTGCCCGATCGAACCGCATCCGAGCACAAGCCGCCGGGCCATATGCCCTGGCTACCGACTGATATGGTTAAAACTTACCGTCACGTCTCTCGATTTCTCCAGTGAACGTGATCGCAACCGAGACGAATGAGATAAACCGAAACCGATGGATACGCTGGTGCTCAGACCAACAGCGCGCTCGCGGCCTGAACGGCCGTTTCGGCGACCGGGCCAAACAACGGCAACAGCAGGACCGTACCGACGGCCGCGGCCATCAGTGCGACGTACAGGCCCGTCGGATAGCCGCTGATGTTGAACTCCCCGTTCGGGTCCTCGATCCAGATCGCCTTGACGACCCGGGAGTAATAGAAGAGGCTTAGTGCGGAGTTGATCGCACCGACAGCGGCGAGCCACCAGAACCCGGCGCCAACGGCGCCGAGGAACAGGAAGTACTTGCTGATGAATCCGCCGCCGACCGGCAGTCCCGCGAGGCTGAACATGAACACTGCCATCGCCGCGCAGGCCAGCGGAGCCTGCTGGGCGAGGCCGTTGTAATCCTCGAAGGTCCGGCCGATGCCCCAGTATTCGGCCAGAGCAACGAACAGGAACGCGCCGGTGTTCATAAAGCCATAGACCAGCAGGTGCATCATGCTCGCGCCGAGGACGATGCTGTCGTTGCCTCCGGTGAGGGCCGCCAGCCCGATCAGGGCGTAGCCGGCATGTCCCACCGACGAGTACGCGAGCATCCGCTTGACCTTCTCCTGGGTGGCGGCCGCGAAGTTCCCGAGGGTCATCGTGACGACCGCGAGGATCTGTAACAGCAACACCCAGTCGATGCCCATTCCTGCCAGTTCTTGGATTGGGAAGCCGGTCACCAGCACGCGAAACGCGATAACGAACCCGGCGGCCTTCGACGCCGAGGAAATAAACGCGCTGATCGGTGCGGCCGCCCCTTCGTATGTTTCTGGCGCCCAGAAATGGAAGGGGACGCTCGCCGTCTTGAACGCGAACCCGCCGACGATCATCAGGATACCCACGCCGAGCAATCCGACGAGACTGCCCGCGTCGGCGACCGCCGTCGCGACGGCATCGAGCTGGAGCGAACCGGTGACGCCGTAGACCAGGCTGATTCCGTACGCCAGGATCGCCGAGGATAGTGCGCCGATGAGGAAGTACTTCAGACCGGCCTCGACGCTGCCCTCGTTGTCCTTGAGGAACGCGACCAGGGCGTAGGACGGTAGCGAGGAGAGTTCGAGGCTGACGAAGACGGTTGCCAGGCCATTGGCGTGAGCCATCAGCGCCATCCCGGTCGCGGCCATCAACACCAGTCCGTAATACTCAGCCTGGTGGTCGTGGCCCGCGATGTAATCGTAGCTGGCGACGCTGACTAAGGCGACGACGCTGGCGACGATGAAGGTGAAAAACAGCGCCATCTGGTCGACGACCAGCTGGCCGCCGAACTGGTTGATCGGTTCACGACCGGTCCCCGCCATCAGGAAAAACGCCGTGACCGCAAGCGTGACCAGGGCCCCGAAAACTGCGGTGCCGGCCAGCAGTCCCCGATCCCGCGAGTCGGGATCGATACTATCGATCAGCAGTATCAACAGCGCCGTCGTGCCCAGCACCAACACGGGTGTCAGTGCCGGAAGCGTGTATTCAACCATTTACAGCCCACCTCCTGCGAGCGCGACGATCGGGTTCACGGCGTCCTGAATCATGACATAGAACAGATCCGGGGCGACCCCGAAGAGGATCACCAGCAGGATCAGTGCGACCAGCGGCGCCGTGTCGTGGAACGCCGCCGGCGAGGCGTCGTAGTCGGTGTCGACGCGATACTCTCCGAAGAGCGTCCGCTGCATCGCATACAGCAGGTAGCCGGCCACGATGACGATCCCGAACATCGCGAGGCCGGTGAAGATCGGCGCGCCGGGGAAGTCGGCGCCAAAGGAGCCGAGGAAGACGAACAGCTCAGCCGCAAAGCCGGACATCAGCGGCAGACCCATATACCCGAACGCAGCGGCGACGAACACCGCGACCGTCACCGGCATCCGATCGGCCAATCCCGAGAGATCGGCGACCATGCGGGTGTGGGTCTTGTTATAGATGACACCGACGGCCATGAACATCAGCCCGGAGATCAGACCGTGGCTGAGCATCTGGAAGGTGGCGCCACCGAGCCCGTATGTCGTGTAGGCGACCAGGCCCAGAATGACGTAGCCCATCGAGGAGATCGACGAGTAGGCGACGATCCGCTTGAGGTCCCGCTGAGCCAGCGCGAGCATCGCGCCGTAGATGACGCTGACAACCGCGAAGATCGCGATGACGACGGCGTTAGCCTGGGCAACGTCCGGAAGCATCGTGAAGTTGAACCGCAACAGGGCGTAGGTCCCCATCTTCAACAACACGCCGGCCAGCATCACCGACACTGGCGTTGGGGCCTCGACGTGGGCGTCCGGGAGCCATGTGTGGAACGGCACGACCGGGACCTTGACTGCGAACCCAGCGAACATCGCGGCGAACGCCAGCAGCTTCAGCGTTGCCGGTGGGATGCCGGCGAGAGCATCGGGCTGGGTCGATCGTAACGCCTCGGCGATCGCGGGCAGATCAAACGAAGTGACAGCATCGCCCAACCCGAAGACCAACGCGATGAACCCGATGAACATCACCAACGAGGCGATGTTGGTGTAGACGAAGAACTTGATCGCCGCGTACTTCCTGCGTGGCCCCCCCCAGATGGCGATCAGGAAGTACATCGGGACGAGGACGG
>JBDGPX010000084.1:19821-47099 GCA_042219475.1 Halobacteriales archaeon
TCAAGCACTGCGAAGACGCCGAGCAGGCTCGCTTCCATCAGGAGCATCAGGCCGTAGAACTGTGACTGACGGCCATCGATCGGCGTCCATGCCGAGAGGATCGCTAGTGGCGTCAGCACCGTCGTGAGGACCAACAGCGGTAGGCTGATCCCGTCGAGGCCGACGTGCCAGCTCAAGGTGTACGGCCCCAGAGTGAGCCACGGGACCTGTGTTTCGAAGGCGAGCCGGCCGCCCTTGAGTAGGGCGTTGCCGCCGCCGTCGAACCGCATCCACATCCATAGTGCCCCCACGAGCGGCAGGGCACTGACCGCCAGTGCGATCCGATTCGCCAGCCGGTTCGGTCCGACGAGCGTGATGAGTGCGCCAATTAGTGTTGCCGCGATGACTGCTTCGATCAACATCTAGAACCACCCCCCGTACAGTCCGATGACGACAAGCAACGCGACCAGCCCTAGGGTGAGCAAGGCCGCGTAGTTCGTGACGATCCCGGACTGGATCCGTCGGATCCGACTGCCGGTAAACAGGCTCACGCTCGAGATACCGTTGACGACGCCGTCGATGACGCCGAGATCGAACTTATCGGCGGCGTTGGCAAGCGGGAGCGTGACGTCCTTGGCGAGCCAGACTTGGTATTCGTCCTGGTAGTAGTTGTGGACCAGCACACGCTTGAGGCTGCCCAGTCGATCGGTGTGTCTGGTCGGCTCCGCACCACCATACAGCCGCCAGGCGAGGCCCGCGCCCAACAGCGCCAGCGCCAGCGAGACGACGCCAGCGACTAGCGGACTGAGTGCGGCGGTTGAGTAGCCCGCGAAGTCATGGGTGAGGTCACTGTAGTGGTGAGCGGTGACGCCTTCGATCCCGTGATCAAGCCAGTCGTGAAGGAATTCGATGTGGGCGCCCGTTGCCTCCGCGACCGGCGTCATGTTGATCAGTCCTGTCACGGTCGCCAGGATGCCCAGAACGACCAGTGGGAATTTCACGTTCCAGCGGACGCCGTGTGGATCCTCGGCGGTCTCCGTCCGCGGTTCGCCATGGAAGGTCAGTCGGACCATCCGGAAGGTGTAAAAGCCGGTTACTGGGACGGCAACCAGTCCAAAGAGATAGCCCAGCAACAACAGTGGTGTGCCCCCGAGCCCGTGGACTAATGCCTCGTAGAGCACCTCGTCCTTCGACCAGAAGCCGGCGAAGGGGAAGATGCCCGCTAAGGCGAGCGATCCGGCAAGGAAGGTGTAGTAGGTCACCGGCATTCGGGCTTTGAGACCGCCCATGTCCCACATGTCCTCGTTGTGATGCATGGCGATGATCACCGAGCCGGCGCCGAGGAACAACAGCGCCTTGAAGAACGCGTGGGTGGTCAGGTGGAAGACCCCGGCCACGTAGCCGCCGGCCCCGAGCCCGAGCATGATATAGCCGTACTGGGAGATCGTCGAATACGCGAGTACCTGCTTGATCTCGCGTTTGACGACGCCCATCGATGCGGCGAACAGGGCGGTGAACCCGCCGACCAGCGCGATGATGCCGAGTGCTGTCGGCGAAAGCGCGTAGAATCCGTACATCCGGGCGACGAGATAGACGCCGGCGGCAACCATCGTCGCCGCGTGGATGAGCGCCGAGACGGGGGTCGGGCCTTCCATCGCGTCGGGCAACCAGGTGTGAAGCGGGAACTGCGCGGATTTGCCGATCACACCGCCCAGTACCAGCAGTCCGACGATCGTGATCCAGGTCTGTGGATCAAACCCGAACGTGAGGACGTTCGTGCCATCGACCACCGGGTTCGACCCGCTGGTCTCGATTGTCCGGGCGGCCATCTCGGGGAAGCTCTCGGCCCCGGCGAACGCGGCCGTCTTGAAGGAGACCAGCACGGCAACGACACCGATCAGGAAAAAGTAATCGCCGAACCGGGTGACGAGGAACGCCTTCTTCGCGGCGCTTGGCGGGCCCGGCTCGCGGAACCAGTGACCGATCAGCAACCACGAACACAGCCCGACCAGCTCGAAGAACATAAACGCCATCAGCAGGTTGTCCGCCAGCGTGAACGCGAGCATGCTGAAGGCGAACAGCGACAGGCCGGCATAATATCGCGGCAGGCCGGGTTCCCCCTCGTCGTTCATGTATCCGAGGCTGTGGACGAATACGAGAAATGCCACAAGCGAGACGATAACGAGCATCAACGCGGAGAGGGGATCGAGGAGGATGCCCAGGTGGAGATCGAATGTTTCAACCCCGGTGGCCCAGGTGTAGAGTTCCTGGTTGTACGTTTGCCCGCCGGCGACGGTCACCAGCACCCACAGCGAGAGCACAAGCGAGCCAGCCAGCGCGAGGATGCCCGGGATCGCGCCTCGTTTGGGCAACAGTCGCGGGGCGTAGTGCCCGACGAGGAGTGCGATCAGAAACGATGCGAACGGGAGCAGCGGAATCGCGGGAGCGTAGCTAAATGCGCCTGCCATCTTACCACCTCATCGTGGTCGCTTTCGTGACGTCGATATCCGTGAAGTTGCGGAACAACACGATGATGATACTGAGCCCGACCGCGACTTCGGCAGCGGCCAATGCCATCGTGAACAGGCTGAAGACTTGGCCCGTGAGGTTGCCGTGATACGCCGAGAAGGCAACGAGATTGATATTCGCGGCGTTGAGCATCAACTCGACGGACATCAGGAAAAACATCGCGTTCCGGCGAGTGAGGATGCCGAAGGCCCCGATACAGAACAGTGCTGCCGAGAGGACGATGTAGTATTGGGTCGGAACCATTCAGTCCTCACCTCCCGAGCGGAGCGCACCGACGATCCGGCCGCCGACGTCCCGACGAGCGAGCATCACGGCGCCGACTAGTGCCGCGACCAACACGACGTCGATAATCTCGAAGGCAACGAGGAATCCTTCGCTCGCGACGGCACCGCCGTCGAGATTGAACATCGCATAGCCGATGCTTGCAGTGATCGAAGCATCGGCCGGAAAGCCCGCCGGCGATCCGAACGACGCGTTGAGCGTGACCGTGACGAGCACCACGAACAGCGCGATTGCACCGATCCCTCGTGCCAGGTGCGAGCCGAGCTTCAGTTCCGGCCGGCTCATGTCGAGACCCCCTCTGGATCGGGATCGGGCTCGGTATCTCCATCGGTCGTCGTTTCGGTCGTCTCCCCGTCGGGCCGGCGAGTGAGCATGATCGCGAAGCTGATCAGGATCAAGACCCCACCCACGTAGACGAGGATCTGCATCGCTGCCAGGAACTCCGCCCGTAACATGATGAAATGTACCGCTACGCTCGTCAGCGCCACCCCAAGCAAGAGCGCAGCGTGCCAGACATCGCGTACGAGGACGACGCCGATGCCGCTGCCGACCGTGATGGCGGCAAACAGCCCGAACGCCAAGAGCTCGTAGGTACTGGTCATTGGCTGACCCTTCAGCGGAAAGCCCTTTGAAGATTTCGAGACGTGATTCCCCGACAGGGGTTCCTTCCAACGGGTAGCGAAGATATCGTCGTCGGATATCGTCTGACCCTTTGTTCCGTCAAACCGATTGCGGGGGTGTTGTCGGCCGTATCTTCGGTGTTCGCGGTGTTTTTGTCGTGGGCTAGCGATTCGAGGGACGAACGATGAGTGCGGATGGTTCGGTCTCTACGTCCCGACGGCGACGGGTATTGTTGGTCATCGCGGTCGCCGAACTGTTGGCGATGGCGCTGTGGTTCAGCGCAACCGCGGCCGCACCCGAGCTGGCCGCCGAATGGGAACTGACAGCGACCGAGACAGCCTGGTTGACGATCGCTGTCCAGCTTGGCTTTGTCGCGGGGGCGTTGCTCTCCTCTTTCCTTACTCTATCAGATGTTATTCGCCCGCGGTATCTTTTCGCTGGCTCGGCGATCGTCGGCGCCGGAGCAACTGCCCTGATCGCCGGTGTCGTCACTGATGCTCTTCCGGCGATCGTGCTACGATTTCTGACCGGGATGGCGCTGGCAGGCGTCTATCCGACCGGGATGAAAATTATGGCGGGTTGGTTTCGCGAGGGTCGGGGCTTTGCGATCGGCGTCCTCGTCGGCTCGCTTACCGTCGGCTCGGCGCTACCCCATCTCATCCGGGCGATCGGTGGTGTCGGTCAACCGCGTATCGTCCTCTATGGAGCAGCCGGCCTCGCGGTGATCGGTGGTGTGCTCGCTCTGTTGCTTGAACCGGGGCCGTACCAGCCCGAGGCCGCGCCGTTCGATCCAGGTGCCATCGGCCGGATTCTTCGGGATCGTGGTACGATGTTGGCCAACGGTGGGTACTTCGGACATATGTGGGAGCTGTACGCCGTCTGGACCTGGATTCCGGCATATCTGATCACGAGTCTCTCGGCCCGGGGTATCGCCGAAAGCTCCGAGATCGCCTCCCTGCTTGCGTTCGGAACGATCGCCATCGGTGGTCTTGGCGCCGTGTTCGCGGGCTCTGCCGCCGATCGCATCGGCCGGACCACTATCACAAGCGCGAGTATGGCGATTAGCGGAACTGCCTGTATCGCGGCCGGCTTTCTCTTTGGAGCCTCGCTGGTGGTGATCGTTCCCTTTGTCCTGATCTGGGGGTTCGTGATCGTCGCCGATTCCGCCCAGTTTTCGACCTGTGTTACTGAATTGGCCGAGGAGAGTTACGTCGGGACAGCGCTGACGCTCCAGACTGCGATCGGTTTTCTGCTCACGACGATATCGATCCAGCTGGTGCCGATGGTCGTCGATCTCGTCGGCTGGCGATGGGCGTTCTCGTTTCTGGCGATCGGCCCGCTTTTGGGGACGGCCTCAATGCTCCGGCTCCGGATGTTGCCCGAAGCGACTCAGATCGCCGGCGGCCGGCGGTAGTCGAGGTCAGGATGATCTCTTGTCGTCGACATAACTGTGCCTATCGACACGAACACGATACCGATTACTCGTGAATTCCGTGTGCCACAACGTCGAGAAGGGATCGAACTCCTACTGATAATCCACTTCGCCTTCCCCCTCACCGACCCACGAACCACGGTCGGGTTCACGGGAGGCGAGCGGATCGAGGTCCTTGTACCACGGGACGTTTTTCAGTTGCTCTTTGTTGTAGACTAAGTCGTCTTTGGTGTCGCCGGTAAATTCGAACTGTTCGGTCAGAACGATCGCATCGACGGGACAGACCTCTTCGCAGAGCCGGCAATAGATACACTGGCCGACGTGGAGGTTGTACTCCTCGCCGTTGCGCTGATCGTCCATTTTGATCTCGATGGTGTCGTTCGGACAGACGTTCTCACACTGCCGACACCAGATACAGCGCTCCTGGCTGAACTTGTGGATGCCACGGAACCGTGGCGATACCTCCGGTGTTTCTTCGGGATACTCGACGGTGAACGTCTGGCCGTCGAGAGCGTGTTTCATCGTCGTTGCCATCGATTTGAGCAGGCCGATCATTATTGGATCACTCCTACGATAATCGCGGTCAGGACCAGGTTTGCAAACGAGAGCACGAGCATGCCCTTCCAGCCGATTTCGATCATCTGATCGATCCGGACACGTGGGATCGCTGCCCGCATCCACTGGGTGAACAGGAACACGCTCCAGATCTTGATGACGAACCAGACGAACCCGGGCAACACCGGGCCGGCCGGCCCACCGAGGAAGATCGTCGCGATAATCGCACCACCGAGGAAGATGTGGAGGAATTCCCCGAGGTAGTACAGCACGAAGTACACCGAGCCGTACTCCGTCTGATAGCCGGCGACGATCTCGGTGGGTGCTTCGGGGATGTCAAACGGGTTCCGGCCGATCTCGGCGATGTTCGCCGCCAGAAAGAGTACGAACGCAAAGGGGTTGACGAACGCGAACCACGACGGGATCGTCACGCCGGCGACGATCAGTAGTGGCTCGGTCTGGATGGCGACGATCTTCGACATCTGAAGCGTACCGGTGAAGATCACGACCGAGGCGGCCGTGATCACGAGCGGAATTTCGTAGGCGATGTTCATCGCGACTGCCCGGAGTGCCCCGAGCATCGAGTATTTGTTATTCGACGCGTAGCCGCCCATCACGACCCCGATCGACGCGATCGAGGCGACCGCGAAGACGAACGCCAGGCCGGTCTCGGGATCGGCCAGCTGGAGACCGGAGCCCATCGGGATGACGGCAAAGCCGAGCAGGGCCGAGAACGGCAGGACCATTGGCGCGAGATCCCAGGCTGGGCGATCGACGCCTTCGGGGATGATCAGCTCCTTCGAGAGGAGCCGCACCGCGTCGGCGACGATGATCAACAGCCCGAACGGACCGACGCGGTTGACGGCGATCCGGTCGGTAAAGGAGGCCGTGATCTTCCGTTTGGCCCACGGCCCCGCCAGCGCGGTCATCGTCAACATGATGTTGCCGATGATGAACGCGCCGAGAAAGCCGGCAAGCGCCTGTTCGAGGATCGTCATGTCGGTGCCGAAGCCGAGCAGGCGGCCGATGGTCTCGGGCAACATCGCCAGCGGTTCCAGTCCACCAATCGGCATTACCGATCGACCTCCCCGAGAATAACGTCGAGACTCCCAAGCGAGGCGATCAGATCCGGGATCAGATCACCTTCGGCCAGCTCCGGCAGCGTGTGAAGGTTACAGAAACACGGGCTACGGATCTTAAACCGTCCCGGCTTCTGGGTGCCGTCCGATCGGATGTAGATCCCCAACTCGCCCTTGGCGGCCTCGACGGCCCGGTAGGTCTCTTTGTCCTCTTCGGGTTTGATCGTCCGGGGCACGTTCGACTGGATCTCGCGGTCGTCCTCCGGCCAGTCTTCGAGGAGGTCGACACATTGCTCGATGATCCGGGCAGATTGTTCGACCTCCCGCATCCGGACGAGTACGCGCGAGTAGTTGTCACAGCCGTCCTCGGTGACGACATCCCAATCGAGGTTCGGGTAGTAGCCGTACGGATCGTCCCGCCGCAGGTCGTAATCGATCCCCGAGCCACGGGCGACCGGGCCGGTCGCGCCATACTGTTTGGCGATGTCGGGTTCCAGGACGCCGGTATCGATACACCGGAGCTGGAAGATCTCGTTTGAGGTCAGCAGATCGTGGTACTCCTCGAGCCGGTTGGGCAGGTCGTCGAGGAAATCCCGGATCTTCTCGAAGAACTCCTCGCGGGGTTCGGGGAGATCCCAGACGACCCCGCCCAGCCGGAAGTAGTTGAACATCATCCGCTGGCCGGTGAGATCCTCAAGGATCGACTGGACCGTCTCCCGATCCCGCATCGCGTACATGAAAATCGCCGTGAAGTCGCCGTAGACATCGAGCGCGAAGGTCCCAAGTGCCAACATGTGGCCGGCAATCCGGCAGAATTCGGCGCTCATCGTCCGGATGACCTTGGCGTACTCGGGCACGTCGATGTCGGCTAAGTCCTCGGCGGCCCGGGCGTAGGCCCATTCGTTGAGCAGTCCGGCCGAGGAGTAATCCCACCGGTCGGGATAGGGCATGATCTGGTACCGGTAGGTGCCCTCCTGGGCCATCTGTTCCTCACAGCGGTGGAGGTACCCGATATCGGGTTCGACGTCGGCAACCTGCTCACCGTCGAGCGTGGTTTTGAGGTGGAGCACCCCGTGGGTCGCCGGGTGGTGGGGACCGATGTTGAGGAACATCGTGTCCGAGTCCTCGGCACGGTGGTCTTCCTCGAGGGGGTTGGCGTGTTCCCGGAGGGTCACGATCTGGGGTTTGTCCTGGTGATAATCCCGCGAGAGTGGGTGCCCCTGCCAGGTCTCGGGGAGGAGAATTCGCCGAAGGTCGGGATGCCCGTCGTACTCGATCCCCACGAGATCGTAGGCCTCCCGCTCGTGCCAGTCGGCGGTTCGATACACGGGTTCGGCGGTCTGGCTGGTCGGATCGTCCGTTGGCGTCGGGACGACGACGCTGAGTTCCTGGGTCGGATCGGCGTACTTCTTGAGGTGATAGATCGATTCGTAGCGGTCGGGGTATTCCTGGGCAGTGACAAGCGAGAGGTGATCGAAGCCCGCTTCTTGGCGGAGCGTCGAAAGGACATCTTGGACGGCGTCGGGCCGAATGACGAATCCTTCGGCGTTGAGATGCGTTTCTCGGTCGAGGACCTGGCCGTCCAACAACGCTTCGAGTTCATCGTAATCGAGACCGTCCTCGGTGACGCCGACCGCCGGTTCGAGTGCTGCTTCGGGTTCAGGTTCGGGATTCTCGAGACTCATGGCGAATCAGCCCAGTTGTAGCGCATGACGAGGTCGTCCTCGTCGATCTGATCGGCGAGTTCATCGACGATCTCGTCGCGATCGAGATCGCCGAACTGTTCGAGTTCGTAGGGTTTGACCGTCACCGGTGCGGATTCGCCGTTGGCGATCCGTTCTTGGAGTTTGGCGACGCCATAGACCAGTGCTTCGGGCCGTGGCGGACAGCCGGGGACGTGGATGTCGACCGGGATCACTTCCTCGGCACCCTTGATGACGTTGTAGCCCTTCTGGAAGGGTCCACCGGAGATCGTACACGAGCCCATTCCGACGACGAACTTGGGCTCGGCCATCTGGTCGTACACTCGTTTCATTCGCGGGGCGAACTTCGAGACGATCGTCCCCGGCACGATGATGACATCCGCTTGGCGCGGGGAGGCACGGGGGACCCCAGCGCCGAACCGATCGAGGTCGTGTTTCACTGCGTAGGTGTGCATCATCTCGATGCTGCAGCAGGCGATCCCGAACTGCAACATGAACATCGAGGACCCCCGCACCCAGTTCATGAACTTATCGAACTTCGTGAGGATAAACGGCGAGGAGCCGAACGCCTCCCGGAGTTTGGAGTTAAACCGATCGTCGAGACCCGAGCCGGTGCGTGCCTCGCGGGTTTTGGTTTGCGGTTCGTCAGACTGGACGATGTCGCCACGCGGGGACGACGATGCATTGGGTTCACTGCTCATTGTTGTTCCACGCTCCCTTGTTGTTGACGACGCGGGTTACGAGCCCATTTGACGGCGCCGTTCCGCCATGCCCAGCCGAGCCCGACGACGAGAACGCCGATGAACACGAGCATCGGCACCAGTGCCGCCACGAGCCCAACCGAGCTGGTCGCGCTCCGATAGATAACCGTCCATGGAAAGATCAGGACGGTCTCGATGTCGAAAACGACGAACAGTAACGCGACCATGTAGTACTGTATGTTGAACCGAAGGCCGGCGGTTCCTTTCGTCGGGACCTCGCCGGATTCATAGGTGGCACTTTTGCCCTGTTCGGGGACCGCCGGTCGGAGCAGACTGGAGACCGCCATCATCCCGACCGGAATGAGAATCCCCACGAGCGCCAGCGCCGCGATAGCTATCCATGGATTCATGCCGGGTTCTCCCTATCGTACTCGGATTGAGGGGCCACACCTATAAGCGTTGATTTGTCCGTTCCAGGACCGCGCTGGCCCCGAATCTCACGGTCAGCGGTTCTCCTCACTGAATCGCTCGACACCCAGGTCGTGCAACCGCTTGGAAACCCTCGCGACCTCCGTCTGCAGGGCCGCGTGACGCTCCTCCAGTCGGTCGCGAAGCTCCGGACACTGTCGAGCCAGGATCTGTACAGCCGAGAGTGCGGCATTTTCGGATTTGCCGGCGTCGACGGCGACGATGGGTGCACCGGTCGGCATCCCGATAACCGAGTCGACCGATTTCTCCTGGACCGGCACGCCGATGACAGGAAGCGGATACGCGATCGAGGCGGTCATGTTCGGGAGATCGGCGGATTTGCCACCGGCGCCGGCGATGATCACTTCGAGCCCGCGATCGGCGGCGGTTCGGGCATAGACATCCATCAGTGTCGGTGTCCGATGGGCCGAGACGACGTAGGATTCAAACGAGAACCGAGCATCGGTTCCGTCACCGGTCGCCTCGTTGAACCCGAGATCCGAGAGCGTCTCATGCGCTCCCCGCATCACCGGGAGGTCGGAATCCGAGCCCATGATGATCCCGATGTCCGGCGTCTCGGTCGGATCACGGTCGGCCTCAGCTTCCGAACGGAGATGCTCCAGCAAGTCCGTGAGTTCACGTGGCTCGGTGTCAGTCATGGTTGATCCCGTTCCTGTGTCGATGGCTCGGCGCCAGTAAACGTGAGCTGTTCGGTACACGACCGCGCGGTCGCGAGCAGATCCGTTCGCGAGTCGGGTGTCGTATCGGTCGGCACGACGGTGACATGGCCCATCTTCCGAAGCGGCCTCGCCTCCCGTTTGCCATACCAATGGAGGTGGGCTCCATCTGTTTCGAGAACCGACTCGACGCCGGAGAGCTGTGCCGGTTGTGCCGTCTCGACGTCGCCGAGGATATTCGACATGGCGACAGGGTCCCGGAGCTCGGTCGGCCCGAGCGGCCAGCCCAGCACCGCTCGAACGTGTTGCTCGAACTGTGAGATTTGGGCTCCTTCGATGGTGTAGTGGCCCGAGTTGTGTGGTCGGGGCGCGATCTCGTTGACGAGGATCCTCCCACCTTCTTCGAACAGCTCGATCCCATAGACACCGCGGCCATCCATCAGATCAAGGACGTCCGCGGCGACCGACTGGGCTCGTTCGAGCGTGCGATCGTCCGTCCGTGCCGGGACCACCGTCTGGCGGAGGATCTCCTCGCGGTGGATGTTCTCACCTGCCGGAAAGGCGGCTCGCTCGTCGGCGCCTTTGACGCCGATGACCGACAGTTCGCGGTCGAATTCGACGATCTGTTCGACGAGCATCCGACCCGGAGCCGCATCGAGTGCCGGCTCGATATCCGCCTCGGATTCGATCAGGAAATTCCCCCGTCCATCGTAGCCACCCTCCCTCGCCTTGAGCATCACCGGGTAGTCGAACCGGTCGATCGCGGCCTCGAGATCGGCCCGGTCATCGACCCGCTCGAAGTCGGGTACCGGAATGCCCGCGTCTTCGAGACGACGATTCTGTGTGAGCTTGTCTTGGATCATCCGTAGCGTGGCCGGCGCCGGCTCGACGGGCGTTCCGGTCGCGTTACTGGCGTCTTCGAGGACATCCGGGTCAGTGAGTTCGATCTCGAAGGTCACTAGATCGGCACGCTCGGCCAACGTTCGGATCGTCTCGGGGTCATCGAAGCCGCCGACGAGTTGGTCGGCTGCAACGGTGTTCGCCGGGCAATCCGGGGTCGGATCGGCAACGAGCAGTTCGACACCGAGAGGGGCGGCGGATTCGGCCATCATCCGCCCGAGCTGGCCGCCGCCGACAACCCCGAGCGTGATCGGTTCGTCCGTGAGCGTCGGATCGATCGTCCGTGCCATTCGCAGGTTGTCGTGGATTCATCACATCCAGCTATAAGCGTTGTCACCCTGCTGGCGGTGCGTATCGATCGCGGATGAAAAAGACGATTTCCTCGTTGAACTGGCGGAACTCGTAGGTGTAGGATTCATATCCGTCGAGCTGCCGACTGATCGGCGCCCGATTCTCGATTCGCGTGAGGACGACCGGGGGCTGTTCCTCCTCGACCCAGCGGATGAGCTGCTCCTCCTCGATGGTACTCTTCCGTGTCGCGCCGTACGCCTCCAAATACCACGGCATCGGGAGCCGGTTGTACCAGTTCCCGCCGCTGACCGGGAGGGTGTCGGCCTTGCTCTCGTCGGTCATGTTGTAATGTTCCCCATACCAGATCACATCCGTGCCATCGTGTTCGGGGGCTGATTCCTTGATCGCGTTCAGCGCCGGGCGCATCTGTCCTTCCGGTTGAGCGAACTGGACTAGTGGGTTATCCTGACTCTGTGGATGGAGGTAACTCGTCGAGACGCCGGTCGCCGCCAGCTGCCCCAATAGGAACAGTACGACGACGGCGGTGAGGGCGACGCCGATCCGGTCGTTATCTGCGTGGGCTTCCCGGCCCCAGTCATAAAAGAGCGCAAGCCCCGCGACGGCGGGCAGCATCAACGGCACGATCGCGTGGATCACTGTCCAGGCTGCGCGGATGTCGGTCACGATCGGATAGCCGAGGACGCTCACGACACCCCAATAAAAGCCGAGCGCAACGATGTCGCGGGGTCGATCGCCGCTGTAGCGGTCGGTGAGGAATCCGATGACGGCCAGAAACGCGATCGAGCCGGAGGCGACCCCGAGGTCCTTCAGATAGCTCGCGAGGAACGGGAGATAGGCGTGGTCCTGATGGTCGCCATTGATCCAGAGATCCACCAACTTGTCCGCCGATCCGTAGGTCGCTTCCCAGACGACCGTCGGGAGGAGCGTCGGTTGACCGATCGCCGTCCACAGTCCCGGGACACCGCCAGTGCCGCCCCGTGGTGCGTAGAAATACACGATGATGAGAAGGAACTCGATCACCGCCACCACTACTGCCCACCGGACGTGCCAGATGCCATAGGCCGCCCGGACGATGTACCTCCAGAGCTGATTGAGCCAGCTCGTTCCCTTGCGGTTGAGAAACAGCCGGTGGTCGGCCAGCAACACCAGTCCACCGAGCAGACAGAGAACGTAGAGAAGGGCGTTTTCCTTGGTGGTAAACGCGAGCGCAAACGCCCCGACGCCACCGTAGAGATAGCGCTGGTGTCGAGTCTCGATGAGGCGGAGGAACATACCAACGGCGATCAGGACAAATCCGGCGGTGAGGACATCGTTGCGCATGAACCGCGAGTAGTACAGCAGGATCGGATCGAGCGTCAACAGCGCGGCTAACCCCACGACCTCGACATCCCGGAGGTGATCCCGGTAGAGCCAGGCGGCAAGCGGGAGCAACCCGCCGATGATCGCGACGATCAGTCGGGCGTTGGCGTCGGTCGGGCCGAGGAACTCGAAGACGAACTTGTTTGTCTGCGGGAGGAAGGGGCCGTGAACGATCGGGCGATACTCCCACATGCCCGTCGCCTGATACCGCAGGATCCCGAAGGCGACACGCCCCTCGTCCCAGTGGGCGATCCGGAGGTCGAGGAAGACCAATCGGGCGATCAACGATATGACCGTCAGGGCGGCGATGATCGGGAGGACGGAGTCGATCCGCTCCAGCACGGACGGCGTCGAGCGACTCATTATCCGTCCGAAACGACCCAGGGGTTACAATTCTTATTACTTTACTTTACCTTGTCCCGACCGGCCACCGGTCGTGTCGATAGTTCTTTGGCCGGGCCTCCTGACCGACTCGACATGGTCACGATCGGGCTCGTGGTCGCCCGGTATCATCAGGCGATCACCGAACGCATGGAGGAGATGGCCCGCACCGCCGCCGAGGAACGGGGGGCGACAGTCGCCGAAACGATCCATGTCCCGGGGGCCTACGATACCCCGCTGGCGGCCGATCGACTGGCACGCCGAGACGACATCGACGCCGTCGCCGCCATGGGCGCGATCATCACCGGCGATACCGACCACGATCAGGTGATCGCCACCGCGGCCGCCCAGGGGCTGACCGATGTCAGCTTGGATCGGGACACGCCGGTGACGTTCGGAATCGCCGGCCCCGGGATGACCGCCGAGGAGGCCTACGATCGGATCGACTACGGCGCGAGTGCGGTTGAGAGCGCAATCGACATGACTGAGGAGCGTTCAGCATGACCATGCAGTTCGCAGACCGGGTCACCCGCGTGGAGCCGAGTGCTACAGTCGCGATCGGGAACAAAGCGGCCGAGCTCAAGGCCGATGGCGTCGATGTCGTCGACCTGAGCGTTGGCGAGCCCGATTTCGATACGCCCGAACACATCGTCGAGGCCGGTCAGGAGGCGATGGGAGCGGGTCAGACGACCTACACCGCCTCGAGTGGTATCCCCGCCCTCCGTGAGGCCATCAGCGAGACGTTCGCCGAGACGGGCCTAGAGTACGGCACCGATGAGATTATCGTCACGCCGGGGGCCAAACAGGCGCTTTTCGAGGTCATCATGGCGATGATCGACGACGGCGATGAGGTCGTGCTCTTCGATCCAGCGTGGGTCTCCTATGAGGCGATCGTTCGGATGGCCGGCGGGACGCCGGTCCGGGTCGATCTCGCCCAACACGGGTTCAGCCTCGAACCGGCGATCGACGATCTCGCCGGGATGATCTCCGACGCGACCGAGTTGGTGGTCATCAACTCCCCGAGCAATCCGAGCGGAGCCGTCTTCTCCGATGCCGCCCTGGAGGCCGTCCGCGATCTCGCTATCGACCACGACCTCACCGTCATTTCCGATGAAATCTACCGCCGGATCAGCTACGGCACCGACCCGACGAGCATCGGTTCGTTGCCCGACATGAACGACCGGACGATCACGATCAACGGGTTCTCGAAAGCCTACGCCATGACCGGCTGGCGACTGGGGTATGTCGGGGCTCCGAAGCCGCTGATCGATCAGGCCGGCAAGCTTCACTCCCATTCGGTGACCTGTGCGGCGAACTTCGTCCAGCAGGCCGGCGTCGAGGCCCTCACCAACACCGATCCATCCGTCATTCAGGGCATGGTCGATGCCTTCGAGGAGCGGCGGGATCTCTTGGTCGAACTCTTCGGCGAGCAGGGCGTCGATATCGATCCCCCCGACGGTGCCTTCTACATGATGGTGTCGGTCGACGAGGACGATCAGGCGTGGTGTGAGCGAGCCATCGAGGAAGCCCACGTCGCGATGGTCCCCGGCGGCGCCTTCGGAACGTCTGGCTATGCCCGCCTCTCCTATGCGGCCGCGACCGATCGGCTACGCGAGGGTGTCAAGCGCCTCGCCGAAGCCGAACTCCTCTAACAACCTGCGAGGGCGAGTTCCCCGATCCATCGGGGTCGGGGGTGAAGCCCGATACCCGGCTTAGTGCTCCGTCTCCTCGATATACCGTGGGGGGGCTTGACCCCGAGGCGGTTGACTCTCGATCAGGCTCGTTCTTCGATGATTCGCTCGATGATCTCTCCCGTCGAGAGCAGTTCACCGTCATAGGCAGGTTCACGCCTCGGTGCCCGACGAACCTCACAGTCGATCCCCTCTGCGTCCAGCCGATCGGCGATCGCCGCTTCGTCGTGGTGTTGATCGAATCCCAGCGCGATGACGTCCGGATCGATTTCCCGCACCGGTACGAAGATATCCTCCGGGTGGCCGATCCGGGCGTGATCGACCATCCCCAGCGCCCCGACCATGTCCCGGCGCTGGCGGTTCGGAAGGATCGGCGCCGGCTTGTGCGTGACGTTCTCCCGGCGGGCGACCACGACGTAGAGGTCGTCGCCCATCCCGTTGGCTGCCTCGAGATACTGGACGTGTCCGGGATGGAGGATATCGAAGGTCCCCTGAGCGAGAACGCGAGTCGGCATGACGATCACCGCCCCCGGTCGAGATCGAGATCGGCCTCGGTGAAATCGAAGAACCGTTCGCCGGGATCCGGGAGGTCGACGTCCAAGACCGCCAAGTCGGTTTGCTCGCCCTGACGGTCGAACGCCTGCCAACAGTCCCGCTCGTAAGGGGCGCCGATGATGATGTGGACCTTACCAGTGCCAAAGGCCGAGCGGTCGGCGTCGCTGGGTTTGAGGACACCGTTTGGATGGGAGTGGACGCTGCCGAGCGATCGAATGTCGTTCGGCACCATGCTGGTTTTGACCGTCGCACTGACGCTGTTGGATTCGGTGCCTGGGATCACGAGCACGTCTGTGATGACGGTGCCGTCTCGGTCGAGCCCGAGGTCGGCGGCGTCCTCCCCACGGAGCAGTCCCATGTACTCGTCGGGATGGCTGTCCGCCGACGCATCGAGGGCGAACTGGAGGGTCTCCTCAGCGATGCCGAGGATTTCGCTCGACCGAAACAGGCGCATATCCGCCATTTCCGGGCGACCCGTTCTAAGCGTTCCGGGTCGGCCTGTGATCCCGCGGAATAACGGGGAAAATCGCGGTCAGCAAATCCACATGTTCACAAATAAAGGGTTTTACTTGCCCATCTCCAATCGAGGACTAACATGAGTGAGCCTTCTTCGTCGCTCGATGACGATGCGTCGTCGACCGACGGTTCGACGGTCGTCTACCGCCTTACCGACGACTGTACGGTCGATGACCTTGAGGAGGGGGCCTATTATCACGCCACCGTCGATGGTGTCGTCGACTACGGTATCTTCGTCGAGGTCGCCCCGAATGTTTCCGGCCTCGTGCATGAATCGAACCTCGATACTGATTATGACCCGGGCGATTCCCTGATCGTTGTTTTAGAGGATGTCAAGCAGAACGGCGATCTGAGTTTTAGCCCGATCGAACTCGGCGAATCGACCTACGGCACCGTGACGGTCGAACACGAGTACGAGCCCGTCCGGCTGGACACCCTCGACGACCACGTCGGTGAGACCGTCCACATCGAGGGGACGATCGTCCAGATCAAACAGACCGCTGGCCCGACGCTGTTTCATGTCAGCGACGGCACCTACGTCGTTCCCATCGCGGCCTTCGAGGGCGCCGGTGTCCGCGCCTATCCCGACCTCGAGATCGGTGATTTCGTCCACGCCGCCGGCATTCCGGAACACGGCGACCACGGTATGCAGATCGAGTCCGAACACATCGACGTTCTGACGGGCGAGGAGGCTGCCGAGGTCGAATCACAGTACGAAGCCCGGATCGACGAACAGGCCGCGCCGATCGAGATCGATCCACTGGTGGCCTGGCCGGCACTGGCGAAGCTGCTCCCCGGCCTCGAGGAGGTCGCAACCCAACTCCGGCGTGCCGTCCTCGAGAACCGGCCGATAGCGATCCGCCACCACGCCGACAGCGACGGGATGTGTGCGAGCATCCCGGTCCAGCGTGCGCTTGAGCGATTCATCCGGGATACCCACGCCGATCCCGAATCCCCGCGCCACCTGATCAAGCGGCTCCCGAGCAAGGCCCCTTTCTATGAGATGGAGGACGTTACCCGCGATCTCAACTACGCCCTCGAGGGCCAGGACCGCCACGGGCAGAAACTGCCGCTCCTGTTGATGATCGACAACGGGAGCACCGAGGAGGACGTCCCCGCGTACAAACACCTCAATGCCTACGACATCCCGGTGATCGTCATCGACCACCACCATCCGGATCCCGAGGCCGTCGGGCCGTATCTCGAAACCCACGTCAACCCCTACATTCAAGACGAGGATTACCGGATCACGACGGGCATGCTCTGTGTCGAACTCGCCCGGATGATCGATAAGTCCCTGACCGACCGCCTGAAACACGTTCCTGCCGTGGCGGGATTGGCCGATCGGTCGGCCGCAAGCGCGATGGAGGAATACCTCTCGCTGGCCGAAGCCGTCGGATATAGTGAGGCCGATCTCGATGACATCGGCGATGCCCTCGATTACGCCGCCCACTGGCTGAAGTACAAACCGGGCGAGGGACTGATCGACGACATCCTCAACCTCGCGGGCAACGACGACCGCCACGCCGAACTCGTCGAGCTGTTCGCCGGCCGAGCCCACCGTGACATCGAACGGCAGCTCGAGGCGGCCCTCCCCCACGTCGAGGAGGAACGGCTCTCGAACGCGGTCACGCTCTACCAGCTCGATCTCGACGAATATGCTCACCGATTCACCTATCCTGCGCCGGGGACGACCACGGGCGCGATCCACGACCGAATGGTCGAGGAGAACGGTGAGCCGGCGATCACGATCGGCTTCGGCCCGGACTTCGCGGTGTTGCGATCGGATGGCGTGCGCCTGGACATCCCCGAGATGGTCACCGAGCTCAACGATGAGTTGGCCGGGGCCGGCGTCAGTGGCGGTGGCCACCTCGTCGTCGGCTCGATCCGGTTCGTTCCGGGGATGCGCCAGGAAGTGCTCAACGCCCTCATCAGCAAGATGGCCCAGGCCGAGATCGACGAGAGCCTCCACGCCACACCGGTGCGTGATCAGACCGGCGACGCCGAGTTCTGAGCGTCCGCCGATCGACAACGATTTTACCCGGCATCGAAGCGGAGCCGCCGAGCGAAGACGATGCTCACCCCGAGAACGACCGCCGCGACGACGACTGCAAACCCTGGCGGTATCGAGACATCGGCGACCAGCCCGTCGCCGCTGTGTCGCCAGTCGTGCTCGAACACTCGCAGGTAGTATTCGCCGACTGTGTCGCCCTCGAGGATGACGCCGATTTCGCGGTTCTCCCGTAACGAGTGGGGGTTCCAGTTGATGGAGCCGACGAAGACGGTGTCCACATCGACGATCACGCCCTTGACGTGTGATCGATCGAATGCTCCCCCAGGATCGACGAGGCGAGCCGACAATGGAAGGCCCTCGCGGTCGGCGAGCCGGTCGAGACGATCGATCACTGCCTGATTCTCTTCACGAACGTACCAGGCCCCGCTGAGTAGGATCCGGACGCTGACGCCCCGCCGTGCGGCCGCGATCGTGGCGGCCACCAGCGAGAATCGATCCGCTTTAATGGAGACCTGCTGGACCGCGATCGTTTCGTTTGCCTTTCGGATCATCCGCAGGAGCTCGGGTTCGGCGTTATCCGGGGCCACCAGCACTGTCACGCTGTCGGCCGACATCGACGATGTCTCGAATCGTGTCGGATACCGCTCGGCCGTGATCGTCCGATCCTCGCTGGCTGCGTCCATGGAACGAGCCGCCGTCCAGTCGGGGGTATCCCGCCAGTCGGTATCGTTGTGGAACACCGCCGCCAGCCGATCGGCGACGCGGTCTGAATCGACCACGACGCCCCATCCACGGTTGGATCGGCCGCCGGTGCCGCTTGGCTTCCAGTTCTCCGAGAGGACTATTGCCCGGTCGTCGACGACGGCGTATTTCGCGTGATGGACGGCGTACCGGGCGCTGGAGCCGCCGAGCACCTCGACGTCGACCCCACACGCGACGAGGACATCCAACCGATCACGGCTTGTTTTCGTCATCCCGCCGACGGGATCGGCGTCGACCAACACCCGGACGGTGACCCCGTCCCGCCGAACACGACAGAGCGTGTCGGTCACCCGCTCCGAGGCGAACGTATACCCTCCAAGGAGTACTCGCTCGGTCGCGTTTCCGAGTACCCTGGTCGGGACCGAGGCGTGATCCGGCAATACGAAGGCCTCGACCGGGACATCCTGGATAGTGATCGCCGGGAAGTCCGTTGCCCCTAGTGGTTTCCACGACCACCCCGATTGCCCACGGACGTACCGTTCGCCGGCCGGCGCGGTCCCGTATCGGACCTGATCGATGACCGTTCCATCCCGCCTGAGCGTGAGGATTTCGCCGCTGTTCGCCAGCGCGAGCCGGCCGGTCACCCCGAGCACCCGTCCGGCACTCCCGTTCGGCGGCTCCCCTCGTCCGACTGCGAGGATAACACGGCCGGAGGCCACGACGGGGGATAACCGCACCGTGGCTTCCCCGTCCGAGAGGGTCAGGCCGCTGAGATTCCGTGAGCCGGCGATCCTGAGTGCCACATATTCCCCTCGATCCTGGCTCCGAAGCGGGTTCGGGTACACCTCGACGAGCTCGATCGATCCGTCCTCAGTCGCTGTGGTGGTGTCGGCTGGGGCGGGAGCCATGAGTATCATGGCGAGCAGGACGACAGTACGACGGCGGGATGTGATGGACGCGTCTGGCCGCCCATTGGGATATAAGCTCTCGCCGGTCACGGCCTGATGTACACATCGTTCACCGTCGGCTTCGGAGGCTTTTTGTCCCCATCGCGCGCTCCCGATACCATGGTCGCGATCGATGTGTCGCTCTCGCTGGTGGGCTATGCGGCCGGCGCCGTCGGTGGCGTTCTCATCTTTATCGAGTTCTTTCAGACGCCGAGCTACATCACCTACGACACCGACTTCAATGACTACAACATGAACATCACACCGAGCGACGTCCAGGAATTCACCTGGTTCGGCCGGATCGGCGCGCTGTTGCTCGCCATCGGCTTTGCGCTGAACTTCCTGTCGACGCTCCTCCGGTCGGCCGCGGTCGCCGGGTGATCAGACCGACGGCTGTCCGTCGTGCTACTACCAACGGGAATACGATCTAAGACTCCGGGACTGGTCCGGTGGGCGGTCCGGATGGGAAGCCTCACCGTTCCGTTTCCGGCGAGGAGACTGTCACGCGGCGGCTGCGGTCTCGATCGCCTCGGCGGCTTTCTCGGCTTCAGCCTGGACCAGGTAGGCGTCGTCGTCGGCGTATTCGCTGACGGCCTCGAGGGCCGCTTCCGTGCCGATCTGATAGAGCGCCCAGGCGGCACTCGCCCGAACGGTGTCATTCTCGTCGGTGTCGAGGACGTCAGCTAGCGGTTCGATCGCGCGTGGATCCCCGAGCATGCCGAGGGCTCGGGCCGCCTGGCTCCGGACGATGTCGTTGTCGCTGTCGAGAACGTTCGCGACGGCCTGGGTCGATTCCTCGCTGCCGATCTCGGCGACCGCCCGCAGGGTGACCTTCTGGAGCTGGGGGTCGGAATCGGATTCGAGGTACTCCGTGATCGTATCGAGGGCGTCCTCACTGCCGATCTTCCCGAGGATCTCGATAGCGTCCTGGTCGCGACGGCCAGCCCGCTGGAGCATCGGATCGAGCGCCTCCTCGGGGCCCATCCGGCGGAGCGCGGCCAGGCAGTGTTCCTCCATGAACTCCGAGCCGAGGTTCTCGAGGGCCAACAGCACCATCTCGGCGTTGCCGCGTTTCTCCCAGATCTTCAGGGCGTGCCACTCGGGCGGGTAGTCCTTACGGTGATCAAGGACTTCGTAGAACCCCTGGGCTTCGAGCTGGTCGCTGGTCGTCAGGTCGTCCCACTCCTCGGCGTCCTCGAGGTCTGTCGTGAGGGCGTCCGTCACCTCCAGCAGTGCCGCGATCGTCTCGGCGTCCGAATCGGGATCGAGTCCCGCCTCCTCGATGGCGTCGCTCGCGGCCTCGAGGGTCGCCGGGAGGGCGTCCTCGACGGTCAGTTCGGCGTCGAGGGTCTCGTTGATCGATTCGGCGAACGACGCGACGGCCGCCTCGATTTCGCCCTCGCCCTGCTCAGTCCAGCGGGTGTCCTCGATCGTACTGACGGCCTCTTCGATGGCGGCGACGGCGTCCTCGGCGTAGGGCCCGCGCTGGGATTCGAGGTCCGATCGGGCGTCCTCGAGGCGCTCCTCGAGCTGGACGCGTGGATCCTCGGCGTCCTCGTCGTCCTCGTCCGGTTCGGGCAGATCGGCTGCCTCTACATCTTCCTCGATGCCGTCGAGATCAGCCTCGATCGCATCGAGATCGGCCTCCGTCTCCGCGGCTTCGAGCGCCTCCTCGATGGCGTCGAGGCGCTCATCGAGTGACTCCTGGCTCACCGGTTCGGTTTCTTCGGATTCCTCAGTTGCCTCGGTTTCTTCGGTTTCTTCGGTTTCCTCGGGTTCGGCGTCGTCGGATTTGGCTGCCGCCTCGTCCTCGGCGTCGGCTCCGGCGTCCGCGTCAGCTTCGGATGCGTCGTCTGCCGGCGGCTCGTCGTCCCCGTTGCTCATGTCGCGAAAATCGTCGCGAACGCCCTAAGAGCGTTTCCCTTCGGCTCGCCAGTAGAACCGTGGCCCCAACGTGAGGTATGCCAGAGCCAACGTCAGCAGGGCGTACGGAAACGCCCGCCCGAACGCCCGCGGTGCGATCACCGCGAGTGCGTGGATGATCCCCATCAACAGCGAATCACGGGCCAGCAGATCGGGATAGGTGATGTCCGCGATCATCAGGTAGGTGAACGCCGCGGTCCCGCCGACGAGGACCATCGTCGGGATCACCTCAAGGATCACCGCCGTTGCGAGGATCGTCGCTGCGAGCGTGCTCGGGACGCCGATGGTTTCGGGAGCGTCGGTCTGGTGGGCCGTATAAAAACCCAGCCGGATGACGACCATTCCCAGAAACGCCGCCGGAACGATCACCACCGTCGCTGACACGACCGTCAGGGCGATCGGATCGAGCCCCCAGGCCTGCCGGCCGATGCTGTAGATGACGATCGCGGGGGCGACCCCGAAGGCAGCGACGTCCGATAGCGAGTCGAGGTAGGAACCGACGGCTGAGCTGCCGAACTGCCGAGCGACCACGCCGTCCAAGCCGTCCCCGACCGCCGCCAGTAGGATCAGCCGGGCCGCAAGCTGTGGGTTCTCGACCGCGAGCGCGGCGGCCACGAACCCGATCGCGCCGTTGCACACGGTCACGACATCGGCGGCGCTGAGCTGGCCGATAAACCGGGGGCGCATGTTGGCGGGGTGACGGAGTGTCGTCTTATCGCTTGCGTTCCGATCCGCTGACGGACGTGATCGCCCCGAATCCTGCTGCCTATATGCGCCCTGTTCTTTCGGTTAGGTATGCTACGCCGGAGGTTTCTCGTGGCGGCGGGCGGCCTCGCCTCGACCGGGCTCGCCGGCTGTGCGGGCTTGATCGGATCGGCCGGCAGCGGCGAGAAGCCCGATTACGACGTCGGGATGACCGCCAGTCTCTTCCGTCCGCCCGAGATCGAGATCAGCGCCGGCGAGACGGTGGTCTGGAAGAACACCAACTCGCGAATCCATACGGTAACGGCCTACGAGGACTCCCTCCCCGACGGGGCCGCGTATTTCGCGACCGGCGACTTCGATTCCGAACAGGCCGCCCGGAAGGGATACAGCAACGGGCTCAAAGGCGGGATCGATTCCAACGAGCTCTACGAGCATACTTTCGACATTCCTGGGACGTACGCCTACTTCTGCATCCCACACGAACGGGCGGGAATGACCGGTACCGTCATCGTCACCGAGTGAGCTATCGCTGGTCGGCGTTCGATCTTGGACAGTTCTCGATCCAATCGGTAAAACAGCGGTGTGTCGTTCGACTATCCGGTTGATCGAGCGATTACGCCTCCTCGTCTTCGTCGGCGTCACTCTCCGGCTCGTCCGCAGCCACAGCCTCGGAATCTTCCGGTTCATCATCGGTCCCGGCGTCGTCAGGCACGTCGTCGCCAGCGGCCTCCTCAAGATCGACGTCCTCGACGTCCTCGGTGGCGGCCGTTTCGAGTTCCTCGTAGACTTCCTCCGGCCGGGCGTCCAGTTCGGCCTTCTGGACCTCGACGCGGCGTAGCGGGTAGATCGTCTTGGCCTCGCTGTAGATCGCCGAGGAGAGACGGCCCTGGACGATCGAGTCCATCAGTTCCTGGTAAGTCCGCTCCTCGGCGGCCTCCTCGACGAGATCGATCATGGTCCGGCGGATCGCCTTCTGCTGGCTCTGATCGGCGCGTTTGGTCGTGAAGGCGACCGGCTGGATCTGGACCCGGTAGTCGTCCGTCGTTCGGACCGTGATCACGGCGTCGATCTTCGAGGTGCCCCGCCGGATGAGGCTGCGCAGGTAGTCCCGCGTGAGTTCGTGGCGGATGAACTCCGTGTAGGCGGCGTCGCTGCCGACGTCCGTGACGCGGAAGGTCAGTTTCGTGTTGTTCTGGTTGGCGTCCCCCGATAGGTCCCCGAGGGTGGTTTCGATGGTGCGATCGAGCACCTTCTCCGGTTCGTCGGCGGTGGTCTCCCCGAGTTCGGCCCGGTCGAACTGTTCGGGGGCCATCAGGGTGTACCACCGTTTTTGCTGTCGTTGTCGTGAAACCGATCGTTCGCTCATTGTTGTTCGTTTGTCTCCGTAGTCGTATCCGTTTTGGTGTTCGTATCCGCGTCTGTGTCCGTGTCCGTGTCAGTGTCTGTGTCAGCAGTTGACTCGCGATCCATGTCCGTCGACGCCGCCGGTGCGTGGCGGCGGGCGCTGTCGATGACCCGGGTGGCCACTTCGAGGTTGACGACGTAATCGTCGACCGTCGACTGGAGGCCGCCGGTCGTGTCCCGCTCGATGGTGGTACACACTGTCCCGTCTGTGACCATCGTGGCCATCTCGTCGGTGTTGTCCGGCCGGATCGCCGTGGCGACGATCGCCGGGGCATCGACCGTCGTGCGGATCGTCGCGCGGCGTGTCGGTTCGGCCATGCTCATAACCCTCCCCGGAGGGCGGTGATGAACCCCTCCGTCTGGTCGGGATCGATCGTCGCAAAGCCCCGGTCGCCGCGGGTGAGTGCCGATCCACCGACGGCGGCTGTCGCCGCGGGCAGAACTGCCGCGGCCGGCGTCTCTGTCGTCGCCAGGCCCGCTCGGTCGCCGGCAATGGCGAGGACTGCGGGTTCCGGTGCCCGGAAGTCACGCAGCAGGCGGGCGACCGCCTCGACCGGCGTGGTGTCGTCCCCCTCGTCGTCGAGTCGGGCGACCAGCAGGCCGTCGTACCGGGCCGTCGATGCCGAGCGGACGCCGACGTGGACTCGCCGGGCGTGGTCCCGCCAGTGATCGAGCGCCGCCGACCGGACATCGCCATCGAGGGCCAGCGCGATCCCCACGCCGGGGGCGGTGGCCGCGGTGGCCTCAAGGACGTCCGCGTAGCCCCCGAGGGTGGCGACGGGCCCGTCGATCGGGTACGGGCGGAGCACCGCCTCGACGGCGGTGGCCGCCCGCGGCGTCGCGTCCGCGGCTCCCGTCACAGCGACCGCGGTGAGAGAGGCGAGCTGGCGGTGGTCGGCCTCGGTCATCGTCTCCCCGTCGATCCCGGCGATCGTTTCGGCGGTCCGCTCGGGATCCCCCGAGAAGGGGCCATGGGTCAGCGTCGTGTGGGCGAGCCCATCGATTGGATCCGCTGTCGGGATCGCGATCCCCGGTCGGCGTTCGAGGCCCGCCCGGTCGATCAGCGATGGATAGGCCGACAGGACCTCGCCGGCGGCGACGATCCCGGCGAGCGCCAGTGTCGGGCTCACCGACGCCTCCAGTTGGTCGGCCACCTCGAGTGCGGCCGTGACCGGCTGCCCGGCGAGGTGGGCATCGGCGTCGACACCGTCACCGTTGCCATCCGCTGGATCGGTCGTGTCCATGCCGACCGCGATCACCGCCGTCGCATCGGCCATGCCGGCACGGCGGTCGGCCGCGGCCGCCCGGGTGCGGATCGGACTCACCTGATAGGGCAGCCCGATCGCCTCACAGGCCTGGATCAACAGGGCTGTGGCTGCGAGGGACGCGCCGTCGGCTCTGGCGAGCAGATTGGCGAACGGTGCCTCGCGCAGCGTGTGGGCGACGGCCGGCGGATCGGTCGCAGCATTCTGTTGATGGCCCGTGATCGACATTACTGGTGTTGGGTCTTGGATGGTGCCGGTCCGATCAGTCGATGACTTCCCTGGCGTTCTCGTAGGTGTAGGTGAATCCCTCGTCGAGTTCGTCGCCGCGGTAGTAATCGACCAGGCGGCGGACCTTCGACTCGGTGTTCTGGAGCGCCAGCTTGTTTTCGTTGTCCTGGGGGTGTTCCTCGAGGTGTTCGTTGAGCCGGACGGCCTTCTCGAGGAGGTTCCGGAGATCCTCGGGCAGATCTGGATCCGCGTCATGTTCCTCGAGGATCTCGGTGACCTTCTTTCCGGTCGCCAGTTTGACGTTCGGGACCGGCGTCCCGGCGACCCCCTCGTCGCGTAGTTTGAGGCCGATCTCGCTGGGGCTGTGGCCCTGGTCGGCCAGTTCGACGACGCGCTCTTCGATCGCTTCGGCGTCGACGTCACTCCACTCCGGTGGTTCCTCGGCCGCCGGGCGATCCGAATCAGATTGACCGCGGCGGCGGGTATGCATTCGTGCCATGGTTCTGGATTGGAACCGCACGACCCGATAGCAAAGTCCGGCGCTGATCGGCGATCCGACCGCCACGGTTGGCTGGGATCGCCGGGCGCACTGCCGTATTCCCAAGCCGCGAACGCTCGCGGCACGTCGGAGCTACGGCCGTGCCGTTCCCTACGGCCAGCCACGCCGGTGGCGGCCTAAAGCGTTTCTACTCCTTCGCGTGCCGGCCATAGCCGTGACCCGGCCGCCGTCATGCTATCCCATGGCACTGAGAAGAGTTATATCGGCGCGGCACTTACTATCGGTAACGACGGTTGGCGTTTTTCCGCGTCGGCTCTCGGTTCGTCATGTATCACGTCGCTCCGCTCTTACCGCTCGATTCGGTCACCCCAGGGACGAATCTCCTGCTCCGGGGCCCACCGATGACCCAGAAGCACCGCCTTGCGTATGCGCTCCTGGCCGAGGGCCATCGCCACGGCGAATCCGGCATCCTCGTCTCGGCCGACGAGGCGGCTGCCCGGCTCCGGTCGGACATCCTGCCCGATCGCATCGATCACCGCCGGCTGGCGATCGTCGACTGTGTGACCCACCAGCAGGGTCAGTCGGCGACCGACGACGACTCGACTCGGTATGTCGGATCCCCGGCGGATCTGACCGGCATCGGGATGCACGTCACCGAGCTCATCGAGTCGATCCAGCCCGAGGGAACCGGCCAGTACCGGCTGGTGATCGATTCGATCTCGACGATGCTGGCCTATGCTCCGGCGGAGAAGCTCTTCCGGTTTTTCCATGTACTGACCGCCCGCCTGAGTAACAGCAACGGGCTCGGCGTCTACGTGGCCCACACCGAGAGCGGCTCAGATGAGGAACTCAGACAGCTCACTTCGCTGTTCGACGGCATCGTCGACACCCGCCGGACCGATGACGCCCTCGAATTGCGGGTCAGAGGACTGACGGCGGAGCCAACCGACTGGTCGCAGCTCGACCTGCCGACCGAGACACCGACGGATGCGATGGCCTCAACCGGGGAGTCGCCGTGACGTTCTCGGCGCTGATCGATCGGATCCGCGATTCGGGGACTGTCCTCGAACTGCCGGCGATCGACGACGATATCACCGCCGAGCTCCGGTCGTTCTACGAGACCCACACCGTCGAGGTCCGGGTCCCGCCGAGGCAACCGGGAGAGGATGAAACGGTAGTGCTCTATCGCGACGACGAGCCGGTCGCCTGTGATCCCCTTGAGTCGGTCGTCGCCTACCTCACCGGCGAGGGGTCGTTCGACTCGATCGACATCGATGTCCCGGATGTAATGACGGAGGCCACGGCGACGGTCGTCCAGCTTACCGACGCTTCCCGAGACCGCATGCTCAGAGGCTCACGCCAGATCGAAAAGCGGGCGTGGCGATCACGGACGGGTACGATCCACGCCGGCTTTCAGCGGCTCTCGGTCTTCCAGCGCCACGAGCCAACCGAACGACTCTACCGGCAGCTCGCACGCTCGGGCGTCGATGTTCACCTCTACGGCGTTCCGGACGTCTCGATCGAGACCGAACCCGGCCTTACTGTCCACAGAGAAACGAATGAAACCGTCGCGTCGACGTGGTTCCTGGCCTATCAGATCGACGAGAGGCCACGGGCGGCGTTGCTCGCCCAGGAGCGGTCGCCGAACCGATATACGGGGTTTTGGACGTTTTCATCTACCGTGGCCGCGGATGTGGTGGCGGCCATCGAGTCGGACCTGCTGACGGCGGCTTGATCGTGTGCGCGGATTTTCGAGACGTTTAAGCCGCCAGGTCCGCAACCTCCGACTGCATCGTGGGCTCGTAGATCAGAGGTAGATCACTCCCTTGGCATGGGAGAGGCCCCGGGTTC
>JBDGPX010000036.1:0-45372 GCA_042219475.1 Halobacteriales archaeon
GTTCCCACGAACTTTACTACTGATACCTCCGCAGTCCGTCAATTCAACACAGCACCAGCACCAATTTCAATAACTCTTGTGTCGTTGGGTATTCGGTCGGGCAGAACCGCGTGGACTGTCGCACCGGGCTTACGCGATTCACGCCCGCCGTGAACGGCAGGATTCTCTCGCTGACTCGATAGCACCCCGCTTCCTCATCGATCGACGTGAGAATAGAATAACCCTGAGAATCCCCACCGACGGCTGGCTTCGGCGCTCACTCTTCGTAGGCGAGGGTCATGATCCACTGTGAGAAGGCATCGCTCTGTGGATCGATGTTCTCCTCGCCAATGAACGGGGAGAGCCGGTCGCCGGCCATCAACAGGGAGAAGTCCAGATCCTTGGCAGTCGGCGAGAGGTAATACGTCCGATGACCGTTGTAGACGGCTTCTTCGCGGTTGATCAACTCCTGCTCGTAGAGCGATTCGACGATCCGACTGCCCTTGCGCGAGGAGATATCGAGTTCCTTCCAGAACTGGCTCTGATAGATGCCACCTTCCTCCCGGATGAGTTCGAGACCGCGTTGTTCGTCCTCGGAGAGATCGGCCTCGGCGTCGCTGACACTCATGAATGATGATCGATTCGCAGGCCATATAACTCTGATCTTCCGGCGGTTTTTCCTTGTCCGACCCACCACCGTCTCATTCTTCCTCCGCCCCTTGCAGACGATCGCGAACCGCCGAACGATCGACCGTCCCCGAGGCTGTTCGCGGCAACTCCCCCGCGATCTGGATCGTCTTCGGGACTTTGTACCCGGCGAGTCGATCGCGACAGAATTCGAGTACGGCCTCGACATCGATCGACTCGATCCCGTCGGCTGGTACGAGCAAGGCCGCGACACGCTCGCCCCACTCAGGGTCCTCGATCCCGACGACTGCAGCGTCTTTGACGGCCGGATGATCGCGGAGGACGTCGATAACCTCGCCGGGGTTGACGTTCTCGCCACCGGTGATGATCCGATCGTCCTTGCGGTTGAGGACCCAGAGCCGCCCCGATTCGTCCTGATAGCCGATATCCCCGGTCTTCAAGCCGTACGCACAGAGTGCCTCGGCGGTCCGATCCGGATCGTCATAGTAGCCGGGCGTCACGGTCGGGCCATCGACGACGAGTTCGCCGATTTCGCCGGAGTCGACCGGTGTTTCCTCCCTATCGATGACGATCACGTCGGTAAACAGGAGCGGCGTCCCGACCGTGTCATCGTGCTTGAAGGCTTCCTGTGGGGTCGCGGTCGCGATCTGGGAGGCCGTCTCGGTCATCCCCCAGGTGGGATAGACGGGCACGCCATGACGCTCACACCGATCGATGAGTTCGGTTGATGCCGGAGCGCCACCGAGTAAGACGAACCGGAGCGACGGGCCGAGTTCGGTCTCGACATCGAGGATTCGACGGAGCATCGTCGGCACCAGCGACGTGCCGGTGGTCCGGTAGTCATCGATGGCGGCTACGACCGCCGTCGGGTCAAATTCGCGTTGATAGACCACTGTCGTTCCATAGAGCGTCGATCGCAATACTGGAGCCAACCCGCCCATGTGATACATCGAGAGTGGAACCAGCCAGCGGTCGTCCGGCTGGATGCCGAGACGAAACGCCGAGCCGCCGGCACTGGCCAGGAAGTTCCCCATCGTCAGAACGACCGCCTTCGGTTCGCCGGTTGTTCCCGACGTGAACAGCATCGCCTGTGGGTCGTCCAGCGTCCACTCCGGTGGTGAGATCGGAGATTTCGAGATACATTGGAGAGTGTTGCCCTCGGTGTCCGCATCGACTGTGACTACCGGTGTCCCGTCGACGATCGACATGGCCGTCTCGGCGAACGACCCCCCCGCGATGAGTACATCCAGATCTGCTCGCTCGGCCTGGCCGGCAAGTTCGGACGGTGTCAACCGGGCGTTCAACGGAACGAGCCGGACACCGAGCCGCATCGCCGCATGGATCAGCCGGACGAACGCGAACCGTGTCTCCATCAGCACGCCACAATGATCGCCGGGCGACAGTCCGAGCCCGGCGAGCCGTTCGGCCGTGCGCTCAACGACCGCATCGAGCTCTCTGTAGGTCCACCGATCGCCGTTGGCCCCGTTGATCACCGCAAGCGCCGTTGGCGTCGATCGCACGCGATGGGCGAGCCAGTCACGCATTGTGTCCACCTTGCGGTGTCGGCCCTTTACCGGTTCGATTCGGTCGCAGAAACGCACCTACAGCGCAAAGCCGACCCCGAAGAGTACGGCAAACGCCGCGGTGAGCTTGCCCGTCTGGCTCAGGGCCGGGTTGAGCGCATCACCCGACCGTTCTGTCAGCACTGTTCGGGTCACCATCGCTGCATACGGTAGTGTCACCAGCGGCGCCAACACGGTCCATCCGAACGTCGGCTGGAGCCAGAACCAGACCGGGATCGCATAAGCGAGTAGCATGAGCCCCACGTACTCTCCGCGGCTGGCAGTATAACCGATCAACACGGCAAGCGTCCGCTTGCCTGCCTTCCGGTCGGTTTCCATATCCCGGATATTGTTGACGACGAGGATATTCGTGATGAGGCCAGCCATCGGCAGGCTCGCGATCACGGCTACTGTTGGGATGGTATCGGGTGGTGGCGTCACCGGGATCCCGGTGACGGCCGCGGCTGCCTGGACGTAGTACGTTCCGGTCACGGCGACTAGTCCGAAGAAGACGAACACGAAGAGATCGCCGAGCCCGTAGTACCCAAACGGGTAGGGGCCGCCCGTATAGAGGATACCGCTGGCGACGCTCGCGACCCCGATGACGAGGATCGGGACACCGCCGACGATCACGAGGTAGACGCCGCTGAGTATCGCCAGCCCGAACGTCGCGTACATCGCGCGCTTGACGGCTCTTGCCGGCAACAGCCCGGATTGGGTCACCCGGGTGAATCCTTCACGCTCGTCGGTGTCGGCGCCCTTGACCGCGTCGTAGTAGTCGTTCGCGAAGTTGGTCCCGATCTGGATGAGCATGGCTCCGAGCAAGGCGACGGCCGCCGGCACGGGGGCGAAGACTCCCTCATGCCACGCTAGACCGGTGCCGACGATCACCGGCGACGCCGCCGCCGGTAGCGTATGTGGTCGGGCCGCCATCAGCCACGCATCGACCCTGGAGGTCTCGGTTGACATTGACGCTAGTAGTGCCAGGGAAACTTTCTGAAGTCCGGTTCGCGGTCTTCGAGGAACGCATCCCGGCCCTCCTCGGCCTCGGCCGTCATGTAGAGCAACCGCGTCGCCTCCCCGGAGAAGATCTGTTGGCCGACCATCCCGTCGTCGGCGAGGTTGAACGCGTACTTCAACATCCGGATCGCCGTCGGACTTTTCCGGTTGATCTCTCTGGCCCATTCGATGGCGACCGCTTCGAGGTCCTCGTGGGCGACGACCTCGTTGACCATTCCCATGTCGGCGGCCTCCGCTGCATCGTAGTCCTTCCCGACGAAAAACAGTTCCCGGGCTCTCTTCTGGCCGATCTGTTGGGCGAGATAGGCCGATCCGAACCCGCCGTCGAAACTCGCGACGTCCGGATCGGTCTGAAGAAATCGGGCGTGTTCGTCGCTGGCGATCGTCATGTCACAGACGACGTGCAGGGAGTGGCCGCCACCGACTGCCCAACCCGGAACCACCGCGATCACGGGTTTTGGCATAAACCGGATGAGCCGCTGGACCTCGAGGATGTGGAGCCGTCCAACGCTTGGCGCATCTTCATCCCCGTCGTCACCGTACTCGTATCCAGAGCCACCACGAACCGATTGATCACCCCCTGCGGAAAAGGCCCAACCGCCGTCCTTCGGGGAGGGACCGTTGCCGGTCAGCAGGACACAGCCGACATCCGGCTGCTGGCGGGCGTGATCGAGGGCATCGTAGAGTTCATCGACGGTCTGGGGGCGAAACGCGTTCCGGACTGCCGGCCGATCGAACGCCACCCGAACCGTTCGCCCCTCGTTCAACCGGTGATACGTGATATCCTCGAAGTCGGGGCCGACCGGCTCCCACCGGCCGTCATCCATGATCGCCGAAACCATAGTATGGGTCCGATCGGCGGCCCGAAAAAGATTCCCGTCTGGCGGTTACGTGCCTTACGATCGGCACATCGGCATCGACATACACCGGATCCCACCGGCGCCACGGATCAGGCTCTCCGGTGCCAGCCCCGTGCCATCGGGGACGATCTCGACGCCGTGATCTTTCAGAGCCTCGATCGTCGGGTTGTCGGTCGGGTCGTACTCACTATCCTCGCTGGGTTCGTACACCGGCATGATGACGCCATCGTCGAGCGTCAGGAAGTTCGCTGGCCACCGTTCGTCCCAGGTGGCGGCGACGGTGTCGTACCCCTTCTCGTCGAGATACGCCAGGAACGGCACGGAGCGATCCTTACGATACCCGTCGCCGCCACGACGGTAGACATCGACCGAGGCACGTTCGGCCAATCGCTCGTAGACGACTGCCAATCCCTCCGCGGGGATGTTGGCCCAGCCGAGGAGGTGCATCGTCCGTTCGAAGGTATCGTGTTCCGTTGCCAGCTGTCGATCGATCGCCAGCGGTGCCCGCACGAGGCCGACCTCATCGTAGCCGAAGGCACCTTCCTCGAGGAGTTGCTCGCCGGCAGCGTAGCTGGTCCGAATGAGTTCCTCCTCGCCGTCGATCTCCGCTGAGACGCCCAGTAGCGCGAAGTTACCCGCCGGGATGAATTCACCACCCTCGATTGGCTCGTGTTCGACCTGATGGACGATATCGGCCCCGATGCCTTCCCAGGCTGCCCGCACGTAGGGCACCTCGGGTTGGCGTACTGCCTCGAACATGTTACACAAGATTGGGCCCTTATCGCCGACGATCGTCGTATCACACTGGTAGTACATATTCGAGATCGGCCGTTCGAGCCGGACGCTGGAAACTGGGCTCTCGGCTGTCCGCCCCCACCGGGTCCGATCGCTGCCCGAGATGTCATGGGTCGTCAGGGTGACGCGACCGAGGACTAACCCGAGTTTCTCCCAGGGCTCGAAGAGGTCGATCACTCGGTCCAATCCCGCTTCGTCGTGCTCGCCGCGTTCGTCCTCGACGGTGACGGCCTCCCGCACCATCGAATCGAGCACACCTGCGCGGGCGAGATCGTCGGCCAGTTGATGGACATCGACGCCGTACTCTTCGAGCGCGGTGACGATCGTCTGGTGTTCCCGTCGGGCCTGTTCGGGTGGGAGGTTATCCAAAAAGAGGTTGACCGTCGGGTCCAGCCCGCCGCTCAACAGCTCGATTCCCGGGGTATGCAATCGAACCGATTCGAGCCGGCCGTATTCGGTCTTGATAGCATACTCTGACATTGTTGTTGACGAACGGTGGGTGCTCCCGTCTATAAAGCTTCAGAACAAACCCCCGGCCGCAGATCCGACGGGACGATCGGCCATCGGTTCTCCGGTGACGGATCACCCACGAGACAACGGTGTGGTCATACAGTGAACGCCGCCACCCCCGTTGGTCAACGCCGACGGCAACAGCCCGGTGCCATCGGGGACGACCTCGACGCCGTGATCTTTCAGAGCCTCGATCGTTGGGTTTCGAGCCGGATCGTATTCGCCGGTGCCTTCGGCATCGTCCCGATAAATCGCGATGACGGTGCCGTCCTCGACGGTGACGAAGTTCGTTGGCCACCGCTCCATCCAGTCGGGGTGGATCAGGTCGAATCCGTGGTCGTTGAGATATTCGAGTACCGTTGTAGTCGTCTTTTTTCTGTACTCGCTGCCGGACCGCTCGTAGATATCGACCTCGGCGGCCGCAGCTAATTCCTTCCGAGTCACTGCCAGTCCCTCGGCGGCAATATTGAACCAGCCGTCGAGGTGGAGGACCCGGGTCCCCGTGTCGTATTCCTCGGCAAGCCGTTGTCCTGCTTCGAGGGGTGCCCGCACCAGTCCGACCTCGTCATAGCCGATAGCGCTCGATTCAAGCAGTTGTTCGCCGGCGGCGTAGCTTGTCCGGAGAATGCGTTCCTCGCCGTCAACCTTCGCGGACGTGCCAACGAGAGCGAACTCGCCGGCGGGCATGAAATCACCACCCTCGATGGGTTCGCTCTCGACCTGATGGGCGACTTCTGCGCCGATCCCTTCCCACGCTGTCCGAACGAGCGGGATCTCGGGCTGGCGGGCGGCCTCGTACATGTTGGCGACGATCGGTCCCTTATCCCCCAGGAGGTTGTGATCCCGCTGGAAGTACATGTTCGAGATCGGTCGGTCGAGTCGGAGACTCGTCACCGGTGTCCGTTCCGGACGTCCCCAGTAGGAGGTCTCGGAATCGCTTTCGTCGTGTTCGATCATCGCGATCCGACTCAACACCAGCCCCAGCTTCTCGTGAGCATCGAAGGTCTCGAGGACGGTGTCGATATCGGCGGCCCCCGGTCGCTCTCCGTCCCGCTCGACCGTGACGACCTCATGCACCATCGAATCGAGCGCGCCGGCTGTCTGGAGATCATCGGCGATCTGATGGACCTCGACCCCCTGACTCTCGAACGCATCGATCATCCGCTCGTGTTCGCGGCGTGCCTGCTCTGGTGGGACGCTCGTATAGAACAGGCTGGCAGCGGGATCAAGGCTGCCACTCCAGAGTTCCGGGCCCGGGGTATGTACCCGGACCGCATTCAACGTCTCGTATTCGGCTTTCGCCGCGTATTCTGGCATGATGAGCGACTGAAATCGACACGGACGCAAAAAAGCACCTGTTCCAGATACAGTGGCTGATCTCTCATCGTCATCGAGCTGGGATATCGCCGGCCACCGCCCCGTGGTCGGTGCTCGATATTGTCTTAATCCGCGAGAAAGCGATGGGCGGCATCGGCAAGGAGTTCAGTCCCGGTCAGGACATCCGCCCACTCGATTGACTCGTCGGGGAAGTGGGCTTCCTCGACGGCTCCTGGCCCGAAGACGACCGTCGGGATACCGGCCTGGATGTAATGCCGATTGTCCGCGCCGTAGGTTCGGCCCTCCGGATCGGTGTTGGTGATCCCAGCCGCCCTGAGCGCTGACTGCACCGCATCGACGATCGGCTCATCCGGATCGATTTCGCCGGGTTCGAACTGAATCGAGAACCGTTCAAATGTCGGCGGATGATCGGAGAGCCACTCGCTGTCCGCGACGACCTCGGCGAGCCGCTCCTCGAATTCGGCTTCGACGTCATCGACAGTCTCGCTCGGCGAGACGCCAAGCCGTAGCTCCGCGACAAGGTTTGCCGGTACGCTCGAAGCCCACGAGCCCGCCCGAACGGTTCCGATCACGATCGGCCAGGGGTTTTCGAACCGATCGTACAGCGGATGGGTGACTCGCTCGGCACGTTCAGTCTCGAGATCCATGAAGGCGTGCCGGATCCGCTCGAAGTGTGGTAATACGTCCTCACCCCGCCAGCGGGTGGCTGCATGGGCGGATCGGCCGGTGATTTCTAGCCGTTTCATACAGGTGCCTTCGGTCGCCGTGACGACCGAGAGGTCGGTGGGTTCGGCCATGATCGCGGCGTCCCGCTCGAACGGATACGGGTTCGAGAGCGCGGCGGCCGCCGCACCGATGCCGCCTTCCTCCTCGCCGACGACGCTCTCGACAACGACCCGGCCATCGAGATCATCACTCACGGGATTCGCTTCGAGGGCCTTCGCCGCGAACACACAGGCGACTAACTGGCTTTTCATATCGACCGCGCCCCGAGCGATCAACCGGCCATCACGCCAGATGGGTTCGAAGGGGTCGCTCGACCACGTCTCGGTCTCGGCCGGGACGATGTCGATGTGGCCGTTCAGGATCACGGTCCGGCCGGCATTTGGGTTCCCGAATTCAAGCACACCCGCAACGCTTGGACGATCGGCCACGTCGAGTTCGTTCGCCGGCGGGAAGGACGGATGCTCGGCCAGCTGCTCGGCATCCGCAAGCCAGGTGTACGTCTCGAACCCCAGCTCCGAGAGTGCGGATTCGAGCCACTCCTGTGCTGCTTTTTCGTTGCCGTCCGTCGTATCATATCGGAGGAGTCGCTCAACGATCTCCCGCATTCGCCGGTCGAAATCCTCGGGGAGTTCCATATAGGCCGACAACCCGACGGTGCGCTAATCAGTCCACCGATTTGTCCGGTCTCTGGATCACCCACGAACACCTTCATTGGCATCAAATCCGCCGATCAATCTGTCTCGTAGACAACCTCACCGGCCACAATCGTCTTACTGACGTCGATTTCGGCGATCTCCTCGGGATGGTCGTGTGGATCACGGTCAAGGACGACCGCATCCGCGGGGATCCCGGGTTCGAGAGTGCCTTTCTCCTCCTCGGCGAATTCGGCGTAGGCCGCTCCGCGGGTGTAGGCTGCGATCGCCTCATCGACTGAGAGCCGCTGGGGATCGTGAGGCGTATTCACCGTGTAATCGATCCCATAGAGTGGTCCCGGCGGCATCTTATCGCTGCCGAAGGCAAGCGGGACGTCCGCATCAAGGATATCTGCATAGCGGTTGTTCGCCGGGAGTGCGTCCTCTCCAAGGCGGGCTTCATAGAGACCGGCGTCCATCGACCACTGCAGGAAGTTCGGCTGGACACTTGCGACGAAGCCGTGGTCGGCCATCCGTTCGATCGCCTCGTCGGTCGCGAGTTCGAAATGTTCGATCCGCAGTCGTGGACCGTCGATATCGTACTCCTCGATGACGGCCTCGTAGCGATCGATGACAATGTCGATCGCCTTGCCCCCGATCGCGTGGGTCGCGATCTGCTGATCGGCCCGTGCGGCCTCCCGATACCACGCTTCGAGTTGGTCGCCGTCGTGAACCATCTGACCGTCGTTGTCGGGATCGTCGATATACTCGCCGTGGAGCTTCGCAGTACGTGAGCCGAGCGATCCATCCGAGAATGTCTTGAGGCCGCCGATCCGCAGGAACTCGTCGCCGAATCCGCTTGCGAGTTGGAGGTCCGAGAGCGATTCGGCCTGGCTGGCGTGGGCGTAGTAGGTGATCCGCAGATCGAGGTCGTCGTTACGCCAGGCGCGATGGAGTGTCTCCTGAGTGATGCTCCCCTGTTCGCGGATCGCCGTTAGCCCGGCGACTGTCTGGACCGAGGTCGTCCCCAGCTCGTGATACCGGTCGATCGCCGCAGACAGCGCCCGCCGGGCCTTCGCTGGGTCGGGATAGGAGTCGATCTTGACGCGGCCGGCAGCGTCCTCGACGGCGCGGCCGGTCGGTTCCCCGTCGTCATCGGTGATCACATCGTGTTCGACGCCATCGAAATCAACCTGTTCGAGCGCGACTGAATTGAGCGACACCGAGTGGCCATCGACCCGATGGGCAGCGATCGGGTGAGCCGTGCTGATCTCGTCGAGTTCCGCCTTCGAGAGATATTCCCGTTCGCCCTCAGGCCAGGTACTCTCGTCGTAGCCAAAGCCGAGCACCCAGTTGCCCTCCGGTGTCGTCTCGGCGTTTTCCTGGAGGGCATCGAGGGCCGTCTCGCGATCCGTCGCCTCGGAGAGATCGCTCTCGATCAGCTGAATCCCTACCGAAAAGAGGTGGGTGTGTGCGTCGTTGAATCCTGGGAGGACCGTCCGCCCGTCGAGATCGATGACCTCGGCGCCGTCATCCGCTGCTTCGATGGCACCCCCGCCCACCGCGGCGACGGCGTCGCCCCGAAAGAGGATCGCCTCGACGGTGGACCGGTCGTCGTCAAAGAGATGGATCGTCCCGTTTCGCAACAACAGTTCCGATGGTGAAGGGTCGGGCATGGTTCGCCCGGAGGGAGGCCACGCATTAAACATTGTGAGATCGACCGTTCTGACAGCGACTGGGGCTATTCTAGTCGATCCCGAAGGCGGTCTTGAAGCCGTTCTCGCGTTCGATGGCTCGTCTCGGCATCGGTGATGACCTCGATCACCTGGGTACCGTCCCGACCCAACGATCGATCATAGGTTGACTCGAAGGCTGTCGGATCAACCCGTTCGAACTCAACCCCATAGAGCTCTCCTGTCGCCGCAAAGTCGAGGCCGTGTGGCGTTTTGAACTGCTCGGTAAACGGGGGATCGAACTCCTCGATCGGCAGCAGATGAAAGATCCCCCCACCGTCGTTGTTGATCTCGACGATAGTCGCGTCGACACCACAGCGCTCGATGGCGAGCAACCCGTTCATGTCGTGATAATAGGCGAGATCGCCGATGACCAACACCAGCGGTTCACGCTCGTCTAACGCACTCCCGATCCCAAGCGCCGTACTGGTGATGCCGTCGATCCCACTGGCGCCACGATTCCCATGGACGGACACCCTGGCGTCACGGGGCTGCCCGAATCGATCGAGATCCCGGACGGGCATGCTATTCGAGACGAAGATCGTGGCGGGATCGGGCACTCTTTCGACGACCGTCCGCAGGAGTTGGCCTTCGAAGGGCTCGTCGACCAATTCGTCGACCGCTGCCCAGTACCGATCCTCGATCGCTGCAAACAAAACGGTCCACTCGGTCGACCCTTTCGTGAGACGGTCGGCGATCGATGTCGCGACCCTGGTCGGATCGCCGACGATGACATCCGTCGCGCTGAAGGATGCCTCCCGCCACTCGCCGGCCGGATCGACCAGGAACTGTCTGGGATCCGTCCGCTCGAGATACTGTCGGAGCTGTTTGGAGGTCGGGGAGGCCCCGAACCGAAGCACGACTTCCGGATCGGGCCAGTCGGCCGTGATCGCCTCATCGAGATAAGCGTCGTAGCCGCCACAGACGACGTGGCTGTCGATATGCTCACCGAAGCGGCCTCCCGAAAGTGGATCCGCGAGGATCGGGAATCCCGTGGCATCGGCGAGATCGGCGAGTATCTCTCGCCTGGGGGTTGGTTGATTGGCCGGCCCGCACACCACTAAGCCACGATCCGCCGTCTGCAGGCTGTCGACTACCGTTTCGATTGTCGATGAAGCCGGCGTCACGTGACCTGTTCTATACTCGACGGTCCCGCCAGGTCGACCCCTCGCAGCGATCGGATGGTCAGCCTCAAACGATCCGGGGATGTCGTCAGGCACTTCGACAGGTTCGAGGGGCTTTTTGAGGGGGACGTTGAGGTGAACTGGGCCCGGCGGAGTCTCCATGCTCGTCGCGACACCGCGGGCGATCGTCGTCCGGAGCGATCGGAGCTTTCTGGCGGCCGGTTCAGGTTCCGGTAGGCTTCGGTACCACCGGACCGCATCCCCGTAGAGCTTTTCTTGATCGATAGTCTGATTAGCGCCGCTGTCATGGAGCTCCGGCGGTCGATCGGCCGTCAATAGCACCATTGGTGCCCGGGCCTGATTGGCTTCGATGACGGCTGGATGAAAGTTCGCAGCAGCCGTGCCGGAGGTACAGACCAACGGTGTGGGGGTGCCCGTTGCTTTGCCACGCCCCAGTGCGAAGTAAGCTGCCGACCGTTCATCTAGATGGGAATACACCGATAGCTCCTCCCGTTCGGCGAACGCGACTGTGAGCGGCGTTGATCGACTTCCTGGTGCGATACACACCGCTTCGATCCCCGCCTCGACGAGTTCGTCGGCGATCGCCTGGCCCCACAGTGTGTTTCGGTTCGGTGCTGTCATTCTGCTGGTGCCAACGTGTCGAGCATCGGTCGGTATTTGAGTTGGACTTCGTTCCATTCCTGATCGGGATCGCTGTCCTCGACGATTCCGGCCCCTGCAAAGAGCGTTCCTGTGGTTTCATCGAGCACGCCCGATCGAATTCCCACGGCAAATTCCCCGTTCCCCCGCTCGTCGAACCAACCGATCGGAGCCGCATACCACCCGCGGTTGAATGACTCGATCTCGCGGATCGTTGTCTGTGCCGGTGTGGGGGGCAACCCGCCGACAGCCGGTGTTGGATGGAGCGCCTCGACGAGCGAGAGGACGTGGTGGTCGCCGGTGAGCTGTCCACGGATCGGTGTTTCTAAGTGTTGTACTGTCGCAAGCTTGCGGATCCGCTGATCGCCGACGGTGATCGATGTCGTATACGGGGCCAGTTGGTCCCGGATCGCCTCGACGACGACGGCGTGTTCGTGTTGATCCTTTCGGCTGTCGGTCAGTTCCGCGGCGAGCGTTTCGTCCTCGACGGGGGTTTCCCCACGACCGATCGATCCCGCAAGCGCCTCGGTTTCGACGGTACGTCCTCGATTCGTAACGAGCCGTTCAGGAGTCGCACCGACGAATGCGCCACCGGTCGATGGGTGGATCAGGAATCGAAAGCAGTCCGGGTATGCCTGGTTCAGCCGTGCGAGCGTATCGAGGGGATTGACCGGCCGATCCAGCGTCACTTCAAGTGACTGAGCCAGGACGATTTTTCGTAGGTGGCCGGATTGGATCCGTTCTAATGCCGTCTTCACTTGGTCACGCCAGCCCGACGGTGTCGTCTGCCGGGTCGTGGTCTCGATAGTCGGTCGCATTCCCGGCGACGGCGATGGAACGTCCTGAAGTCGTCCGGCGGTATCCGACAGAGCGTCCTGGACCTCCTCGGTAGTGACGTCAGGACCATAGACGTTCGCCGTTAGCGTTGTTCGGTGTTCGGTCACGGTTAACTGCAAGCGTGGGAGTACGAACCGGGCTGCGGGATATCCGCGCCAACATCCCTCCGTCATCGGATCCGGATGGAACGCAAAGCCCCCGAACAGTCGAGGTCTCGTTTGCGGTCCGGATTCCGATCGGATGTGCGTCGAAAACAGCTCTTCGGCCGTCTCACGAACCGTCTGAAATCGATCCGTGTCCGTCGCGGTAATTGTCACAGCACTTCCGATCGCGGCGATTTGGGTTCCGTCCGTGTCGCTCCAAAATATACGATCCCGGTCGGCCAGTCGGAGTGCATCGATCGCCGCCACGTCAGGGATTTCGCACGTCCGGCTTCGGAGCATACCGTCATCCGCCATCTCTTCGGTGATCAAACGGCTGTCGTTGTTGGGTGGCATCGTCGACGTCCCTCCTGGGATCGGTCAGCTGTAGCGATCCTCCGTCCAGGGATCGGCAGTGACCGAGTACCCACGGCGCTCCCAGAACCCGCGTTCCGGTTCCGTGAGCAACTCGACACCATCGACCCACTTGGCTCCTTTGTATGCGTATTTGTGCGGTGTGACGACGCGAAGCGGCCCGCCGTGTTCCTTCGGGAGTGGTTCCCCGTCGAACTCATAGGCAAAGAGGACCCCACGGTGCCGGCAATCCGCCATTGGCAAATCTGTCGTGTATCCGTCAAGGGCCGAAAATAGAACATGTTCAGCGTCGGAAACGGGACCAGCACGATCGATGAGTTCCGAAAACGGGACACCCGTGAACTCACAACCGAGTTTGCTCCATCCGGTAACACAGTGAAAATCCTGTACTTGAGTTACGGTCGGGAGATCCTGAAATTCGGTCCAGGAGAAGAACAACGGATCCTCGACGGCACCTCCCACCGTAAACTCCCAACGGTCGGAATCCCAATCGGGGATATTTCCCTTTGAGAGCACTGGGAACCCATCGGTGATATGTTGGCCCGGCGGGATCCGCTCGGATCCAAATTCGGTATAGATGTCCGTGAGATCCGTCGTCATGATTCCCCGTTGGACCGGCCTCCACCTAACCATGACGGTACAGGAGTAGTGGCATATGTTCTACCAAACTATATTTCTGTATTTCAGAAGAAATTTTACCAAAAGTAATTTTATATTTTATTTCTTGATGAGTTTCTTCCCCCGTTAAGCTTAAGAATCCCCTGCTCAAACGCACCCCCACCCAATGGTAGATGTGGAAATCAATGTCCCCGAGCACTTGGACATGCAAATCGCTCAGATGATCGAGCAAGGGGACTTCGTGAATCGGGAAGAGGCCGTCGAGGAACTGCTCGCGACCGGCCTCAAGGCCTACAAAACCAGCGGACCATCCGATGAGGATACCGAACCGGGCTTCGAAGAGGACAACATGATGGGTCACGACGACGAATACGTCTTCTAATCTTAATCACCACGAACCCGCTGACGGTGACCGAATCAATCGGGCGGACGAGTAATAGTGTGAGAGTTGTTCGCGGATACCGGGTGTGATGGCCTCTCAGGAAACGTTTAACCCGATTCTGGGCATATTTGGTCTACGACAATGCACAAAGACGAACTCCTCGAGCTGCATGAACAACTGGTGGCGATCAAGGACTACTTCAAACAGCAAGACGATGTCCCTGAGGGGCTTTTCGATGAATACGAATCCCTTGACGTCAACCCCTCCCACGTCCATAAATCAAAGAGTGAGCACAAACACGCCGTGTTCGTTCTGGGGGAGTCACTTGCCAAAGCGATGAGCGATGACGAATTTTCGAGCGCCGGTCGGCTTTCCAAGCGGATGAAGGAACTGGCTGACGACGCTAGCCAGAAGCTCTGAGGCCGAAACCTATTTCAGCCCAATCAGTCAGGTTCAGGATATGGACGAACGTACTGTCGGGCAAGTCGAGGAGTGGGATTCCCGTCCATTCGAGGGTGGCTATGACGGACTCCACAACCTCGCCGACGAAGGATTTACTGGGGCGGTGACGGCGGCTGGGGCTTGGCTGTTTATGCTCAACGGTCGTGTGATCGGCGTCTTCAACGGCCGACTCGACGACTTCGAGCACGGGAGTGGGACGACCTATCGAGCCCCCCATCCGTCACTCCCACTGTTGTTTACGATGCTTGAGGAGGGTGGGGAAACGCAAGCCCAGTACTTCACCGACGATAACTCGATCGATGAGGTCGACGAAACGCTTACTGAGGCCAACTTCACTGGGTATCTAGAACTATCGGAAAACGTTCTGAGCGGAGACTATTATGTCGCCTACTACGGCGGACGATCGTTGAGTGCAGCGTTTGTGGGGAACTCCGAACAGCTCATCACCGGCGATGAAGCGTTCCAGCGTGCCGTCGATGAGGTAGGAATCTACGAGGTCATCGATGTCGACTTAGAGATCCATGAACTCCCGGAGCGGGACACGTCATCCGCGGCGGCGTCCGACGCCGATAGTTCCTCGATGTCCGGTGAGCCCGAGACCGCGCCGGCGGAATCGCCGACCGGTCCCGACTCCTCGGTTGGATCCGATCCGACGGATACAGCGACTGGGACCGGATCTTCAGCCACCGATTCCGATACCCAATCGTCGCCACCGCCGACCGACACTGAGGACCCCTCGGGGCCGCCGGAACCAGTGTCGTCTCCGGAGTCAGGGGAGGCGATCGAGGAGGCCGAACCGGCTTCGTCACCGACCGATCAGTCTACCGAGGAGACGGATCCTCCGTCAACGGATTCTCAATCCACACCGCCGACTGCTGGCTCAGAACCAGCGGATCCGACGGCCGGTCAGACGGACAGGGCCGCTTCACAGCCAGACTCGACCGTCCGTTCGGAGGGCTCACCTCCTCCCGAAACCGAGGAATCATCGTCGTCGAGTCAGGATCGACCGCAGTCCCAACCGACAGATCCGGACAGTAGTGCCGACCGGTCAGAGGCCAGGGACACAACCAACCGTCCGCCGGAATCCGACGCGCCCGAGGACGCCGAAAGCCCGTTCAGCGAAGAGGAACAGTGGCGGGAGACACGTGACGTGCCTGCGCTCGATCCTAACGAAAGTGAGCCGACCGACGACACGACGACGGAATCACGGGAAACGGCACAATCCCGGCGATCGAACCAGGAACAGCCCGCGGGTGCAACCGCCTCGAACACCGACACGACTGACTCTCAACCCGCCGATTCATCACCCAAAACACCTCAAGGGACTAACGGTCCCCAAGCCAGCGGAGACAGCGGCCCGATTCGCGCCGACAACGCCGAGAAGATCCGAAACCTCCGGACACAACTCGAAGAACGGACGGCAGAACTCGAATCCGTACGCCAGGAGCTCCTCGCGACCAAAGAGGAACGCGATCAGCTCCAGGAGGAGCGTGACGGCCTGAAACAACGGATCCAGACGCTTGAGGCCGAACTCGAAAAGGCCCGTGAACGCGTCACCGACACCGGTCCAGCCGCCAGCGAGATGTCGCCGGAGGAGGCGCTCGAACAGACCGATATCTTCATTAGATATGGATCGAAGGGCAACGCCACCCTCGAGAAGGCCCATCAAGGTCAGGCCGATAAGGGCGAAGTCACGGCCAATCTCAAGCTCGAACACCACACCCGATTCGATACCGATTCAGTCACGGTCGGCGGCGAACCCTTTGAGACCTTTCTCCAGGACACGATGGAGTATCAATTCACCAAGTGGGTCGTCGAGGATCTCCTCTTCGAGCTCCAGGAAACCGGCAGTCACGGTAAACTGCAGGATCTCTACGATGTCCTGCCACGGTTTGACCGATCCGAACTCCGGGGCACCGTCGAACTCAGAAACGAAGACGGCGAGGAAATCCACGAGACATTCGATATCGTCGTCCGTGATCGGATGGGTCAGCCATTGATCGTCGTCAATATCAACGACAGTCGTGATCCGGCGACCAGTGAGATGATGGAGGAGCTGATCGAGGCCGCCACCAACGTCAAGCTCGCAAACGACACGCTCGGTGCCGCCGTCGAGGTCACCGCGAGCTTCTTCAAACCCGATGCCCTCGAGACGGCATCCGAGGCGACCAGTAGTGGACTCCTCAGTCGTGACCGGCGGGCAAGTTACATCAAAATAAACCGAAAACAAGGCTACCATCTTTGCTTGGTGGAGGCCAGAAACGGTGCGTTCCACGTGAACGTCCCTGAGCTCTAACCGTTTCACTGGACGATCAGATGCTCTCCTATCATCCTGCAACGCGAATCCGCGCCAAAGCCGTGCTAAAGCAGAGCTCAGTCAGCTCTCGAGTTCCGCTTCCGGGATCTCATCGATCTTCATGCTCTCGAGTTTCGAAATCGTCTCGCTGAGTTTGTTGTCGAGGTCGTCGACGAATTCCTGGGTTTTTTCGGTGGTGATCGCACCCTGACTGGAGGGTTCGATGAGGTTCTCTTCTTCGAGCACACGAAGGGAATACCGGACCTTGTGATGTGGATAGCCCGTTTCGTTGGACATCTTGACAATCCCGATGGGCTCATTTTCGATGACCATTTTCAGGACCTGTAAATGGCGTTCGAGCATGTCGACTTCTTTCTCCAGTCGATCTATCATGACATGTGTTAACTTGTGAGGGGCGGGTTTAAATGTTGCTCTCCCGGATGGCAGGTGTCTGACGGCTGTCAGCCCGAAGGAAAACTGTGCCTGGCGGTAGACGGAGGGAGGACATAATCGTTGTGCTGCCGGAGGTATCCTACAGGCAACGATTGCTGGTAACATCGAACTGTTCGGGAATTCGTAATTCGTTTACCCCGGCGTGCGCAACGGTTCGCCGGAATGAGTGTCACTATCGTCGGTTCCCAACTCGGTGACGAAGGCAAGGGTGGTATCGTCGACCTCTATGCCGGCGATGCCGACATCGTCGTCCGGTATCAGGGTGGCGACAACGCTGGCCATACCGTCGTCGAGGATGGGACCGAATACAAGCTCTCGCTCGTCCCGAGCGGTGCCGTCCGCGGGAAGATCGGCATCCTTGGGAACGGGTGTGTCGTTAACCCTCGGACGCTCTTCGATGAAATCGATACGCTCCGGGATCGCGGGCTCGATCCGGACGTCCGGATCGCTGAACGAGCCCACGTTATTCTGCCATATCATCGAGTCCTCGATGGCATCGAGGAGGACGCCAAAAGCGACTCCGACCTGGATGCTGGGACAACGGGCCGCGGGATCGGCCCGACATACGAGGACAAGATCGGCCGTCGGGGGATCCGTATCGGTGATCTGCTCGCGCCCTCGGTACTCCGGGAGAAACTCGAATATGTGGTCCCGTATCACCGCACGATCGTTGAGGAAGTCTACGGCCAGGAGCCCGGCGAGGCCTTCGACATCGATTCGCTCTACGAGGAATACCGAGACTATGGGGAACGTATCGAACGAGAGGGCATGGCCGTCAACAGCGGCACGTTCTTGAATGCCCGGATCGACGACGGGGCCGAGGTACTCTTCGAAGGTGCCCAGGGGACGTCGATCGATATCGATCACGGCATCTACCCCTACGTGACCTCCTCGAACCCGACCGCCGGATACGCGGCGACCGGCAGCGGTGTCGGCCCGACCCATATCGGCCGGGGGGAGATCGTCGGGATCGTCAAGGCGTACCTCTCCCGCGTCGGGACGGGGCCATTGCCGACGGAACTTGAGGGTGAACTCGCCGATGAAATCCGTGAACGGGGCGGGGAGTTCGGGACGGTCACCGGTCGTCCCCGTCGGATCGGCTGGCTTGATATGCCGATGTTGCGCCACGCCACCCGGACAAGCGGCTTTACCGGGCTCGCGATCAATCATCTCGACGTTTTAGCCGGCCTGGATGAGGTCAAAGTCGCCGATCGGTACCGCCTCGAAGGGGACCACATCGACACGATGCCAGGGACGACCGAACGGTGGGGCGACTGTGATCCGGTGTACAAGACGTTCGAGGGATGGCCGGAGACCGATTGGGGTGCTGTGGCCGAGCAGGGATACGACGCCCTGCCGGATACCGCCCGCCGCTACGTCGAGTATATCAGCCGGGAACTCGATGCCGATCCCTATGCGATCGGTGTCGGTCCGGATCGGTCCGAGACCATCGTCTGTGAGCACCCCCTACAGTAGCCTGGAAGCCCACCCCTGAACGGCAGACTTTTGATGGGCGCTCCCATCGCTTCAATCACCGGGTGACGCCAGCGTGAAGAAATCCCTCATGGATATCATCTGCTGTCCGCTCGACAAACACGAGCTGGAACTCGAGATCGACGAGGAAGACGACGAGGAGGTGCTTGCCGGGACGTTGACGTGTACGGAATGTGGGGAGACGTACCCGATTGAGGACGGGATCCCGAACCTCCTCCCGCCGGATATGCGTGAGGAATCCGCCGCCTGAAGCCGACCTGAACCTTTTTGAGTTGGGTTCGCGTTGCCTCTGAACGTGCCCGCGGCCCTGTCAATCGATCTGAACCGTCGGGGACCGCACTCGATCGAGGTTAGCGACAGCGATTTCGAGACGACTGGTCCCTTTGAAGTCGTTCTTGAGAATCACGGCGAATCCCTCCATGTCCATCTCAACGTCGTCGATACTGAGCTCTCGGACGTACTTTCCCTGCCCGCGGTCAATCACTTCGTTGAGGCCGAGGACACCAAACGGATCACGATCGATGTGGCACCATCCCCACGACCGGTGTCCGGGAAGCTCAAGGTCGCAACCCGATATGGATCGGAAGTAAGCTACATCGACCTCTCGATCGTCGAACCGACCGAGGAGTCCGATCGGGTGATCGTCGATGACCGCCTGAGCGAACCCCAATCATCGACCGAATCGACGCGGAGAGGCGTGGACATCGATCCATTGACATGGATTACCGACACTCCCATCGATGTCCTTCTCCTCGTCGTGGCTGCCGTTGCGATCGCGATCTATGCCATCATTGCGATCGAAAGCGTGGCGGTCACGATCGGTGTCCTCATCGTTCTTGGTGGCGTTGCTCTCGCGGTCGGACTGCTTATCCAGTAACCGATCGGTGGCTTTGCTGTCGGTTACTCCCCCGACGATTCATCGGGATCGGCGTGAAAGGGGAGTTCCCCGTCTTGGAAGCGCTTGGCCCGCAGAAACCGCGCCCGGTATCGGTTTGCATCCTCGTAGACATCGGCCTCCCGGATTTCATCGATACGACCGTCGGCGACGGCCGCGACGATCTCGCTGAGTTGCTCGCGTTCGCTCGGCGTCAGCTCGATTTCGTAGGTCCGGGTCTCCTCGCGTTCGAGTGTCGTCCATTTTCTGGCGGCAGCGATGACGAGCGAACACGGTTCCCGACACGGGAATTCCCCGTCACCGCGGTCGACATCGAGGGGTTCGTCGGTATCGTAGTCCCATTCTCGTCGTTTGAGACATTGGGAATCGACACAACAGCTCTCGGCGATCCACTCGACGGTTTCCCGATCGAGTTCGTCGATAATGTCGTAGATGCCGGTTTGTCGCTCTGCCGTTGGTACCCAGTGATCGATGTCGAGCTCGTCGCGACGCTCGCGATGCCAGTTGGCGATGGTCGCCGGATAGATCGTATCGACCGTCCGGTAGCACTCGACTGCCGGGAGTGCCGGGAACACCCAGCCGGTTGGCAGCGTCGGGGCAGTCTTCAGCGGTCGATAGCGGTCCCGCTCGTCGTACTTGACGAGTTCGCGTGCATCGAGTGGGTCGCTGTACCGGTCGAGCGTCTCCGGATCCGCTCCGGCATCGGCCTCGTGTCGAATCGTATACCGACGGGTAAAGCCATCTTCGAGCGTCGTATGGATGTGGAGCTGTCCCCATGACCGATCGATTCCCGTCTCGCGGAGCTGGTCATATCGCTCACTGACCGACAGCTCCCAACCGCGTTCGAGCCAGCGGAGGAAGGCGGTGCGGGCCTCGTTTGTGGTCCCGACCGTCTCGGTCCAGAAATACCAGTTCGTCACCGCCTTAGTGTCGGTCGCTGCCTCAACGAGTTCTCGCTCGCTGAGGCCCGTTCGATCCGTCGACGCGGTTTTAAGCGTGTAGCCGTCGGTGTCCGCCTTGACCAGCAGTTCCTCGTGGTCGACGCCGTTCTGTGTACTGACCGCGTCCAGTAGTGCCTCGATATACGGTGGACGACGAGCCATCTCAGTCACCGGTGACTGTCGTCCCGCCGGTCAGTTCCTCGATCTGGTCGATCGCTGTGCCCACGTCGGCGCCGGCATCAGCTGCCCGCTCGACGATCACGTCTGCCATCAACGGTTCGGTACCGACTGCCCCGGAGTACCAGATTCGATGACCATCGACGGTCGCCGGAATATCATATCCGGTCCGGTAATCATCAGTCAATCCCATGTCCTCTGGGATGTCTTCCTGGGTGTGATAGCCATCGGCGATAAACAGCGGGACGACGACGATGTCATCACACTCGAAGTGATCGGTGACGTCGTCGACTTCCGGCTTCTCGTCCATGAACAACGCCTCCACCGACTCAAACCGATTCTGCTCGCGGATCCGATCCGCGTGATAGTGGATCGCCTTCGCCGAATTCTCGTTGCGTTCGGTGCCGTGACCGACGACCGCCAGTCCGACCCCAGGCCCGACGTTCGGATCGTCCGTTACCGATTCGGCCCGCTTGATGATCACGTCACTCATCGAGTGATGTGTCCCGACCGGTCCGGTGTAGTGAACCGTTTTCTCGACGTCCGATGCAGTGAGGGTGACGTGATCGGCCTCGGTTCCGTCGGAGTCCCATTCGCTGACATCCCATCCTTCCAGGCGGAGTTCTCGGGGGATCACCTCCTCGGTGAAATACCCCTCGCTGATGAACAGGGGCACGACGAAAACCTCCTCGGCCTCGACCGTGCGAAGGACTTCCCGAAACGACGGTTCCTCCTTCCAGAACGCCTCGCGGACTTCGTCGAACGCTCCAACCGATCGAATCGTATCAGCATGATCGTATGTCGGTTGTGAGGACTGTGGATTGAGGTGGGAGCCGTGGGCGACGATGACCAGCGCTTGCATGTCAACATATCGGGGGTTCGCACTCTTAGTGACTTCGTCTCCGGCGTCTCGGAGCATTGGGTCTGCACACTGATCCCGATTCCGAAATCGGCCATTAAAAAAGTACCACGAATCCCAATTCCCGGAACCGCCCACCATTGACAACTGTCTCAATCGTGCTAATTACGAATGAGGGGTTGGGGATGTCCGTCCCGATGATGCGACATGACCGATGAGTACGCCACGCTTGGCGACTGTCCGGAGTGTGACCAGCGACTCGTGACCGATCACATGGTGATCGAATATTCGAGCAACCGGCGGCCGTCGATGACACTCGCAATGTGTCCGAACTGCGACCGCCTCGTTCGGCCCAGTGCGAAGGAGTGATTGGTGGCTCGGAAATCCCGTCGATCCCGATCGACTTTTCTCCCCGCTCGAATAGGCCACAGATATGACACTCGCAGCCGCGACCCGATCGGCTGCCCGCGAACATCCCTTCCTGATCGAGGCACTTCGGGCCGGCGTGGTGAACTACGCGGCGGCGGCCCGATTGCTCGATGTCGACGGCGATCAGGAGGCTGTCGCGACGGCACTCCGGCGGTTTGCCGAAGAGCTTTCCGACTATACCCTCGAGGACCGGACTGTCCGTGTTCGGATGCGTCGCGGGATCGACGATGCTGCTGCGGAGTCTCTGTTGGCGATCGATGATGTGAGTCACCTCACCGACGAACAGACGGCACTCATCGCGTCCGGTGACGTTGACCCCAACGGGGCGGCGGTTGCCATCAGGCGGTTGGCCGTGGCCGACATCTCGGTGCATGCCGCCGGCGTCACCGCCGATCGGGTCGTCGTTCTTGTCCCGACGGCCGACGGGCCCGAGGCCCTTCGGATCGTCGAGGAGAGCCTTGCGGCGGTTCCAGCCTGAACCGACAAAGTCACTTTCGGGCGGGAGTAGAATAGAGCGATGACCCTTTCGGTCAGCAACACGTTGACTGGCGAGCGTGAGCCCTTCGAGCCACAGGATCCCGATTCAGTACTACTTTATTACTGTGGCCTCACGGTCTCGGACCAGCCCCATTTAGGCCATGCTCGCTCGTGGGTTCACGTCGATGTGATGCGTCGCTGGCTCGAACAGCTCGGCTATACGGTCCGACATATCGAGAATTTCACCGATATCAATGAGAAGATCGTCGCCCGGATCGGCGAGGACGACTACGGCGACAGCGAAGCGGCGGTCGCTACTCACTTCATCACGGAAGTGATTCGGGACATGCGGTCGCTCAATCTCAAGCGGGCGACCGTCTATCCACGCGTCTCCGAGCACGTTCCGGAGATCATCGAGCTGATCGAAACGTTGCTCGAGCAGGGGTATGCCTACGAATCGAACGGATCGGTTTATTTCGATGTCACCACCTTCGAGGACTACGGAACGCTCTCGAACCAATCCCTCGAAGATATCGAAGCCCAGGGCGACCCCGACGAACAGGACGAGAAGCGCCATCCGGCCGATTTCGCCCTCTGGAAAGCCGGAGCTGTCGGGCCGGAGTCGGCCAACGAGCACCGCCATGAGGGACTCGAACCGCTGGAGGAACCGGCCGGACAGACATGGGAGTCGCCGTGGGGTGAGGGCCGTCCCGGCTGGCACATCGAGTGCTCGGCGATGAGTATGACCCATCTCGATGATCACATCGACATCCATGTCGGCGGACAGGATCTCGTCTTCCCCCACCACGAAAACGAGATCGCCCAATCCGAGGCGGCGACGGGTGACCGATTCGCCGACTACTGGTTGCACGTCCGGTTGCTCGAAACCGAGGGCGAGAAGATGTCTTCGAGCCTCCAGAACTTCTTCACCATCAAAAACGCCGTCGCGGAGTTCGGTCCGAACCCGATCCGGATGTTTCTCCTCTCGACGGCCTACTCACAACGACAGTCCTACACCGAGGCCGCACTCATGGAGGCTGTCGAACGGTGGGAACGGCTCAAACGCGGCTATGAGCGCGCTATCGAAGCCGCCGACAGTTCCGACGCCGTCGCGAAGGCCGAGGATCCGGCGCTACGGGAAGCAATCGACACGGCGGAGACCGCCTTCACCGAGGCGATGAACGACGACTTCAACACCCGGGCGGCGCTCCGCGAGTTGCTCGATCTGGTCACCGCCGTCAATCGACACGTCGACAGCACAGATACCTACGATTATCCCGGGCTTGCTGACGCCATCGAACTCTTCGAAACCTACGGTGGGGACGTCCTCGGTTTCGCCTTCCGTGGGGAGACGAGCGGTGATGTCCGGTTTGCGGATGAACTCATCGAGCTGGTCCTTTCGATCCGCGAACGCGAACGCGAAGCCGGCAACTTTGACCGTGCTGATGATCTCCGTGCGGAGCTTGAGTCCCTTGGCATCACCGTTGAGGATACCGATTCGGGACCGACCTACCGCCGGTAGCGGCCTCACGGTCCTTCCTGCCCCGTAGCTTTACTATCGGACGCATTCGAGCGATAGTATGAACCGTGTCCTGGCCGGCGGTATCCTCCTCGCTGGCCTTGGACTGGTCGGGTACACGATCGGCATTTACGTCGCTTATCCGTTTCGCGCCTTCTCGGTGACGGCGTTGATGGTCGGCATTACCTTGATCGCGATCGGTCGTGCCAGCGGCTATCGATCCCGGAACGAGGTGAGTGTTGAATGAGCGTTGGTGCGGTCGTCTATTCCGCCGATGGGATCACCGAGTACGATGAGCTCGCCGAGGCCAAGGTAGCATCCGGCACGACCTGGGTGAGGGCGGATAACGTCGATGCTTCAACGCTCGATCGAATCGCGGACGTCTTCGGTATCCATCAGCTGGCGATCGAGGACGTCATCAACGGCGTCCGCCCGAAAGTCGAGGAGTTCGATCGGTATACGTTCGCGCTCATCAAGACTGTCGAACTCGCGACCGGCGAAACGACGTTCGCCGAGGAGATCCGGGATATCCCCGTAGGGATCTTCATGGGCGAGGATTGGGTCGTGACGATGTCGACCGAACGGGACGATCCTGTTGATCGAGTCTGGCGAGCGGTGTCTTCGGGTGACGAACGGCTCCTTGAGCGGGGACCGGATTTCACTGCTTACCGCATCATCGACGTTATCGTCGACGAGTATTTTACGATACTCGATAGCATCGAGAGCAGTATCGAAGCCATCGAGGATGAGGTGGTCGTCTCGACCGACATCGAAACCCTCGAAGCGATCAACCGCGTCCGCCGCGATCTCCTCTCGTTCCGGAAGACCGCCTGGCCGGCCCGGGAAGTCGTCGGTGTGTTGGCCCGGGGAGATCCGTTACCGATCCAGGAAGCCACCGAAAAATACTATCGTGACGTCTATGATCACCTCGTGCAGGTCGTCGACCTGATCGAGACCTACCGCGATCTCATGACCGGTGCTCGTGACATCTATCTCAACACGCTCTCCCAGTCGACCAACGAGGTGATGAAAGTCCTCACTGTGGTCGCCACGATCTTCCTGCCGCTGACCTTCGTCGTCGGTATCTATGGCATGAATTTCGCCGATAGCGCGTACAATATGCCGGAACTCGGCTGGCAGTTCGGTTATCCGGCCGTCATGCTGGGCATGGCCTTTGTCGCCCTTATCATGTTGCTGTACTTCCGCAAACAGAGCTACCTGTAACGACATCTATCCGAGAATCAGCGGTCCGAGGAGCACGCCCATACAATGGGCTCGTTTAGCCCCGAATTTGGGCGGGATTGAGCCGATGATCCCACAGACCGCGAACACGACGACGCCGATCGTTCCGGCGAACAGAAACGAGAGTCCGGCTAATCCGACGAGTAATCCGCGTGACAGCACCCGATAGTCGATCCGGCCGGCGATCGCGAGGTATCGATCACCCACGGTCGGAACGAGATAGGCCCCCGCCGCCGCGGCGAGGAGTACTGTCCCGAGCAAGACGGGAAGGTCGATCGGCACACCCGCCTGATCGATCGCCACCAGAACCCCCGTCCGTGGCGTCCCCAAGGTGACCAGTGCGAACAAGGCGAACACGGTATTCGCGGTATTAACCCCGCTTGTCACGACGACGAACCCACGGGCCTCAGCAGTCGGCATGGCCGCCAACACCGCGACGGCCGCAACGGCACTCGAGACTCCAGGGAGATACCCCACGATCGCCCCAGCGACCGTGCCGCCGATCGCGCTGGCGACGACCCGCCATCGAGCGAGCCGCACAGCAGCATCAGCTTGCGGGGGCACACCGCCATCAGCAGCGGCCAACAACACGGGAGCACCAAAGAGCCCGGCGAATAGCGGTGTTAGCATACTGCCCTCACCGAGCGGTGCCGCCGGCGAAAGATCGAGCGTTAACCACCCGATGGCGGTGCTCGCGAGGAAGGCGAGACTCCCGCCGAGAGCTGCTTCGAGCGTTCGCTCGCTCGCGAGTAGCATCACGACGACTCCGCCGAGTACGACGGCCAGATTGGCCCGGATCGTCGGATAGGCTGCGGTCATCGCGTAGGTGACTGGCACCGCAAGCGGAAGCGCCAACAGAACCGCGAGGCCACTACCCATCGCCGAGAGTCGGATCGTCTCCCGTCCGCGTCCATCAAGCACCAAGCGGTGCCCCGGCAGCGCCGTCGCCGCCATGTCGGCATCCGGTACCCCGAGCGCCAACGCCGGGACGACATCGAGAAACGTATGGACGACGCCGGCGGCCAACATCGCGGCGCCGATCGCCAGCGGTGGTCCGGGTAACATCGGCGCGACCGAGACCAGTAACAACGCGAAGTTGTTGGCGTGTAGCCCGGGTGTCAGTCCGCTGATGGTACCGAGGATGATCCCGCCGAGAGCAAAGCCGACGAGCGTGACGCTCTGGGCCGACACGCCGAACAGAACCATTCGGCCCCGGGTGGTGCCGTTCCCCGAGTTAAACATTCGGCTGCGGGTGCTGTCGCTCTTCAGTGATCACCAAAGAAAATCGGAGTTCGAGTGTCTCCTGGACGGTTAGCCGAACAGGTCGCCGAGTCCTTCACCGCTGACGTCTTCCTCGTCTTCCTCGCCGCCTTCTTCGGCTTCAGCTTCGTCACCGTCGTCCTCGGCTTCGGCCTCCTCGGTCTCGGCTTCGGCCTCCCCGGCGTCAGCCTCGGTACCGCCGGCCGCCGCACCGCCGCCGGCTGGCACGGCCGCGGCCTGCTCGATTGCGTCCTCGATGTCGACGTCCTCGAGGGCGGCGACGAGCGCCTTGACGCGGGATTCCTCCACGTCGACGTTAGCCGCCTCCAGGACGTTCGTGAGGTTGTCTTCGTTGATCTCGCTGTCCGCCTCGTGTAGGATGAGTGCTGCGTATACGTATTCCATGGTTGATCACCCGAACATGTCGCCGAGCCCCTCGGCGGCCGCGTCGTCGTCATCGTCGTCGGCGTCCGCCTCGGCATCGGCGTCGGTGTCGGTTTCGGTGTCGCTATCGGTCGATTCTGGTTCGTCTTCAGTTGCCTGTTCCTCTGTCGAACTCTCCTCGACAGCCGGTTCCTCGACGCCCTGGAGTTCCTCTGGCAGAGCCTCTTCGTCGTCGATGGCCGCTGCGAGTGAGCGGACTTGACCGTCGGCACGGCTTACGAGGTCGCCCACGATATCCGGGCTCTCGATTTCGGCCTGGAGGCCGACGGATTTCGCCTCGCCGCTTGCCTTCGCGAGTATGCTACCGACGGTCTTGGCCGTTGGATACTCGGCGTTGATCGAGAGATTCCGACCAGCCGAGGATGCGGCTTCGAAGTCGGCCCGGTACGCCTCGATATCGAGTTCGAGCTCGTCCGCTTCGAAGAGTACGCCATCGGAGTAGACCGCCCGGAGGTCGAGCCCCACTTCCTTTGGTTCGATCCCCAGTTCCGAGAGGACGTTCGCGAGATCGTCGGAGACGACCTCGCCGGCCTCGGCGACGGTGGAGTCGGCCGTGACCTTGATCGATCCCTCCATGATCTGGGCCTGTGCGCCGACGTTCTGGAGTTCCCCGACGAACGGCCCGGGATCCATGCCGGTGTCACCTTCCGGGATGACGATATCGTTGGGAGCGACCTCGCCGGCATTGATCGGGGCCGGCGTCTTCGAGGCCTCCAGTTCCCGGAAGAGAGCAAAGGGATTGTCGTCGGTGCCGATCAGGCCCACGTGGCCGTCGACGTACTCAACGAGGGACTCGACGCCTTCGTCGACCTCCTCGAGGGCCAGCCGAATGAGTGTGTTTCGACCCATCCGGATCGCGGCCGTGTCGTGGAGGTCACGGCGCATGTCCTGTAGCTGGCGGCTCGGAATGCCGGTGATGTCGACGACGCCGACGCTGTCGTGGTCGCGGATCAGATCCGCAAGCGCGGCGACTTCGTCACGTTTCCATTCGGGGATCGTCTCGGTCTTCCGTTCGGTTTCGGCGTCCGCGCTCATTTAGACCACCTGGACTGCCGGCCCCATCGTCGTCTTGACGTAGATCGAGTCGACGTTCAGCGGGCCTTTTTCCAGCTCACCGTGAAGCCGCCGGATGATCACGTCGATGTTGTCGGCGATCTCATCGGCGGACATGTCCTCGGCCCCCACCCGGGTGTGGAAGGTCCGTCGGTCGCGGCTGCGAAGCTGGACGGTGTTTTTCATGCGGTTCACGACTTCGACAACGTCGTCGTCGGGCTGGAGCGGGGTCGGCATCTTCCCGCGCGGCCCGAGGACGGTCCCGAGCAACCGCCCGATGTCCTGCATCAGGCTGGCCTCGGCGACGAAGAAGTCGGTCTCGTCGGCGAGGTCCTTGGCTTCGTCGTCGTCATCGCCGAGATCCTCGAGTTCGTCACTACCGAGCACACGATCGGCGACGTCTTCGGCCCGAAGGGCGGTCTCGCCCTCGGCGAAGACGACAATACTGGTTTCCTGTCCGGTACCGGCCGGCAGGACGACGCTCTCGTCGATTCGGTTTGATGGGTCGTCGAGATCGAGGTCCCGAAGGTTGATGGCGATATCGACCGACTCGCGGAAGTTCCGCGGCGGGCTCTCGTCAATGGCCTCCGAGACGGCTGTCTCTATTCCGTTTCCTGACATTGTTCACCTCCGTAGTGCGCGTGATGCTCCTACGGATGGGTTGAAACAGGGTACTCTCCTGTCTCGTCTCGGACAAGGAGAATCGCAGGCTTAAAAGCGTCGAACCGGAACGGCGCGCTCAGGCTTCCGCTTCGGCGTCCTCGAGGAGGACGTCGTCGTATTCGCCGGTGTCGACTCGTTCTTTGAACGTTCGGGCGTCCTCGTCCTCGATCGTCACGCCAAGCGAGACACAGGTGCCGGCGATTTCCTTGGCCGCGTTTTTGATGTCGTAAGCCAGGAGATCGGGGTGTTTCTGCTCGGCGATGGTCTTGACCTGCTCGATCGAGAGGTCCGCTACGAAGTTCGTGTCCGGTTCCCCGCTGCCGGTTTCGAAGCCGGCCTCGTCTTTGATCAGGGCGGCCGTCGGGGGCACACCCACGTCGATGGAGAACGAGCCGTCGTCCTCGTAATCGACCGTCACCGGGACCTCGGTCCCGTCGAAGGCGGCGGTCTGGTCGTTGATTTCGTTGACGACCGCCTGGACGTCGACGGGGGTCGGTCCCAGTTCCGGTCCCAGCGGCGGCCCGGGATCGGCCTGGCCGCCAGGAATGAGGACCTCGATAGTTCCAGCCATACCCGAACGAACCGCTTCGCCGCGTTTAAGGGTTGCTTTTCAAGCGAGAGCGGCTCGGGAGCCGTATTTCGATGTCGCAGGAAATCGACTGCTGACGGTCCTGGAGCGTAGCCCTTTTCGCGTGTGCTCGCGGAGTATCCGGTAATGGGGCTGGAAGAGGAGATCGAGGAGCTCCGCGAGGAGATACGCAACACGCCCTACAACAAATCGACCGAGGAGCATATCGGCCGGCTGAAAGCCAAGCTCGCGGAGAAAAAAGAGCAACTCGAAAATCAATCCTCGGCCGGCGGCGGCCAGGGGTACGCCGTCGAGAAGACCGGCGATGCCACCGTCGCCCTCGTCGGGTTTCCCTCGACCGGCAAATCGACACTCCTCAATGCCCTCACGAACGCCGAAAGCGAGGTCGGCGAGTACGAGTTCACGACCCTCGAGGTCAATCCCGGGATGCTCCAGTACAACGGGGCGAACATCCAGCTGCTCGACGTGCCGGGATTGATCGAGGGGGCTGCCGGCGGCCGCGGGGGCGGCCAGGAGGTGCTCTCGGTGGTTCGGACCGCCGATCTGGTCCTGTTTATGGTTTCGGTGTTCGAGATTGAGCAGTACGCACGGCTCCGCGAGGAACTGTACGCGAACAAGGTCCGAGTCGATCAGGACCCCCCGAAGGTGTCGGTGTCCGAGAAGGGCCGGGGTGGGATTCGGATCACGGCGAGTGCTGATCTCGATCTCGACGAATCGACGATCAAGGAAGTCCTCCGGGAACATGGGGTGGTCAATGCCGACGTATCGATCCGGGAGAACCTCGATATCGATCGACTGATCGACGGGATAATGGACAACCGGGTGTACCTCCCATCTATCGTTGCCGTCAACAAGGCGGATCTGATCGACGAGGACTACCTGCCGACCGTCAAGGCTGAGCTCCGCGAGCAGGGGATCGACCCCACTGAGGTGACGTACATCTCGGCCAAAGAGGAGTTGGGTCTCGAGGAGCTCAAGGAGGCGATCTGGGACGGCCTCGGGCTGATCCGGATCTACATGGACAAACCCGGCCGAGGGGTCGATTACGAGGAACCGTTGGTGCTGCAAGCGGGCAGCACCGTCCGTGATGCGTGTGAGAAGCTGGGCGGGAAATTCATCGATCAGTTCCGGTTCGCGCGCGTGAGTGGTCCCAGCGCCCAACACGACGAACAGCAGGTGGGGCTTGATCACGAACTCGCCGACGAGGACGTTCTCCGAATCCTCACCCGGCGATGAACCGCCCGCGACCCGACGGCCGGCTGATCGCCCTTCTGGCGCTCCCGCTGGTCGTCCCCTGGTCCGTCCTGGCGATCCGGACCGGGCAGGCCGTCGAGTTCGATCTGGTGTTCGCTTGGGGCTTGGTCAATCTACATCCACCTCATGCTGTCTCGCTGTATGCGTACGTGTTCCGCTATACCGCGGGCCTTCCCGATCATTTACTCGCGTGGCCGGTTGGGGCGTTGCTCTATGCCGTCGCGCTGGCGAGTGCCGGCAGCGGGATTTTCCTCGGATGGGAGGACCGGCGGGTGACAGTCTCGCTGCTCGTCTTGGCCGGGATCAGTCTCCTGACGTTCAGTTTCGGGATCGTTAGCCGCAATCCGTCGATCACGCTCTCGCTGCCGGTTGGCTCGCTGATCCTCTGGACGGTCGCCTGGTTGGGCTATCGTCCCACGATCGAACGGCTCTTCGGCGTTCGCGTCCCCGAATGAATCCCGGATCAGCTTCGGTACGTTTTTCGACTCGCTTACACTATTGGCGCACATGGAGCCAGTACTCGATCACGTGATGATGCGGGTGGAGGATCTCGACGAGGCCCTTGAGTGGTATCAGGGCCATCTCGATTACGAGGAGAAGGGCCGCTGGGAGGCCGACACGTTCACGAACGTGTTCCTCGGTCCCGCCGACGTCCACGACGACGGTGCGCTGTTGGAGTTGACCTACAACCACGACGGTCGGTCGTATACGATGGGCGATGCGTGGGGGCACATCGCCGTCCGCGTCGAGGACGTTTACGACGCCTACGAACAGCTCATGGACGCGGGCGTCGAGGACTATCGCGATCCCGATTCCTGTGGGGGCAGTTACGCGTTCGTGAAGGATCCGGATGGTCACGAGATCGAACTGGTCGAACGCGATCACGGCGTCCCATGGAGCCTCGATCACACGATGATCCGTGTCGAGGACGCCGACGAGGCGCTCGGGTGGTACATCCGAAAACTCGCCTACGAACACACCGGTCGGTGGGAGGCCGATACTTTCGCGAATTACTTCATGAAACCGGCGGGCGCCGCCGAGGAAGCGATGGCCGTCGAGCTGACTTACAACTACGACGGTCGCTCGTATACGATGGGGGATGCCTGGGGGCACCTCGCGGTCCGTACCGACGACCTCGAAGGCTACTGGGAGACGCTGATGGAACGCGAAGCGGAGGATTACCGCGATCCTGAGAGCTGCGATTACAACTACGCCTTCACCAAGGATATGGACGGCCACGAGATCGAGGTCGTCACTCGGGACTGATCCGATCGCGGGTTCCGGCACCGTTCCGGTTTGTTGATTGGAGTTTCAAGGGCTGCATCGCTACTGCTCATCGAACAGCGGTTGGGCCGTCGTTTGACGACGGTCATCGGCGACGCGTATCGAGGCCGAGTGCCAGGATCGCCACCACCAGCGTTCCAACGAGTACGGTGATTCCAGCGACCCATCCCGTCGCGGTCACAACCGCACCGATGACGATCCCGTTGAGCGCCGCGATCCCGATATACACCGTTCTGGTAAGCTAACCCACGGCTAAACCCCCGTGAACGGGTGGGTTTCCGCGCTGTATCCGCTATGAGCCCGAAGCCGGTACCACGGTCGGCTGCATCTAGGCGAGAGAGGATTCGAGATTGTACCGGCGGTCCCCATCCCATGCCGAGACCGATCAACACGATCCCGACAGCGGGCAGTGTGAGGTGTGCTCGTACCGCGAGTAGTCGAAAGCCCACGCACCCGATCAGTAAGGTTGGCACGATCACGGGATCGGGTCCGATCCGATCGGAAAGCCGTCAGGCGACTGGTTGCCCGACGGTCACGCCGACGAAGTAGAGCGTAAACAACGAGCCCGTTACCTCGATCGAGACGCCATGATACTCGCGTAACAACAGTGGCAGGAACGAGAAAGCGGCCGTGTCGGCGAACTATGCGGCGGCAGCGACGATGGTGGTGATCCGGACCGATGGACGGGATAACACCGTCTTGATCGTCTGTCTCGACAGTCGATCGCTGACTGATCTCGACGGATCGCCCGGCGATCGATGCCGGCTGACTTGGAGCCAACCGACGATCAGAAGACCGGTGATTCCAGCGGCGAGCACGAGCGGGCTCCGCCAGCCATAGCCCGCGACGATGAAGGCAACGATAGGTCCGGAAAACCCAACGAGCTGCGCCACGACTCGATGGATACCGATCGCACTTCTGGTCTCGTCGAAGAGGGCATCGAGCAACGATGTCGCGGGGTTGTAGTAGGCCCCGCTGACGAGACCGATCACGGCCATCCCGATGACGATGAATACGCCTGTAGGCGCGCCGGCGACGATCAAGCTACTGAGACCGGTCAATCCGAGGGATCCAAGGATCACCGATCGTTCGCCGAATCGATCACCGAGCGCACCGCTCGGTAGCTGGACTGCGGCATAGGTGATAGTGCTTGCGGCGACTGCAAGTCCGATCACGAACGTCGATATTCCAAGGGCGGTCTTGATGTCCTCAAAGACGATGCTGATGGCGAACTCGACAAACCGCATCCCAAAATATGACCCGGCACAGAGGCACAACACCGTATCGCGGTGATGGCACCGGCCGGGATAGAGCATTCTATCGGTTCCTTGCTCAACGGATCGGTTAATAAGTCGACGATCCACGGTGAGCGGCGATTCCCTGTCGACTGTTGCTGACTGTATATGGGGATTCAGTTGGGACCACTCGATTAATCTCGTGCTGTCGGCTTATTGACCGTCACGCATGTATCGGCTGTACGGTCCTGGGTCATGGTTTGGAAGAGTAGTATGGCTGTAATCCACACGGGTACACATACGCTCAGGCGTTGTCCGAAACCATCAGCTCCGCTTCGAGGCGTTCGAGCCGTTCTTCGAGCGTCTCGTATCGTGTCCGAAGCCGTTCGTTTTCGCGTTCGAGGGCATCGACATCGTCTTCTAACCTGTCAATCCGGTCGTCCTTCCGTTCGACTTCACGCTTTAACTCATCAACACGATCATGCTTTGCTTCGAGCTTCTCAGACAGGCCCTGAATAGCGGCCAACGCTACGCCGTTGGCGTCCACGGTCGCGATCCGTCTCTCATCCTCACCGAGCCCGAACGCGGCGTGGAAGTCCTCCGCCATCGGGCCCATGTGGGTGGCATCTGCTCCGCTATCGTATTCCCAGGTGCTGATCTCCAGATCGTCTACGGCAGCGAGAACATCCCGTGGCTCGACTGGTTCGACGTTCGTCTTTGCTGTTCGTGTACTCAACGAACTCCACGAACCACTCCCCGGTGAGAGCGCTACCCCAGTCGAGCCGTTACTGTTTGAGTAGATCGTGGCGCCGCCACCCGCCTGTACGACGAAGTGGTTGTTACGCTCCGATCGAACCGCTGTGGCCGACCCATCGCCGAAGACGATCGCTCCGTCGTGAGCGGTCCCGCCACCGGTTTCAGTCTTCGCCATTCGACCGGCTGCAAAGGAGTAGTCTCCGCTCGCGACGTTGTTGCTTCCACCGGTGATCGTGGCCCACGAACCACTAGCGACGTTATTGACCCCGCCACCGATGGTAGCGAGCCCGCCACTGGCCGTGTTATTTTGTCCACCACCGACGGTGGCCCACGGGTTGCTGGCTTCGTTTTGTAACCCGCCAGCGATAGTAGCCCGATTACCGCTGGCCGTGTTGCGAACTCCGCCGCCGATCGTCGCATCGAAACCGCTGGTCTCGTTGTCGAATCCGCCACCGATGGTGCTTCCCGAACCGATTGTCTCGTTGCTATTTCCGCCGCCAACGGTCGATCCGTTCCCACCGGCTTCGTTCCCCCGTCCGCCGGCAACGGTGCCTTCCAGACCGCTGACGGTATTGTCCTGTCCGCCACCGACGGTCCCGAAGTTCTCCGTGACAGTGTTCGATCGGACCGTCGTTCCATCGTCGAAGCCACCGCCGGCAACGGTCGCGCCAGCGACACCGGCACCGACACTGTTACTCGGATGACCGCCGACGACGTTCGCCCCGAAGGGAACCGCCGTCGGTTCGAGACGGAGCGCCCGCTGTCCGTTCACAGCCGCCTCAAGCGGTGTGTTCGTCGCCGTTCCCAACGCTGGTGTCACAACGCTGTCGACCTCGATGCCGTCGAAGCCCGTTGCCTCTAGTAGCGAATCGCTATCGGTGTCCTCCCACGGTGAGACGTTGCTTATATCAACCGTCACCGTGTTATCCCCGTCATCCGTCACGGTCAGGCCGGTCGCGAAGTTGATGTCCTCGACGTTCTGGAGGACCGTGGCGCCGTCGTCGCTGATTGCGGTACGGGTGTCGGTGTCGACAACGGCGTTGAGGACGCCGCTTGCGTCGATCGAGAGGTTGTCTCCTTCGAAGTCGGTAATCTCGCTTGAGTTGGCCTCCATAACCAGCTGCCCGAGATCGAGAAGTGCGTGTCCCTGAGCATCGACATCGCGGTTCCATGGCCGGCCATCCTTTTTTGGCTTGGCGTTCAGGTTTCCCGTCGGAGTCGTTTTTCGATCGCTGCCCAGCACACCCAATCCGCCCAGACCTAACATCCCCGCCATCGTTTCCCGCCGTGAAACCGAGAGATCGCGTCGATCTCGATCGTTCGTCCGTTCGGTATCGGTTGTGTCGTGTTCGTCCATCGGATCTCCACTCGTACGCAGACCGCGTGTACGATACCGGGCCGGAAGGCGAGAGCCCACATACTTATTGTTCGATTAACACTGGGTTCGTACGGTGATTCTACCTTCGTCGGGGTCCTATTCGATGTCGAGGAGGGATGGTGGTGCGTCTCCAAAGACTTCGAGTGCGTCGGCCTCAATGGGATGGAGCGACCCGGGGATCACCAGCAAGTGGAGTGGCTCGCCGAATTCGAGCCCCGCTAGTGTCGAAAGCCGAGCGGCCCGGACGACCGGTGATGGACTCCCCGCTCGGGCGACGGCGACCCCCAGGATGTCCCTATAAGCAGCCGCCAGGAGATCGGCGGCGTGATCGGCGCTCATGTAAGCCTCCCGCTCGGCCTTGATATCCAGATAGACTAGGGTGTGGAGCCCCCGATCACGGTTGGTATCGATGGTGTCAAGGACGCTCTCCGGGACGCCATCACCACCGTGAGAGTCGGGAAACGGTAGCGTCGTGGCCTTCCCGAAGCGGTAATTCTGCAGCCCGGTGAGTCCGCTGGCGGCCGACTGAGCGGTCGTCCCATGGACGATCCGGGTGTTGATCCCACGATCTTCTGCCCGGAGTCGGAGGTCGACGTGAGTCGTCGAGATCATCGGATCGCCGGCGGTCAGAAAGACTACCGATTCGGTCGCCGCCGCGTCGAGGATATCCGTCGGAGATTGTTCGACGCCAGCCCGATCCCGGACCTCGAGCGTTACGTCGTGATATGCCTCGAGATCGCCGACCGACGCGCCGGCAAGCCGACTGGTGTAAAACTCCGCATACGCCCGATCCGCCGATCGGAGTGCCTCTCGCCCCTCGACCGTGATCGAGCGTTCGTCGTATAGCCCGAGTCCGACGAACGTGAGCATGCTCACACTCACAGTCGGGACCCATTAAGGGATCCGGGACGACAAGCGTCAAACTTACCGCCGTCGGCGGACTCGACTCAGTCGATGGCAGTTCCGTGCGTGCGTGTGCGTCCCGAAGACGGCGAGGCGACCAGACAACGGCTCGCCGATGTGGAACTGCTCGAATACGCCTATGCGATCACTGTCGAGGACGGGTGGCTCTACCTTCCCGTCACCGATCCCGATGCCGTTCCTGACGACTTGACCGTCGTCACCCGTGAGCTTGATCGCCGCGAGGGCCAGACGATGCCGGCCGACACACTCGGGTTCGATCCCAGCTATGAACGTCTCGGCGACATCGTAATCATCGACGAGGACGATCCCGATCGCGCCCGGCGGATCGCCGATGCGATCATGGACTCCGATCTCCCGGTTGCCACGGTCGTCAACCGGGCCTCGAAGATCAAAGGCGATCAGCGCGTCCGTGAGTGGGACGTCCTCGCGGGCAACGGCACTGAGACGATCCACCGTGAGTACGGCCATGAATTCCTCGTTGATATCGCCGAGGTCTATTTCTCCCCACGGCTCGCGACCGAGCGCCGGCGGGTCACCGAACAGGCGACGGCCGACGAGCAGATCCTCGATATGTTCTGTGGCGTCGGGCCGTTCGTCATCCCGTTTGGTGCCCGTGGTGCCGACGTTGTCGGCGTTGACATCAATGAGACCGCGATCGACTACCTCCGTGAAAACGCCCGTCGTAACGACGTCGCCGACCGGATCACGGGGATTCATGGCGATGTTCGGACGATCGCTTCGGAATATGCCGACTGGGCCGATCGGATCGTGATGAATCTCCCCCATCGTGCCGAGGATTTCCTCGATGTGGCCGTCGAACTCGCCGACGATTCGTGTTGGCTCCATTATTATGACATCCAACACGAGGACGATCCGTTCGGTCCCGGCGAACGGGCGATCGAGGCCGCGGCAACGCCCGAATACGAGATCGCCGTTGAAACCCGCCGAACGGTCCGGTCGTATGCTCCCCATGAACTCAATGTCTGCCTCGATGTCCGGCTCTCGCGACTAAGGACGTGAGCATGTCGGGGGCGAATTCGCAACCCTTATTTCCCGGATTGGGTCTATTTTGAAGCGTGCCGGTGTAGCTCAGACTGGCAGAGCGAATCCTTCGTAAGGATTAGGTCAAGGGTTCAAATCCCTTCACCGGCTTATATCTAAGAGGTTAAAGCCGCCAGCTTCTGCGTTTTTTCACCTAACTGGCGAACTGCGAGGGACGCGAACCTGCTGCTCGACGCCGGCCTGATCCGTGTGATTTGATCCACATTGTCCGTCTCGAACGTGTCCATCCGGCGTTCTTCGACCGCGTGGAAGCCGACCGCGACCTCAACCCAGGGGAAGACCCGCGATAAGACAACCTTAAGAGACTAACTTCGTATCCTTTGCATATGACCTGGTCCAACCAGGAGTGGTGGCCGAACCTGTTGCGGCTGGACATTCTCGACGACAACGCCCGGGATCTCAGTCCCTACGGCGGCGACTTCGACTACGCTGAGGAGTTCCAGAAGCTCGACCTGACGGAGGTGAAGGCGGATATCGAGGAGGTGATGACGACTCCCCAGGAGTGGTGGCCGGCCGACTACGGGCACTACGGCCCGCTGTTCATCCGGATGGCGTGGCATAGTGCCGGCACGTACCGTACGCTTGACGGTCGCGCCGGCGCGTCCGGCGGCCTCCAGCGCCTCCCGCCGGAGAGCAGTTGGCCGGACAACGTCAACCTCGATAAGGCCCGCCGCCTGCTTCAGCCGGTCAAACAGAAGTACGGCCGCAAGCTCTCGTGGGCCGACCTGATCGTTCTCGCCGGGAATGTCGCGTTAGAGTCGATGGGATTCGAGACGTTTGGCTTCGCCGGCGGCCGCGAGGACGAATTCAAGTCCAACGAGGCCGTCGAATGGGGACCCGAAGAGGAGTGGGAGACGACCTCCCCGGACCGGTTTGAAGATGGCGAGGTCGGCAATCTCAAGGATCCGCTCGCAAACACCGTGATGGGGCTCATCTATGTGAATCCCGAGGGTCCGTATGGCGAGCCGGATGTCGAGGGATCCGCAGCGAACATCCGTGAGGAGTTCGACCGGATGGCGATGAACGACGAGGAGACGGTCGCGCTCATTGCTGGCGGCCACACCTTCGGGAAGGTTCACGGCGCCGACGACCCTGAGAAGCTTGGTCCCGAGCCCGAGGCGGCACCAATCGAGGAGCAGGGCCTCGGCTGGGACCACGAGTTCGGCGAGAAGGGTGGGATGATTACCAGCGGTATCGAAGGACCGTGGACTGACGCGCCGATTCAGTGGGACATGGGATACATCGACAACTTGCTCAATCACGAGTGGGAGCCCCACAAGGGCCCCGGCGGTGCGTGGCAGTGGCGTCCGGTCGACGTGGAGGACATCGAGCCCGCGCCGGGCGCACAAGACCCGTCGGAGATGCAGACACCGATGATGCTGACGACGGATGTCGCCCTGAAAGAGGATCCGGACTACCGAGAGGTCTTAGAGCGGTTCCAGGAGAATCCCGGCGAATTCCAAGAGGCATTCGCGAAGGCGTGGTACAAGCTGATTCACCGCGACATGGGCCCCCCCGAGCGGTTCCTCGGCCCGGAGGTCCCTGAGGAGACGATGATCTGGCAGGATCCGATCCCGGATGCCGATTACGTCCTGATCGGGGATGAGGAAGTCGCCGAACTTAAGACAGAAGTCCTCGATTCGGGACTGACGGTTTCGCAACTGGTCAAGACTGCGTGGGCGTCGGCGTCGACATACCGCGACAGTGACAAGCGTGGGGGCGCCAACGGGGGCCGGATCCGCCTGGAACCCCAGCGGAGTTGGGAGGTCAACGAGCCCGCGGAACTTGAAATCGTCTTGGAGACTCTGGAGGAGGTCCAGGAGGCGTTCAACGGGGCGCGATCGGATGATGTCCGGGTCTCGCTCGCCGATCTGATCGTCCTGGGTGGCAATGCGGCCGTCGAACAGGCGGCGGCCGAGGCCGGCTACGACGTGACAGTGCCGTTCGAACCAGGCCGCACGGACGCCACTCAGGAACAGACCGACGTCGAATCCTTCGAGGTGCTCGAACCGAAGACCGACGGCTTCCGGAACTACCTCGGTGGCGAATACGACGATTTCAATGGCTCGCTCGAGGAGCGGCTGGTGGACAAGGCACACCTGCTGACCCTGTCAGTCCCCGAGATGACGGTGCTGGTCGGCGGCATGCGCGCGCTGGGTGCGACGTATGGGGATTCCGACCGCGGCGTCTTCACCGACCGGCCGGGGACGCTGACCAATGACTTCTTCGTGAACCTACTCGACATGGACTACGAGTGGGCGCCGGTCTCAGACGAGCAGAAAGTCTTCGAAGGACGGAACCGTGACACCGGTGAGGTCGAATGGGAAGCCACCCGTTTCGATCTCATTTTCGGATCGAACGCCCGGCTGCGCGCCGTTGTCGACGTCTACGGCGCCGACGATGGCGAGGAGGCGTTCGTCCACGACTTCGTGGATGCCTGGAGTAAGGTGATGCAGCTCGATCGCTTCGACCTCGAGTGATATCGGCCGATACGGACCGGCCCGGCACCACCCGCTCACAACATCAAGGCCCCTTCCGACGGCATCGAACTGGTCGGTTTGTTCCGAGAGGCACGGCTCGGATCCGTCACTGGAGTCGAATTTCTCATCCCTTTCTGTCAATCTTCCCGTCTACATTCATCAAGTTCTGACATCGATTCGAAATATTTAATCGGACTAACTAACTGGTTAGTTAACATCGAATGGACGAACCCGATACCAGATCGACCACCGAGGAGGCCATTATGTACGCGACTTACCTGGCCCTCCAGAAACACGGGTATGCGGATCTGACGATGCAGGATATCGCCGACGAGTTCGATAAAACCAAAGCCGTCATCCATTATCACTACGATACGAAACAGAACCTGTTGGTCGCCTTTCTCGAGTACCTCCTCGAACGGTTCGATCGCAATCTCGACATCACCGAATATCCCACCGCTTACGAACAGGTGCTTGTACTGCTCGATGGCCTGCTGGGGCACGATACGAATACTGACGACGATGGCTTCGATCACGAGGGCATCACGATCGCACTGTTACAACTTAGGGCACAAGCGGTCTATAACGACGAATTCAGCCGTCAACTCACGGTCAATGCCGAAACGATCCAGTCACTCCTCGCAACCGTGATTCAGGATGGAATCGATCAGGGGATCTTCCGGTCAGTCGATCCCGATCGAACCGCCACCACGCTGTTGGCCTGTACGACAGGCGCCCGCAATTATGGGGTGACCCTCGAGCAAGAGGGGATCGAAGCGGACGTTCGAACGACGCTTCATCGGATCGTCGACGAGTGGTTGTGTTGTCCGGAGGCGACATGAGCGAGGATCCGTCACCTGTGACCGGCGATTCCGAGACTCCACCTGCGTCCGGCTCCGGGGCGAGTGAGTACAATGTTCGGCTGGTCGTTGGGAGCCTGATCGCCGGCGTCTTCTTCGGCGGTGTTGGCGGTGGCGTTGCCTTCCCGACCCTTCCGACGCTCGGAACGATCCTCGGGATCGCGCCGGTCGTCGTCGGATTCATCCTCTCGGCCAACCGGTTCACCCGACTGGTGATGAACACCCCGGCCGGCCAGATCATCGATACGGTCGGGACACGCAAGCCGATGATCGCTGGACTCGCCCTCCAGGGGATCACCCCCTTCGGATACATCATCGGCCTCTCGCCCGATCAGATCCCCATCCTGGATGCCGCTGGGATCTTCTTTACTTCCCGGTTGCTCTGGGGGATCGGCTCGGCGTTCGTCTTTACCGGTGCTTTCGGAACCGTCATTCATGTGACGACCGAACGGAATCGGGGCAAGTGGATCGGCTATTTCCGGGGTGGCCAGAGTCTGGGTTTTCCGACCGGGTTGATTCTCGGTGGGATCCTGACGGATCTGTATGGCTACTCGATCGCCTTTGGGGTGGCCGGATTGACCGGCTTGTTCGCCGCACTCGTCGCAGCAGTCGTGTTGCCCGATGTCACCCCTGACGTCTCCGAACCCGCACGGATCCGTGAGTTACCCAGTATTATTCGCGCGGATCCCCGGATCCTCATGATCGGGACCGTCAACCTCGGCGTTCGGTTTCTGTTCGGCGGCATCATCCTCTCGACGATCGTCCTGTATGCCGAGGTCCATGGGATCAACATCGGGACGCTCTCGGCGGTCGGCGTCAGCGGAGCTCTCATGGCCATCAGCGTACTTGCCTCCGGAGCGACGACGGTGATCGCGGGCAATCTCTCCGATCGGCTGAGTAACCGGGCGTTCGTGGTGATCCCAGCCATGGGTGCGCTGGCGTTGGGTTTTGCCGCGCTTGCGGCGGTGCCAATGCTGGCGACGACGGTTCTCGGTGTGGCGCTTATCGGTGTCGGCTCCGGCGGCACGAACCCGCCACTCCTCGCGTATTTGGGCGACATCAGCCCCGCCGATGACGTCGGAAAGATGGGTGGTGTCTACAACGTCTTCGGTGATATCGGCTCGGCGATCGGGCCGATCGTCGCCCTGCCGATCGCGGCCCGTATCGGCTACCGCGCGGAATATGCCCTCTGCATCGGTCTCGTAGTGGTCATTCTCGTTTTCGTCATCCGAACGCTCCTCGGTGATCCCGAACCACGTGTGAGCCAGGCTACCCTTAGTGACGATTAAACGAGTCTCTACGGACTCCGTGGATCTGCGGGGTACTGAGCGGGACCGCTTATGTTGATGGCGCGTGAAATAGCGTATGAGGGGAACGGAGATGCAACGAGCACCGCTACTCGAGACGGATGAAGAGATCGAATGTCCAGCATGTGAACGGGATCTCCCGATCAACGCAGAGATCTGTCCCCACTGCGATTCGGCATTACGGTAGCGTGATGCCACGGTTCTGCGACGGCGGTTCACAAGCAGTACGAGGCGGACGCGACGGGGACTTGACCGTTGGATGCGGCCGCTGATCGCTCGATCCCCGGACTGCGAAGGATTCTTGCATCCCTGGAATCGGCGCAGTCCTCATTAGGTTGCAATGATTACTTTCAGTTGGGGTGGTACAGATGGGACTCGTCGAATCCGTCAAACGGGTGTTCGTTTCCGAGGGCAAAGACATGTATCGGTGTGACGAGTGTGAAGGGACGTTCAAAGTCGATCCGGACACTTCGAATCCCGAATGTCCGGAATGTGGCTCGACCGAGCTCACTGTCCTCAACCGCGTGTGAGGCCGTCGGAGCATCGTCCCGTAAAGCACCGGTCTTTTTTAGGCGCCACATACTGCTGAACAGCCACTTGTCGGACCGCCAGCCGATTGGTTAATGTCTGCTAAGATGTGCTACCGTACTCTTCGGAACTTTGACTACCTAAATCATCCCGGCGGAGCTGATCCGTTCACCCGAAGAGCGAACCCCGACCCCGCGGTTACCGATTGGCAAGCATCGTCACATCACTCGGGTCGAACGTATTGTCGTGGGAACCGGCAGCACAATTAGTGAATGAATTCTCGACAGAGCCCACGCAGGGTAACCATCCCATGATCGGCGTCGGGTTCCATGGTGATCAACGTGCCGCGATATTTCGAAGCGGGGATGTGGATGATGGTCATCCCGTCGAGACAATACATCATCATATTCAGAGTCGTATCGAACTCAGCCTGTGTGTCGGCGAACTGTAACTGGTAGATCAGAAGCTGATCATGCCATTGTTCGAACTGTCGCTCAAGGGAAGTGTCGGACAGGTCTTCGCGCATGTGAACCCGTTCGAACCCGGTTCGATCGTACGTGATCACGGCTCGCAGATCCGAACCGACGATTTCCCGAAGCTCGGCCAGGGCGGACGTGGCTACGGCCATATCCGGCACTTCGGGAATCGGTACATAAATCTAGGGCGGACGTTTTTCTTACTGATAACGAACGGATTCGTACGTCGACGATGGGAATGGATATCTGGAGTCAGCAAAACTCTTTATGGTTACGACTGAGGTGGAGGTATGCAGGACCGCTTTGACGTGGTCATCGCCGGCGCGGGACCGGCCGGGGCGCAGTGTGCACGTGACCTCGCCGCCAGAGGCTACGATGTCGTCGTCCTAGAGACCGAATCTGCGGACGAGTATCCACGTCAAAGTAACAAATCGACCGGCGGGACGTTCCCGACGATGATGACGTCGTTTGGCATTCCTGACGATGTCGTCATGAATTTCACCGACGATGTCGTCTTGGAGTCGCCAAACGAACACTTCATTCAGGATCAGGCTGGTGCGGTCCTTGAGTTCGCGGATTTCAAGACGTTTCTCGTTGAGGACGGTCAGGCAAAGGGGGCCGACTACTGGTTCGATGCTCGGGTCTCGAAACCCATCATGGAAGACGGCGAGATCGTCGGTGTCCAGTACAACGGCTCCGAAGAGGTGTACGGTGAGGTCATCATCGATGCCACCGGGCCGGCGGCGCCATTGGCACAGGCCGTTGGCGTTAGTGATCTCGAACGGGACCATCAGGCCATCGGGATCGAATACGAGTTCGAGGGTGTGACGATCGATCATCCCGATTATCCGGATCTGACCGATTCGATGATGCTCCGGCTGGATCACGAATATGCCCCCGGCGGTTACTCGTGGATTTTTCACACGGGTGCCGATACCGCAAAAGTGGGGCTCTGTTATATCCAAAACGACAGCTATCGACAGTACGCTGACGGTTCACGGACCGTCGACGGTTATCTCGAACATTGGACAGAGAGGGATCCGCGGTTCGCGAACGCCGAACGCATTGCGGGAAAACAACACCGTGGCTCGGCGCATATCCAACCGCCGGGACGGTTGAGTACGGATAATTTCATGGCGATCGGCGATACTGTCCCGACGATTGATCCGCTGTGGGGCGAGGGGATTCACAAAGGTATGCGTTCCGGCCGTGCGGCGGCGGTTACTGTCGATCATTGTCTTACACCCGACCAACCGGATACCTCTGCCGAGAACATCTCATTATACGACGAACTCTGGCACTCGGAAGTCGCGCCCAGGATGACGTCCCGGCTGTTCATGACCGAGCTCCTGTATTTCGCGCCCAACGATCGCTATGATACGCTAATGCGGGACCTCAAACAGCTCGAGGAGGACACCCTCGCACGGGCGAATCAGGGCAATAAGCGGGCGATTGCGAAGCTATTACACCTTAGTGACCTTCCCCTGCTCGGACGGTTCATCAAACACCGATATCTGCGATGATCAAGCGCTACTCGATATCGTGGCTCAGTGAATCGGCGAGGGCCGTCGATGGTGATCGAAACACAGACGATCGGAACTGTCTACGCGATATACTTGTACAGAATTCCCCCGACGATCACGATTGTCCCGACGATCAACGTGGCAACGCTGGCGAACACCCCGAGCCAGAGGCTGAGCATGCCGGCGATGACGAGGCCGACGCCGAAGCCTTGGAGATAGGCACTAAATCGTTCGTCCATCGGTCATCTACTGACCTTCTCACCCGCTCTTGTCAAGAGCCTACCGTACTACCTTGCTGGCGACAATGTCGACAAAATGATTACGCCGTCTCGGAGTCTGCTACTGACACAGCCGGCAGGCGGTCCCCATCGTGATGCGGTGCGGTCGCTGTCCGGCGATAGCAGTCGCTCACGGAGGGCCTCGGGCGGCCCTCAGTTCCCTCGTCTACGCGCTCACACCTGGTGGATCGTACACTTCGTCTCGATCAAGCATGTGGTAGATCGAGACCAACATCTTCCGGGCTGTCGCTACAATCGCTTTCTGTGAGTTCTTCGAGTCAGCGAGAGAATCCCACTCTTCCCGTGAGTGACGAGTGTTCCGACGCTCTTGATGATCGACGGGCCGGTTCCGGTCCAGAATGTCACACACCGATCAGCCTTCTCGGATGACATCAAGCATAACCGATAGGTTTGCGAATAATCGACCGCACTCTCTCGATTGAAACCTCTCAACATCATTATTCCACAAGACATATATCACCGACGGTCACACAAAACCACCGCCAACGGGGCGATGGTTCGGTATGACAGATTAGGCCGCGCGGAGGCGGCTTGGAGGCTGACCCCGGTACTACCGCCCCGGGGGCGGGCGCGCCGGATATTTTCGCCGAAGAGAATCCGACGATCAGACGGCCTCCGGCTGGGCATCTATACCAAGGGGCTCAGAGTGTTTAGCTCCATCGACCGTTCATCACAGTGATCGTTACGGATCGGATCCTCCCGCCGGTATTCCCTTCCCTCGGTTCTCTCCACGGACGGACTACAGTACCATCAGTTACGGGTCAGGTGACCCATGACTAGTCATGGACTTCCCCCCACAAGGGATTTCCGCCCT